>NZ_KE124774.1:937500-1184255 GCF_000188155.2 Methylocystis sp. ATCC 49242
TCCTGGTTCGCCGAGCCGACGATGCCGAAGTCGCCCTTCTCGATATTGCCGGTCTTTAGCCCGTCCGCGCCGATGCTCATCGTCAACAGCGGATTACGGTTCTGCTGCCGGATGTTGTTCCAGGTGAATTCCTTCTCCCCGAAATATTTGTAGAAATCCGGGTAGGTCCGGATGACATGCAGGGCGAGCTTCGCCACCTCGCGTGGCGTCACCTTCTGGTCGTCGCTCGCCTTGCCCCAGGGATTGCCGAAGCGCGACTTGACGAGGCCGAGCTCGGAGGCGCGCTTGTTCATGCGCATGACGAAGGCCTCTTCCGACCCCGCGACGCCCTCCGCAAGCACGAGCGCGGCGTCGTTGCCCGAGTCGATCAGGAGGCCACGCAACAAATCCTCGACCGTCGCCTGACTGTTCACCTTCAGGAACATCGCCGAGCCGCCCGCAGGCGCGCCGCCATTGCGCCAGGCGTATTCGGAGACGGTGAACACGTCCCCGAGCTTCAGGCGGCCTTCCGTCAATTCGCGAAAGATCATTTCGGCCGTGAGGATCTTCACGGTCGAAGCCGGCGTGACGAGATCGTCGGCGCCCTTCTCGAAGAGAACCGTGTTGGTGCCGGCGTCGATCAGAATGGCGTTGGGAACGCTGGTCTGGAATGCCTGCGCCAGCGCGGAACCGGAAAACAGCGACGAGACAGCGACGAAAACCGCCGCGATAAGGTAGCGAAAAGAAAGCATGGACAAGGGGCGCGCTCCGCTTGGCCGCGCCGCGCCATTGGCGACGCGCCTCGGAAGATGACCCGCGGCGCCGGAAATTGCAATGCAGAACCGCGTGTTTACAACATGCCCCTCAATTCATCGCCTGACGGATCGCGGGCTTGCCCGAGGCCTGACGGCCGAAGGACGCCGGACGCGTCGGCGGCAGAGGCACGGCGGCCTCCTTCGCCTCCTTGTGGCGGTGTGAAGCGACGGGCTCGGCGTCGACATTATCGACATTGGAGACGGCGGCGCCCGCCTTGTCCGCGATCGTCTCTCCGCCCTGCGGGTCGGCTCGGGCGTTGTCGCCAGCGTAGGCCATCATCTCGCTTTCGTTCGGACGGACCACCTCTTCCGTCGAAGCGCCAGCGACCGGCTGCGCCTCACGCAGTTCGGCCGTCGCGGCCCGTATGGCGGCTGGCGCGCCCTGCCGGGCCGCGGTCATGATCGAGGCGCCGCTGTCGAGAGTCGCGGGACCGTCGTCGCGAAGCGTGGCCAGAAGCTTCGCGTCGTCGTCGCCGGCGAGATCGGCGCGGCCGATCCACTCGACCCGCACCTTGGCGGTTCCCGCCCTGTGGAAGTCGAGGGCTTCTGCGACGCGCTGGGAAACGTCCATGACCCGGCCGCCGTGGTAGGGGCCGCGATCATTGACGCGCACGACCATCGAACGCGCGTTGTTCAGATTGGTGACGCGCGCGTAGCTCGGAAGCGGCATCGTCGGATGAGCGGCGCTGATCGACTGGCGATCGAAAATCTCGCCATTGGCCGTGCGGCGGCCATGAAAATCCGCGCCGTACCATGACGCGGTCCCGGTCGCGGCGTAGGGCTTCTCGCTGGGATAATAGGTGCGGCCCGCAATCTTGTATGGCTTGCCGACCATGAAGGAGCCGCCGCCCTTCGGCACTTCCTCGCCGTCGGCGATGACGCGAGGGCTCGCCCGAACGCCATAACGCGGGTCAATGGCTCCGCTTCCGCCAAGGCTGGCATAGCGGGGGTATTGCGTCGTCGAGGAACATCCGGCCAGAGCGCCGAGGGAAAGGATAAGGAGCGATCCGCGTAGACGACCGATATCCGGCGCAAAATTCTTCATTAACAGGCACATCTGGTTCCGGGACACGACAGATCGCATCGAGATCGTCCTTGTCGAGAAAGAGGCTTCAGCCCGAAGCGCTGAAGCCCGTCCTAACCGGCCAAAACCTCGATGCCCGCTCGGGAAGAGCGCCGGGCTCCGCGCATGACCCTGATTTGTCTTGCGCTCACCTTGGGCCTTGGAGTTTCTCGCCGAATTGCAAACTTGTCGTTAACGACAGGATGTCGCCGAGGCGAAAAGGCGGCTCGATTTGGTCAGAAATGCGGCAATGCGCATTGCCGAGGCTGCGGCAGGCGTGATTTCGACGAGCTGTGGCGCTGCGGCCACACCGGCTTCAGTCGGCCCGCGCCAGATCGGCGATCCGGGTCTCGACCCGCTCGACGCCCCGGAACTGATTGGTCGACAATCGCGCCGCCACATGAAAGCGCTCCCCCCGCCCGCCGAGCAACGCCTCGCCGAGCGGCGAGCCGACAGCACGGAAGGCGATGGCGTCCACCGAGGCGCCGTCCCCGGAACGCAGCCGGGCGCGGACGTGACCCGTTCCGACGACCGCGGCGTCGACGATCCGCTGCTCCGGCAGAACGAAAAGCGGCTCGGGATTGCCCTGCCCGAATGGCCCAGCCCTCTCCACCCGGCGAAGAAGATCCAGATTCACGCCGCGACCGCTGAGCGCGGCGTCAATGACCAGGGCGTCTGCGCCTCGGGCGGCCTCCACCTGTTCGGCGAGCGCGTCGTTGAGAAATTCGCGCAGGGCGGCGACGCGGTCGGCGAGGACCGTGATCCCGGCCGCCATGGCGTGACCGCCGCCTTTTACCGCCAGCCCAAGTTCAACCGCCCGACGCACGGTCTTTCCGATATCGACTCCACTTAAACTTCTACCTGAACCTGAACAAGTTTCTCCATTAAAAGCAATAGCAAACGATGGTAAGTTAAACTTCTCTTTCAACCTCGCGGCGATCAGGCCGACAACGCCGGGATGCCAGTCCGAGCCTTCGACCACAAGACAGGATAGCCTGTTCGTTTTAACGAATTGCTCCTCGGCCAGCGCAACCGCGGCTTCCAGCGCCTCCCGTTCGATCGCCTGACGCTCGGCGTTCAGTCGATCCAGCTCACGCGCGATCCGGCTGGCTTCGACCGGATCGGAGAGGGTCAACAGGCACGCCCCCAGGCCCGCGTCGCCGATCCGGCCGCCCGCGTTGATTCTGGGACCGAGCGCGAAGCCAAGATGGTAGGCGCGCGGAGGCCCATCCATTCGGGCAGCGTCCATCAGAGCCGCCAGACCGGTGCGTGACCGGTTGCGCATTACCGAGAGTCCCTTGGCGACGAAGGCGCGATTGAGACCTGAGAGGGGCGCGACATCCGCCACCGTGGCCAGCGCAACGAGGTCGAGGGAGGAAAGCAGGTCGGGCGCCGGGCGATGGTCGCCCCACCAGTCCCGGGTCCGCAGCGTCCGCAACAGCCCCGCGAGCGCTAAAAAAACGACCCCGGCGGCGCAGAGTCCACCCTGCCCCGAGAGGTCGTCCTGCCGGTTCGGGTTCACGACAATCGCGTCGGGAAGATGCTCGGGCGCCTGATGGTGGTCGAGCACGATAACGTCGAGGCCCAGCTCCCGCGCCACGGCGAAGGGCTCGTGGCTTGTCGTCCCGCAGTCGACGGTCACGAGGAGCGTGGCTCCCCGCCCGGCAAGATTGCGGATCGCCTCGGCGTTTGGCCCATAACCCTCAAAGATCCGGTCGGGGATATGCAGCAAGGGCTCCGGCGCCTCGGCCGCCCGCCAATAGTCGATCAGCAGGGCCGAGGAACAGGCGCCATCGACGTCGTAGTCGCCGAAAATGGCGATCTGCTCTCCGGTCTCGATCGCTCTCGCGAGCCGGTCCACGGCGGCGTCCATGTCCCGCACGGTCGACGGGTCGGGCATCAGCGTCCGGATCGTCGGGTCGAGATAGCGATCAACCTCGGCCACGCTCACGCCCCGCCCCGCAAGGACGCGGGCCAGCATGTCGTCGAGCCCGTGGGTCTGGGCGAGCGCCAAAGCCAGCGCCTCGCCGGACGCGTCCAGCCGCGCCCGCCATGGCCGGCCGAGGACAGATCGTTCGACGCCGAGAAAAGCCGTTTTAACTTCAACCATTTGCAGACGTGCTCCGGTCGCGGCGCGCGACAAGTTCAAGTGGATGTATAAGTTAAAGCATGAGCGACAAGATTCTCCTCACCCATGCAAGCGGCGACACGGCCGAAATCCTGACCTTCGGCGCGGAACTCGCCGCCTGGCGCGCCGGCGGCGTCGATCTGATCTGGGCGAAGGATCCGGAAATCTGGGACCAGACCGCGCCGGTATTGTTCCCCGTGGTCGGCTGGACCCGCGACGGTCGCGTCAGGGTTGACGGTCAGACCTATCCCCTCGCGCTGCATGGCTTCGCGTGGAAGAAGCGCTTCGAGATCGCCGAAAGGCGCGAGGATTATTTGCGCCTCGCCCTCGTCGATGACGCGGAGACCCGCGCGCTTTATCCCTTCGCCTTCCGTTTCGAGGTCGAGTTCCGGCTGCGCGCCGGCGCGCTCGACAATAATCTCATCGTGACGAACACGGGGGACCGGCCGCTGCCCTATGCCTGCGGACTACATCCGGCCTTCCGCTGGCCGCTGGCCGGATCGGCCGCCGAACACGCCATCGTCTTCGAGAAGGAGGAGCAAGCGGACGTTCCGATCATCGCCCCCGGCGGTCTCTTCTCGACGCTGACGAAAAGAACGCCACTCACCGGCGCCCGGCTTCCGCTCGCGCCGGAAATCTTCGCGCACGACGCTCTCTGCTTTCTGGACATCGCCAGCCGCAGCCTCGTCTTCGACAATGGCGCCGGAGCGAGACTGTCCGTGACGCTCGACGACTTCCCACATGTCGGTTTCTGGACGCTGCCGCCCGCCCCCTATCTCTGCATCGAGCCATGGACCGGCCATGGCGATCCCGACGATTTTCATGGCGAACTCTATGAAAAACCATCGATGCGCATCCTCGCCCCCGGCGCCAGCGCGCGGCACGGCGCGACTTTTGCCTTTGAGCAAAGCGGCTCTGTCGGCTAGGAACGGAACATTCCCCTCCTGCAGGAAACATTCATGACCATCGCCCCCAGCGTCATCGAGGCCATTGGCCGCACCCCGCTCATCGAATTGCGGGCCGCGTCCAAAGCCACGGGCTGCCGCATCCTCGGCAAGGCGGAGTTTATGAACCCCGGCGGCTCGGTGAAGGACCGCGCGGCTCTCTATATAGTCAAGGACGCCATCGCCCGCGGCGCGCTGAAGCCCGGCGGCGTGATCGTCGAGGGCACGGCGGGAAATACGGGCATTGGCCTCGCGCTGGTCGCGAATGCGCTCGGCTTCCGCACAGTGATCGTGATCCCCGAGACGCAGAGCCAGGAGAAGAAGGACATGCTGCGCCTTCAGGGCGCGCAGCTCGTCGAGGTGCCGGCCGTTCCCTACGCCAACCCCAACAATTACGTGAAGATCTCGGGCCGTCTTGCGGAGCGGCTGGCGAAGGAGGAGCCGAACGGCGCGGTCTGGGCCAACCAGTTCGACAACGTCGCCAACCGCGAGGCGCATATACGGACAACCGGACCGGAGATTTACGACGAACTTGGCGGCGAAGTTGACGCCTTCATCTGCGCCTGCGGCACGGGCGGCACGCTCGCGGGCGTCGGCATGGCGCTCAAGGAGCGCAATCCGAACATCCGCATCGGCCTCGCCGATCCGCACGGGGCCGCTCTCTACTCCTACTATACGACCGGCGAACTGAAGGCCGAGGGCTCCTCGATCACCGAGGGCATCGGCCAGGGGCGCATCACCGCCAATCTAGAGGGCGCGCCCATCGACGTCGCCTATCGCATCCCCGACGCCGAGGCGCTCGACATCGTCTTCGCGCTGGCGCAGGACGAGGGCCTGCTGCTCGGCGGCTCGTCGGGAATCAATGTCGCCGGCGCCATGCGCCTCGCCCGCGAACTCGGGCCGGGACACACGATCGTGACGATCCTCTGCGACGGCGGCGCGCGCTACGCGTCCAAACTTTTCAATCCCGAATTTCTGCGCAGCCAGCAGCTGCCGACGCCGGGCTGGCTGGAGAAGAAGACGCAGATGGATCCGGGTTTCGTCTGAGGGGGCGGGATCGCCCTCCCGGCGGTCCGACCTTACGCCTTTTCCGCCATAGAGGCCGCCAGCGCCAAATCCTCCGGACGGTTCACATTGAAGAACGGGTCCACAGGCTCGGCCGGCCAGTCCACCGTCACGTCGGGATAGCGCGCGATGAAGGCCGAGACCTTGCGCTCGCCCTCCTCGATCAGGGCGCGGCGCAGCGGTTCGCGCAGCGCGACCGGCCAGAGCGCCACCGCATGATGCGCGCGCCCGCCTGATGCAGCGACGGCGATTTGCGCGCCTGCTCTCCGGCGTTCGGCCGAGAGGCGCGCGACGAGGTCCGCCGGCAGAAAGGGCGTGTCGGCCGGCGCGCTGATGACGTCCGTCGCCTCCGGGTAATGTCCGGCTGCGTAATCCATCCCCGCCAGGACGCCGGCGAGCGGGCCGACGAAACCCTCGACGCTATCGGCCACGACCGGCAGGCCGAAGGCGGCGAAGCGCGCGGGATCGCCATTGGCGTTCAGCGCCAGGCCGGCGCATTGGGGCGCGAGCCGCTCGATGACATGGGCGAGGATCGCCCGCCCCCCGATTTCCGCCAACGGCTTGTCGCCGCCGCCCATGCGCCGGGCGAGACCTCCAGCGAGAAGAATTCCGACACATTGCGTCATTGCGCCTTCCGAATTTGCATCGTTTGATCACGACCCCATCTAATTGGGGCGACAAGTCGTCGATAGCCCCAATTCTCAATCGGAGCCCAGCATGTTCTCACGCCGCAGCCTGCTTGCCCTTTTCGCTGTTCTCACCGCGCCGGGAATCGCCGCAGCCGCCGAGCAGGCGTTCGACGCCGAGACCTTCGCCGCCGCGCAGGCGGCCGGCAAATCGATTGTCGTGCATGTCTACGCCCCCTGGTGCCCCACCTGCCGCGCGCAGGAGCCGATCCTTCGCAAGCTCGAAAGCGATCCGAAATTCTCCAATGTCGCCGCCTTCCGTGTCGATTTCGACGGACAGAAGGACGCCGTAAGGGCGCTGAGGGCGACGCAGCAGAGCACGATCATCGTCTTCAAGGGCGCCAAGGAAATCGGCCGCTCGGTCGGCGAGACCGACCCTGGCTCGATCGGCGCCCTCGTCGACAAGGCGCTCTGACCATGGCCGCCGGCGCGCTCGGGCTCGCATTTCTCGCGGGACTTCTCTCGGTTCTCTCGCCCTGCGTGCTGCCGCTGCTACCCCTGGTTCTCGGCGCCGCCGCGGCCGAGCATCGACTTGCGCCGGCGCTTCTGGCCTTTGGCGTCGCTTTGTCCTTCGTCGTCATCGGGCTTTTCGTGGCGACAATCGGCTTCAGCATCGGCCTCGACGGCGACGCCTTTCGTCAGGCGGCGGCGGTTTTGATGATCGCCTTTGGCGCCGTCCTGCTCACGCCCGCGCTGCAGACCCGTATCGCGGCGGCCGGCGGACCGCTTAGCGACCGCCTCAACAGCGCCTTCGGCGACCGTCCGTCCAACGGGCTGTTCGGACAATTTGGATTGGGGCTGCTGCTGGGCGCCGTCTGGAGTCCCTGCGTTGGCCCCACGCTCGGCGCCGCCTCCGTGCTCGCCGCGCGTCGCGAGGATCTCGGCGCCGTGGCCGCCACAATGGGAGTGTTTGGCGTCGGCGCAGCCCTCCCGCTCCTGGTCCTGGGCATGCTGTCCCGGCAAACGATGGCGCGATGGCGCGACCGTCTGCTCTCGGCCGGCAAGCGCGCGAAACAGGCCCTCGGCGCGCTGCTGCTGGGGTTGGGCGTGATGATCGTCACCGGCGCCGACAAGACTCTCGAAGCCTGGCTCGTCTCCGCCTCGCCCGAATGGCTGACGCAACTGACGACGAGGTTTTAATGCCGCGCCCCGACAGGCTCATAGAATTAAGCAATTCTTAGATTGTTGTTTAGACGTTATTAACGACAACTAGCGCCGCCGCGCGCTAATAATACTTTTTGGACGATCTTTTATATGGCCAAGACCAAGTTATTATTCGCGAAAAACCCACATCCCGAAATTTCTCCTAAAAAACGGTATATTTTTAATTGCTTATGAGACAAGCGCGTTTAGGTAAATCTTAAACGGCTCGCGTCTATATCTTTCGGCACAGTGTGGTCGTACGAGTATGCGAGTAAGCAATATGACCGAGACGCATCGTCCGCGTGTCAAATATGTCATCGGCCCTGACGGCAGCCCGCTCACAATAGCGGACCTTCCCCCGCCTTCGACCAAGCGATGGGTCATCCGCCGCAAGGCGGAAGTCGTCGCCGCAGTGCGCGGCGGGCTCCTTTCGCTCGATGAAGCCTGTAGCCGTTATACGCTGACGGTTGACGAGTTCCTGAGCTGGCAGATGTCAATTGACCAGCACGGTCTCGCGGGCTTGCGCACCACTCGCCTTCAACAATATCGCATGTGACGGGACGCTCTCGCTGCGCCCTTCAGGAAACGGCCGGCCTTTGCGCCGGCCTTTTCATTTTGGCGCTTCCCGTGTTTCGCCGCGCAGTCGGTCAATAAGCTTCTTGCGCTCGAAAAGGGCGACGACAACCAGCGCCGCGAGCAGCGGGATAATGAGGTAGAAGAGACGCCAGACGAGCAACGCCGCCAGAACCTGCAGGCGCGGGACATCCGGCATCAGATTGATGAAGAGAAGCTCGAAAATGCCAAGGCCGCCCGGCGCATGCGACACCAGCGCGGCGGAGAAGGAAAGCAAGAAGGCTCCGAGCACGACGATGTAGCCGGGGTTCCCCTGCTCCGGCAGCGCGAAATAAATGATGCCGGCGGCGCCGATCAGCTCGGCGGGAGCCGCGAAAAGCTGGCGGACCATGATGTCCGGGCGCGGATACATGATGGTGAAGCTTCCGAAGCGGAACGGCTTCATATGCATCAGCGAGCCGGCGACGTAGAGCGCGACGAAGCCGAGGCAAATCAGGCCCACGGTGCGCGCTGTATGCGGGTGCGTGAAAATATCCGGCAGAAAACCGGATAGGCGCTGCAACATCGCGGGATCATAGGTGAGCAGCAGGCCGCCGAGCAGAATATTGCCGAAAGCGAAAGTATAGGAGCACAGCACAACCAGCGCCGCCACCTGCGTGGCGGTGAGCCCCTTGGAGGAATAGGCGCGGTAACGCACCATGGCGCCCGAAAAGACGCTCGCGCCGATGTTGTGCGAAAGCGCGTAGGTGGTGAAGGAGCACATCGAGATGAAAATCCACGATATGTGCTTCACGCCAAGATGCAGCAGCGCAATCCGGTCGTACCAGGCGAGCGCGGCGTAAGCCAGCAGCGTCGAGAGGGCGGCGAGCAGATAGTCGCTGAGGGGAATCGCCTTTAGATTGGCCCAGACCTCCGTCCCGACCGATTCGCCCTGGAACTCGTGGTAGAGAAGGTAGAAGGAGCCTACAACCGCGGCCAGGCCGACGATCGGCCAGAAATATTCAGCCAGTTTTCTCATGCGGCCCGTCGCGCTAGATTCGTCGATCTTCGAATGAGGCCGCAGAAGGCCCGCGACTACCTTGCACGTAGGCAGGCGGCGGGCAAGTGCCAACCCCCCATTCGCCGCCGCCGCCCGCGCTCGAAGCACATGAGGACGCCAGATGTCGCTGATTTCACGGATTAAAGGCCTGATCCTTACACCGCGGAAAGAGTGGGACGAAATCGACGCTGAAGACCGCTCGATTGTCGACCTCTATCGCAACTACATCGCGATTCTCGCCGCGTTTCCGCCTTTTGCGAGCTTCCTCGGCGCATGGCTGTTCGGTTCGCACGGGCTGCATCCGACATTCGCGGCCGGCCTGTTTCGCGCGGTCATCCAATATGCTTTGAGCCTGCCGGCCCTGTTTCTGGTGGCCTTCGTGATTTCGATGGCCGCACCCCATTTCGACGGCAAGAGCGACGACAAGCGCGCGCTGGCGCTTGCCGCTTATTCCTACACGCCCGCCTGGCTGGCCTCGCTTTTCGGCCTCGTTCCGGGGCTGCGATGGCTCGATGTGCTGGGCTTCTACGGGATTTACGTGTTCTCGCTGGGTCTCTCGCGCATGATGCGGGTGCCGAAGGAGAATCTGGACGTCTTCACGCTGGTCGCCCTGGTCGTCACGGTGGCGACGGGGGCGTTGCACGCCTGGGTCGTCCACGCCATCGCGCCGGCGCAGATGATCTAGGGCTTCTCCCACCGCGCGGCGGCCGCGTCGTCCTCGGTCCTGGCCTCGACCCAGCCGCCGTCGGCGCCATCCACCCGGCGCTCCTTCTTCCAGAAGGGCGCGCGGGTCTTGAGATAGTCCATCATGAACTCGGCAGCCGCGAAGGCCTCGGAACGATGGCGGCCGGCCGAAACGACCAGCACGATTCGTTCGCCGGGTCGGATGACGCCGTAACGGTGGATGACCGTCAGCCCGGCCAGCGGCCAGCGCGACAGCGCCTCGTTGGCGACGCGGCCGATTTCTTCCTCCGCCATGCCCGGATAATGCTCAAGCTCCAGCGCCGTGAGCGAACCGTTCTCGTCGCGACATAGTCCCGTGAAGGCGACGACCGCGCCGATATCGCGGCGCCCTTCCGTCAGCAGGCCCTCCTCGCGGGCGACGTCGAAGTCTTCCCGCTGCACGCGCACGGTGGGCGCGACCATCTCAGCCGCCTGTCATCGGGGGAAAGAAAGCCACTTCGCGCGCGGCGCCGATAGGCGAGTCGGGCGCGGCATGGGCCTTGTCGATCGCGGCGCGGACGGTTTTGGGATTGGCGAAGGCGAGAGCATAGCCCTCTCCCCGGGCGGCGAGCCACTCCACGAGCTGGCGCACGGTCTTGACGTCCTGCGGCGGAGAGATTTCCTCCTCCGCCAGACCGATCCGCTCGCGAACCCATGCGAAATAGACAGCCTTCATGACGCGTCGTCGTCCCCGAAATGCGTGAACGCGGACTGGAGATAGTCGAAGCCCGTATAGAGCGTCAGCACGGCGGCGATCCAGAGCAGCGCCGAGCCGATCTTTATCGTCCCTGGCAGAACCGCCTCCCCGGCCGGTCCGGCGATGAAGAAGCCGAGCGCGATGAGTTGCGCCACTGTCTTCCATTTGGCGATCGCCGACACCGGCAGGCGAACTTTCAGCTCGGCCAAATATTCACGCAGGCCGGAGACGAGGATCTCCCGGCAAAGGATGATGATCGCGGCCCAGATCGTCCAGCCGGCGAGCGTCTGGTCCGCGACCACGGCCAGAAGCGTCGCCGCGACGAGAAGCTTGTCGGCGATAGGGTCGAGCATCCGGCCGATCGGCGACTGCTGCTGCCAGGCGCGCGCGAGATAGCCGTCGAAAAAGTCTGTGACCGCGGCGGCGGTATAGACGCCCAGCGCCGCCCACCGCGCCCAATGGTCGGTGGAAGATAACAAAAGGCCGGCCACGACCGGCACGGCGAGACACCGCCCGTAGGTCAGAAGGTTCGGAAGCGCCAGCGCCTGAGAACGTCGCTTCGTGGTGACGGCCGTTTCGCTCATGACAGCTAGGGAATATGTCGCCGGCCCCCATTGTCAATAGAGAGGGCGCAAGTCGCCGGGAACTCTCGCCTCATGCAGCGCCCCCGAG
Organism: Methylocystis sp. ATCC 49242; assembly: GCF_000188155.2. NCBI lineage: Bacteria > Pseudomonadati > Pseudomonadota > Alphaproteobacteria > Hyphomicrobiales > Methylocystaceae > Methylocystis > Methylocystis sp. ATCC 49242. Next base: position 949,028 of record NZ_KE124774.1, read on the forward strand.
TGCGCCGCACAACGCCTTACTCCTTGTCGAGTGCGAATTTTCCTGGTCCCGCGACCGCGAAAAACAGAAAAACGAAGCTGTAGAGAGCCGCCAGTTCGCCCTTGTTGAGAATCGGCCAGAACTGCTCCACGCCATGAAACATGAAATAGGCGACGGCCATTTCGCCTGAAAGGACGAAGGCCACGGGGCGCGTGAAGAGGCCGACGAGCATCAGCAGGCCGCCGAATAACTCCAGCAGGCCGCCGACGCCGAGCAGCGACATGAGCTTCAGCCCGTCGAACATCGCGACATGGGGATAACCGAAGATTTTCGCCGTTCCGTGCTGCAAAAACAGCAGCGCCGTCGCAATACGGAGAACGCCCTGCACATGCGGCAGAAAGCGCTCGGGGATGATTCGCAACGTCACGATCGGCCTCCGTCAGATGATCCAGGCGATTTCCTCGAACGCATAGCGCGGGCCGCGCGGGTAGAGCATCGCTGGATCGCCATAGCCGATGTTGATCAGGAAATTCGACTTTATGCGCGTTCCCGCGAAAAATTCCGCATCGACTTTCTCTTTGTCGAAACCGCTCATCGGCCCGGCGTCGAGCCCGACCGCGCGCAGGGCGAGCAGAAAATAGCCCGCCTGAAGCGTGCCGTTGCGGAAGGCCGTCTCCTGAATCAGCGGCTCATTGCCCGCGAACCAGGCGCGCGCATCAGTCGCCGGATAGAGATGCGGCAGATGTTCGGCGAAATCGAGATCATAAGCCATGATCGCCGTGGCCGGCGCCGCCATGGTCTTTGCGAGATTATTCGGAGACATCGCCGGCGCAAGCCGCGCTTTTGCTTCCTTCGAGCGAACGAAAACGATGCGCATGGGCGAGCAATTGGCGCTCGTCGGCCCCCATTTGGCGTAATCGACTGCGTGTTCCAGCAGCGCGTCGGGAACTTCCCTGTCCTGCCAGCCATTGTGCGTGCGCGCGGCGGTGAAAAGCTGCTCCATCGCCTCGGGCGGCAGCGGTTTACGTTCCATCATCGGCGGGCCCCGGGGGTGGTGGGTGAGTTGGCTCTATCGCTGAAATAAGCGACCCGCGCCGGATCGGAAAGCTCCCGACGAAGTCTCACAGATATTCGGCCGTGCCTGTGCGGATAAGTCGACACGTCTGCCCGGACTGAAAATCGCGCCACCCGCCGTCGATGGCCTCACCTTCTGGCGGTGGCGCCGAGATATCGCCGCCGGTGGCGGGAGCCGGCGCTCACCTCGGGTGAAATTCGGGAACGTTGACGATATTGAACCCGACGGCAATCCCGATGACCAGCAAAAACAGCAGGATCGCTCCATATCCGATCACGGTGAAAACTGACGCGTTATAGATGATGTCCACAAGCTTCATACCGAATGCTGCGACCTTGTCTTTTACGTCATCCAATGCATGTCCCGACATGACATTACCTCGTTTTCTGGCGCGCATGGCGCTGCGTTGAGGTCCATTCGTCTGCGATCAACTCGTTGCTCATTCATTCTGGCCCGGCCCCTCAAGCGCCATCATCCTGCCCGCGACCGCCGGAGGAGCGCAAAACCAGAACCCACTACTTGCAATTGCTTTGCATGATTTGCGCCACCGCCGCTTTTCGCGGAGAAGCACTATCGCCTTGCGACCGGACCTACGGTTTGCGTCAGATGTCGCGCCCCTCAACCTCGATTTTGAGGCGCTCTTCGGTCTTATGTAGGGCGTCGTTACGCGGAGAGATGGCCAGCGCCTTGCGATAGGCGTCGAGCGCGCGTTTTTTGTCGCCTGTTTTTTCGGCAAGGGCGCCGAGCGCCTGCAAAGCGTCGAACCGCCTCGGCTCGAGACGCGCGGCGGTTTCCAGATCGGCGATAGCGCCCGCCTCGTCCCCTTGCGCCGAGAGAACCCGGGCGCGGCGCACGAAGCCCTCGGGCCAATCCGGCGACAAGGCGACCACGTAATCCAGCAGCGCCTTGGCGAGCGGCGGCGCGCCGGCCGCTTCCGCCGCCGCAGCGCGCGCGGCGAGCAAATCGATCGTGTCCGAGCCGGAACGCCCCCACCGCCGCAGGATCGCCGCGGCGGCGGATTGCGCTTCGCGGTCGTCCTCGGCCTCTGCGAGGCGCGAGAACAGCTTGTTCATATCCTCGACCTGCCGCTGCTCGGGGCTTTTCGGCGGCTCCGGCCGGGGCGCCGCGCTCCTTGGACCATAATCCCGAGGTCCGAGACCTGGCGGAGCGCCGAACGGCGGATTGCCCGGACCGAATCCCCTCGCCCCCGGCGGCAGCGGAATTTTGCCGATGCCGGGGATGACAATGAAATTGCCGCCGCCCTCGCCGCCATATGGCTCGAGAGCGGGATGCTCATCCTCTTGCGCGCTTGCGCCCGCCGCGACGAGCGCGAGCGCCATCGGGAATGCAAACAAGGAGGCTCGGCTAAACTTTCCCATCGCCCAACTCTATAGCAAAATCTGACGAAGCGCCAATGGCGCCGCCTAATCAGGCATGTAATCGCACCACAGGCGGATCAACTATTTGCACCACAGGCGAATTAACTATTTGTAAGCCAAAATTCGCAGCAAATTTTACCAAATTCATTTTCAGTTCAGGCAAGGAGCACCATTTCTTTCCTTGATGTTCACGATTGCCTGAAACAATCGGAATTATCACATGACGCAAATTTTGCGGCCCGCGCGCAATCCGCCCGCGGAGCTTGTGGAGTTGGACTGATGATCGAGACCCTTCGCCGTCTTCTGGCAGAAAACGGTCGGTTGCATACCCCTGTCGAGTCGCTCTCCGACAGTGCGGACCTTTACCAGGCGGGCTTGACCCCATTCGCGGCGATCCGCACCATGCTCGCGATCGAAGAGGCCTTCGACGTGGAGTTCCCGGTGGCCATGCTGCGCCGGCAGTCCTTTTCCTCGATCAACGCGATCGTCGAATGTCTGAACGAATTGAAGCCGGCGGATCAGTCGCGCCGCGCAGCCTGACCCTCGGAGAGGAGCGCCGCGACAGCAGCGTGGCGCCAGACAATCTTGCCAGCCCGAAAGTGTCCGGTCCTCGTCATGGACCGCGCTTTCGGGCTTGTCATTTTGCGACGGCGGCGTCGAAACAGGCTGGCTCTGGCGCCTTCGACCCGCCCGGTAAATCCCCGGCAGTGTAACGCCCTGCCCCGAAGCTTCGGGCGCCGGGGCCGGCCCGGGATATGGCGAAGGAACGGACGTCCGGTCCGCTTGCCGCCATTCGTCGAATCCGTTCACATCGGCCGAGTTCCGGTTGCCGGGCGGCGCGTGCTGCGATAGTTCGTCTGGGCAGGACGGCGGGTCTCGAGGCCCGCGAGCGCCGACGCGAGCCTGAAGGCCGCAGTCCGCAAAAAGAAAGACATCGCCATGCCTCCCTATCGCTCCCGCACCACCACCCACGGCCGCAACATGGCGGGCGCGCGCGGCCTCTGGCGCGCCACGGGCATGAAGGACGAGGATTTCGGCAAGCCGATCATCGCCGTCGCGAACTCCTTCACGCAATTCGTTCCCGGCCATGTGCATCTGAAGGATCTCGGCCAGCTCGTCGCGCGCGAGATCGAGAAGGCGGGCGGCGTCGCCAAGGAATTCGACACGATCGCCATCGACGACGGCATCGCCATGGGCCACGACGGGATGCTCTACTCCCTGCCCTCGCGCGACCTGATTGCGGACAGCGTCGAATATATGGTCAACGCCCATTGCGCCGACGCGCTCGTGTGCATTTCCAACTGCGACAAGATCACCCCCGGCATGCTGATGGCGTCGCTACGCCTCAACATCCCCACGGTCTTCGTCTCCGGCGGTCCGATGGAGGCCGGAAAGGTCGTGCTCGGCGGCAAGGAGCACGCCCTCGATCTCGTCGACGCCATGGTCGCGGCCGGCGACGACAAGGTCTCCGACGCCGATGTGGCGACGATCGAGCGCTCGGCCTGCCCCACCTGCGGCTCCTGCTCGGGCATGTTCACGGCGAACAGCATGAATTGCCTCACCGAGGCGCTCGGCCTGTCGCTGCCCGGCAACGGCACCACGCTGGCGACCCACGCCGACCGCAAGCGGCTCTTCGTCGAGGCCGGCCATCTCATCGTCGATCTCGCGCGCCGCTACTACGAGCAGAACGACGAGAGCGTGCTGCCGCGTTCCATTGCGAGTTTCAAGGCGTTCGAGAACGCCATGATGCTCGACATCGCCATGGGCGGCTCGACCAACACCGTCCTGCATCTTTTGGCGGCGGCGCATGAGGCCGAGGTGAATTTCACCATGGCGGACATCGACCGCCTGTCGCGCCGCGTGCCGGTGCTGTGCAAGGTCGCGCCCTCCGTTCCCGACGTGCACCTCGAAGACGTGCATCGCGCCGGCGGCATCATCGCCATTCTGGGTGAATTGATGCGCGCCGGCCTCCTGCATGGCGACCTGCCGACGGTGCACAGCGCCTCGGTGAAGGACGCCGTCGCGCGCTGGGACGTGACGCAAACGACGAGCGAAACGGCCAGAACCTTCTTCCGCGCCGCGCCCGGCGGCGTGCCGACGCAGGTCGCCTTCAGTCAGGAACGCCGTTTCGACGCGCTCGACACGGATCGCGAAAAGGGCGCGATCCGCGACGCGGCGCACGCCTTCTCCAAGGATGGCGGCCTTGCGGTGCTCACCGGCAATCTGGCGGCGGACGGCTGCATCGTGAAGACGGCCGGCGTCGATGAATCGATCCTGAAATTCGCCGGGCCGGCCCGCGTCTATGAAAGTCAGGACGCTGCGGTTTCCGCAATTCTTACGGGCGACGTAAAGGCTGGCGACGTGGTGGTGATCCGCTACGAGGGGCCGCGCGGCGGACCCGGCATGCAGGAAATGCTTTATCCGACGAGCTATCTGAAATCGAAGGGCCTCGGCAAAGCCTGCGCGCTCATCACCGACGGCCGTTTTTCGGGCGGCACTTCGGGACTGTCGATCGGCCATGTTTCGCCCGAGGCGGCGGAAGGCGGAGCCATCGCGCTCGTGCAGGACGGCGACCGTATCGAAATAGACATTCCGGAACGCAGAATTACGCTTGCCGTAAGCGATACGGAGCTCGCCGCGCGCCGCGCCGCACAGGCGGCCAAAGGCTTCCAGCCGGCCAAGCCCCGCCAGCGCAAGGTCTCCAAGGCGCTGCGCGCTTATGCGGCAATGACGACAAGCGCGTCTCGGGGCGCGGTGCGCGAACTGCCGTAATCGCGGACCAATCTCCGCCAGTCGCGCAAGTCCGCCGGGGCGATTGCATCCCCCGGCGGGACAAACGCCTTCCATATTCGGGACCGCCACCCACCCGCGCCACGGCGCCGCCACATCGGTGATTTAGAACTAGCGTTAACGCATTGATGACGCATAGACTGCGCCGCAATCGCTTTTTTTGGACTGGTTTGCTTGTGGCGGCGCTGAAAAAGTTTCTTTCCCTCGAGATGGTCAGCCTGATCATGGCCTTCGCCATTCTGGCGCTGGCGGGGCTCGTCACCATCCGGACTGACGAATACCGGCGCAACGCAGGCGCATTGGTGCGTCATACGCTATTCGTCGAGAGCGCCCTGCAGCGCCTCTATGCGACGATCCTTCGCGAGGAAAGCGACGAGCGCGGCTACCTGCTAACCCGGGACAAGAAATTCATCAACTCCAACGGGGATATTTCAGGAGTCGCCGAGCAGGAACTTACCGGCCTCGCCCACCTCGTTTCGGACAATCCCGAGCAGGTCAAACGAGTCGATCAGATACGGCCGATCCTGGAGGAGCGTCTGGGTCTTCTGAAAAGAAAGCTCGACCTGATGAAGGACGGCCGATTCGACGAAGCGGCGGAAATCGTGCGAGGCGGGCGAGGCAAGGCGCTGATGGATCAGATCGACGGCCTGATCGCAGCCATGATCATGTATGAGGAAACCCGCTATCGGCAGCGGGACGACGCCTTGAGACGCGCAAATGACAATCTGCAAAGCGCAATCGTGTTCATGACCTTCGGCGTCGCGGCCGTTGCGGGATTCGCGATCTTTCTCACGCACAAGCAGATGAACGCCCTCCGCACATCGAGCGAGTCCCTGAAGTCCGCCTACAACAGGCTGCTCGAGGAATCGACGCGCCGGGAGACGCTCGAAGCGCAATTGCGCCAGTCTCAGAAACTGGAGGCGCTGGGCCAACTTACGGGCGGCATCGCGCACGACTTCAACAATATGCTCGCCGTGATCGTGGCGAGCCTGAATATTCTCCGCCGGAAGCTCGATCGCAAGGAGGATGGCGGCGAGCAGATGATCGATTCCGCGCTGCAGAGCGCCGACAGCGCGGCCGGTCTCGTGCGGCGCCTGCTGGCGTTTTCCCGCATCCAGCCGCTCGCGCCCACGCCGCTCGACGCCAACAAATTCGTGTCGGACATATCGAAGATGCTGAAGCGTGCGCTCGGCGAGAACATCAGGCTCGAAACCGTCCTCGCCGACGGATTATGGTCGACCCGTATCGACGCCAATGAACTGGAAAGCGCGTTGCTCAATCTCGCGGTGAACGCGCGCGACGCCATGCCGAACGGCGGAACGCTCACCATCGAGACAGCCAACCGCGCCCTCGACGACGCCTACGCCGCCGAGAATGTTGACGTGAAAACCGGCGATTATGTGCTCGTCTCCGTGACCGACACTGGCGAAGGCATGTCGCCGGAGATCGTCGCGAAAGTCTTCGATCCATTCTTCACGACCAAGCCCGCGGGCAAGGGCACGGGGCTCGGCCTTTCGCAGGTGCATGGATTCGTGAAGCAGTCCGGCGGGCACATCAAGATCGTGTCCGAGCCCGAACGGGGCACGACGATCAAGCTCTATTTCCCGCGCCATCTTGGCGACGCCGCAGCGGAGAGGCCTTCCGCGATCCCGGCGCAGGTCAATGGCGACCCGATCGACTTCCTCCTCGGTCAGCCGTCGGAAGTCATCCTCGTCGTCGAGGACGACGAGACTGCGCGTCGCGTCACCGTCGAGGGCATGCGCGAACTCGGCTACACAGCAATAGAAGCAGGCAGCGGCCAGGCGGCTCTGGACATTCTCGAGACGCGGCCGGATGTGACGCTGATGATCACCGACGTCACCATGTCGGGGATGGATGGCGTCGCTCTCGCAAAGGAAGCGCTCAAGCGCCGACCGAAACTTCGCGTTCTCCACATATCCGGCTACATGCCCAACACACTCGGGAATGACGGTCTGCTGAACAAGGACATCAATCTGTTGTCCAAGCCATTCACGCTGGAGCAGATCGCGCGCAGGATTCGCGAGACGATCGACGCGGTCTGACGGGGAGGCGCAAGCGTCTCACGACTCACCCTCCGCCTTGAGCGGCCGCATCAGCAACGACTCGATCGCCGCATCGACGCTGAGACGCGAAACGAGAATGGCGTCCACCGCTTCCGCGATCGGCATTTCGACGCCCGCCGCCTGCGCAAGTTCCACGAGAACATGCGCCGTGAAGGCGCCTTCCGCTAGCTTGCCATGCGACGCGTCCTTCGGCGCCTCGCCCTGCCCCAACGCCTGCCCGAGCGCGAAATTTCGCGACTGCGCTGAACCGCAGGTCAGCACGAGATCGCCGAGACCCGAAAGGCCCATCAGCGTTTCCTGCCTCGCGCCCAACGCGCGCCCGAGCCGCGTCAGTTCCGCGAAGCCGCGCGCGATCAGCGCCGCATGGGCGCTGGCGCCGAGCGCGCGCCCCGCGGCCATTCCGGCGGCAATGGCGAGCACATTCTTCGCCGCGCCGCCGATCTCGACGCCACGCACGTCGGTCGAGCGATACAGCCTGAACATGCGGGTGGAAAGTTCTTCGCAAAGCCGCTGCGCCAAAGCGTCTTCCCCGGCGGCGAGCGTCACCGCAGTCGGCAACCCCTTGCAGACGTCGGCCGCGAAACTCGGCCCCGACAGCACGGCGATGCGCGCGCGCGGCAATTCCTCGGCGACGACCTCGCTCATGAACTTGCGGCGGTCGCGCTCGATGCCCTTTGCGCAGATCACGAAAGCCGCGCCGTCGCGCAGATGCGTCCGAACCGCGCGCGCTGTTTCGCGCATGGCTTGCGCGGGAACCACGGCGAGAACGATTTGCGCTTCCCTGACGCACGAAAGATCCGGGGTGGGCGCAACGGCTGCGGCAAGCGGCAGGCCGGGAAGATGACGCCGGTTCTCGCGATGGCGCGCGAGCGATTCCGCATGCGCGGGATCGCGCGCCCACAATGGCGCCCGCTCGCGTCCCTGCGCGGCGACATTTGCGAGCGCGACGCCCCACGCGCCGGCGCCGAGAACTGCGACTGTTTCCCGCGTCATCTCATCCCGATCCGCTGATTGTCGGGGCGCGCCCAGAGAGACTCGAACATCTCGCGGAAGCGCGCCGCCGCTTGCGGGCTGTCTATAACGATAAGGTCGTTGTCCTGATAGACTTCGCCGGACACGGAAAAATTCGCCGAACCGCTGCGCAACACGCGACCATCGACCTGATAGGATTTCAGATGCATGAGGTCGCGCGAGCGGCCCTTTTTCCGCACCTCGAGATTGGGCGCGCCGGCGATGGTTTCGATCGGCGCATTGCGGCCCATTTCCTCTCCGTCGAGATAGACGCGCACTTTCACGCCGCGCATGGCGGCGCGGCCAAGTTCGCTGGTCAGCGCACGGTCCGTCAATACATAGGCGGCCATGTCGATTGAATGACGCGCGCCGCCGATCAGCTGGGCGTCCACAGACTCGAAATCCGCGCCGGGTCCGTAAAACACGCGCACGCCGGCGTATGTCGGCTCCTGCGAGAGGGGTCCGGCCCGTTGCGGCTCCGGCGCGAGCAGGAAGGCCGCCAACGCCGGCATGAACAATCCGCGCACCCGCTACGCCTTGCCGTGGTGCGCCTCGCTCGCGGCGGCGTCGAGCGGCCAGCGCGGCCGCGGCGCAAAGGCGAGATCGTCGGTGAAGCCGCGCTTGAATCGCTCGAGCCCCGCCCACGCGATGATCGCGCCATTGTCCGAACAGAGATTGGCGGGCGGCGAGACGAAGCGGACGCCGCTTTCCGCGCAAAGCCGCGTCAGCGCGCGGCGGATGGCGCCATTGGCGGCGACGCCGCCTCCGATCACGAGACCATGCGGACGCCCCTCGCTCTCCGTGAAGAGGCGGATGCCGGCGCGCACGCGATCGACGATGACGTCGACGATCGCGGCCTGAAAGGACGCCGCCAGGTCTTTCACGTCGGTCTCGCTCGGCGAGCCAATTTTCAGGATTTCATGGCGCACGGCGGTCTTCAGGCCGGACAGCGAGAAATCCGCGCCGCCGCGGCCGAGCATCGGGCGCGGCAGGTCGAAGCGGTGAGGATCGCCTTCGAGCGCAAGCTTCTCGATCTGCGGTCCGCCCGGGTAAGGCAGGCCGAGCATCTTCGCGACCTTGTCGAAGGCCTCGCCCGCCGCGTCGTCCACGGTCGAGCCGAGGCGGCGATATTCGCCGACGCCCTTCACGGCGACGAGTTGCGTATGCCCGCCGGAGACGAGCAGCGCGAGAAATGGAAATTCGAGATGGTCCGTCAGCCGCGCGGTGAGCGCATGAGCTTCCAGGTGATTGACCGCAATGAAGGGCTTGCCGGAAGCGAGCGCGAGCGCCTTCGCCGCCGTGAGCCCCACCAGCACGCCGCCGATCAGCCCGGGCCCCGCCGCCGCCGCAATGGCGTCGACGTCGGCAAGCTCGATCTTCGCCTTGGCCAGCGCGCGGACGATAAGTCTTTCCAGCACGTCGATATGGGCGCGCGCGGCGATTTCCGGCACGACGCCGCCGTAGGCCGCGTGCTGGGCGATCTGGCTCAGAACTTCGTTGGAGAGGATTTCACCGCCGTCGCCGCCGAGACGATCCGACACGACGGCCACCGCCGTTTCGTCACAGGTGGTTTCGATGCCCAGAACGCGCATGCACACTCCTTAGGCGCGAAACACGCCTTTTTGACGCCGGCGAAAGCCAGGGCTCGCGCCGTGCGGACAACCCCCGCATTGCCGCAACTTTAGGAGATTATGGTTTGCGATTGGTTTACGCGAAACTACTGAATCCCTGTATACATTTGAGCGCAATCGCCCTCACAGCCCCGCGAGCTTCTTGAAGAGCGCCTCAACCAGCGCCGCCGCCGGATATTTGAACAGGAAGAGCGGAAGCATCGGCGCCAGCGAGGCGCCGAGGATCGAGATCACCAGACGCGTGCTGAACGGCGCCCAGCGCATATTGCGCACGACCGCCATGCTGTTCCCGAGATCCGCTAGCGATTGTAAATCGGGCGTTCCGAGCAAGGGCTCGTCGGGCGTCGTGTTCAACCATTTCTTCTCGAAAGCATTCACATATCGCGCCGCGAGTTCCGAATAGTCGCTCAGGGCCTTTTCCTGCGCCGTCCGCAGCTTGAAGGCGAAGAGGCAGGGCGGGCCGAGAAAGAGAACCAGATCCACGAATATCGTGATGGCCAGGGCCGGATAGATCACCTCGAACACCGTCCTGCCGGTAGAGATTTCCTCGGCGAATGACGCGGCGACGACGATCGAGATGGAAAAAACCAGCGCCGCGAAATGCATTTGCACGACTTCAAGATAGCCGAGCCCGCCCGCGCCGTCGGGATGCGCGGGGACAAGGCGCAGGTCCATCCGTGACAGGCGCCAGACGAAGCCCCACCACAGGGCGATCCGCCACAGCCAGCGAAACATCAGGAAACGAAAGAGCGGCAGGCAGACGATCCAGTACCAAAGCCCCGCCAGCGGCGCGTCGCCGATCACGCGCCCCGGATCGAAGGATGACGTCCTACCCGAAATATGAAGCTGCCCGGCAAAGATTGATAAAGCCACGGCGGCAAGCACGCAAACGGCGTCGGAAAACCACGAGTCCTTCCATCTGACGGTGCGCGCGATTTCATTTTCCAGCAACGGCGACTGGTCCTCAGGCACGACGCCGGATCGCACGATGAGGCCGATAAATTCCCGCAGCTTCGCATCGACCGAGGTTTCGCAAAGGAAGAAAAGCGGAATGACGATCAGCAGGCGCACATGGCCGGCAATCACCGAGAGAGAAAACAATTTGTCGCCGACGCCCTCGACCATCGCCAGCGCGATCATGACGAGCCATGGCAGCCAGCCGAGCGCCAACCCCAAAGCTATCGTGTTGTCTTGTCCGCGCACGAGGCCGAAGCGCGCGCCGAGCCGATGCAAGGGGCCGCCGAGCAGCGAGAAGTCGTCGAGACTTCCACTTCCCGTCGTTGGTGAAGCTGAAATGAATGAAGTCATCATCCGCCCTCGCGTGACGGCGCCAAATTACATTTGATGCGCGAAATTACATTTTCAGAAACTACTTACCGAAACAACAGGGGAAATTTCCCTTCATTCTCGCCACGGTCAAGGCAGGCTCGCCGCTCCAAGCTATTCCCTCACTCCGGCGCAACGTCGGGCGTCCGCCATGCGAGATGCTGGCCGCTGTCCACCGCGATCATCTGGCCCGTAACACTCTTCGCCTTGGCAAGAAAGACGACGGCGTCGACCACGCCTGTCACATCCGCGGCATGGCCGAGCGGCACGCCGCGCGATTCCAGCTCGAATTCCTTCTCGCCCAGCGCCTCATTGGGAAAAACCGGCCCCGGCCCCACGGCGTTCACTCGGATGCGCGGCGCATAAGCCTGCGCCATGGTGCGCGTGGCCGTCCACAGCGCGGACTTGGCCAAAGTGTAGCTGAAGTAACGCGGCGTCAGGCGCCATACGCGCTGATCGATGATGTTGACGATGGCGCCACCGACGCCGGGCGGCAAAGCTGCGGCGAAGTCGCGCGCAAGCAAAAGCGGCGCGCGTAGATTGATCGCCATGTGCCGCTCATAAAGGTCGAGCGAAAAATCCCCGGCGGAGTCGACCTCGAAGATCGAAGCGTTGTTGACGAGAAGCGTCAGCGGCCCGAAGGCGTTCGCCGCAGCATCGATCAGGCGCCCGGTCGAGGCGGCGTCGGCAAGGTCCGCGACCGCGACTGCCGCGCGGCCGCCCTGTGCACGGATAGCGTGCGCGGCAAGCTCCGCGTCTTTCTCCGAGCGGGGCGACGCGTGCAGCACGACCGACCGCCCCTCGATCGCAAATCTTCCGGCGATCGCGAGGCCGATGCGCCGCGACGCGCCCGTCACGAGAACCGGTCCGGCGTCATTGTTCCCTGCTTCGCTCATCGTCGCCTCGCCACCTTTCCGGCGGGGCTTCCCATGACGCGGACGCGAGGTCAACGCTGTCCGCGCATTTGTAAATTTGGACCGATTCACCAAACATTAGCTAATATGGACTGGCTCTCCAGACAATTTTAGAAACGCCTTTAACGATTGCGGCAAGCTCACATGATGTTGAACTCAAACAATCCAAATTCTGACAAAAACAATTCTTGCACGAATGCTTTTGCCATCATCGGAAGCCAGGGCGGAACAATAATTCATTAAGCTGAATGTTCACAATTGAGAACATTCGATCTGCGGAATTACACGCACAAGACATCCGCCGCAGCTCGATACGTCGCCGGTCATCCAGCGCGGCCGTGGGAGTCGTTGTTATGAAAAACAAAGTCGCCGCCCTGCTCGCCCCCTTCGTCCTTGCGGCGGGCCCCTCCCTATCCGCAGACCTGCCGCGCGGCGCCGCTCCACCGCCAGGCGACTATGTCGCCCCGCCGCCGGCTTTTGTCTGGAGCGGCTTCTACGTCGGCGTGCATGGCGGATACGCCTTCAGCTCTTTCGAAGACGACGCCAATACTCTCATCGGCGGCGCGGACGGCGGTCTCATCGGCGTCACCGGCGGTTACAACTATATGGTCACGCCGCAATTTCTGCTTGGCGTGGAAGCCGATTTCGCCTTCACGGGCGTCAGCAAGTCGAATGCGCCCTTTTTCGGCGTCATCGCGCGCGGCGAAGTCGACGATATGTTTACGCTTCGCGGGCGCGCCGGCTACTCGATCGACCGCGCGCTGCTTTATGTGACCGGCGGCTTTGCGGCGAGCAAGAACGCCATCGGCCTTACGACACCCTTCACGGGCTTTTACGGCTATCAGGCGACGTTCCAGCCCGGCTGGGCCCTCGGCGCGGGCGTCGAATATATGATCACCTCAAATCTGTCGGCGAAGGGCGAATATATTTTCACCTCGACGGGATCGGACAGCTATTTCGATTTTTCGCCTAACGCACTGACTTCCGCGGTGAATACTTCGTCGATCAAGGGCGGACTGAACTTCCATTTCTAAAAAATCGGGAGCAACTGAGAGATTATGCCCGCGCGAATGTCGCATCCGGCGACCGAGGCGCTAGATTAGGCTTTGGCGGGCTGAAGCGTCACGCCGAGGGCGTCTTGATCAGGAGATTTTTGCGATGGGGATTTTCGATTTTTTCACGGGCAAGAGCAAGGCGGCGCCGGCTCCGGCGGGCGCGACCGACACGAGCGCGGCGCCGGCCGACGCACTAATGGCGGAACTCGCGAGCCACGGCTTCGACACGTCGGGAATCGACATCGAGGTCGACGGCGGCAAAGTCACGCTCAATGGCGCGGTGAACTCGCGGGCGGAACTGGAAAAGATCGTCCTGGCGGTCGGCAACACCAAGGGCGTCGCGCAGGTCGAGAACAATCTCATTGCGCCCGACGCGGACCCCGAGGCGCCGTCGGGCGTGCATGTGGTCGTGGCGGGCGACACGCTCTGGAAGATCGCGGAAACCTATTACGGCGCCGGTCAGGGCGCGCGTTATGAAGAGATTTTCGAAGCCAACAAACCCATGCTGAAGGATCCCGACAAGATCTATCCGGGTCAGCGCCTTCGCATTCCGGGCGTGAGCGGCAAGGTCGCAGTCGCGAGTGCGAGCGGCTGGGCGCCTCCGGCCGAAATCGCCGGGAAGGTGAAGCAGGGATAACGAGACGCCCGTCATTGCGATTTTGAAAGGACGATCCTGACGCCTCCCCTCGGGTCCGGATCGCTCTGGCGCCCGGCGCCTCGCAATGACGGGCAACTTTATCGATTGGCCTTACGCCTTCGTCGCGTCGAAGGCGGGCACCTTCTTCGCGAACTCGGCAAGCCAGTCGACGAGTCGTGGGTGCGTCGCGCGCCATGCGCCCTCGAACCGCAGATCGAGATAGCCGAGCGCGCAGGCCACGGCGATGTGACCGATGTCCGGCGCGCCGGACGGCGGCGCGGCTTCGAGAGAAGCGAGCCCCCTGTCGATCTTGCCCTGCTGCAATTCGATCGCGGCGGGATCGCGCAACGCCGCGGGGCGCGTCGTCGTCTCGTAACGGATGAGCAGCGCGGCGTCGTTGATTCCGTCACCCAGCGCTTGCAGTCGCAACGCCTCGAAACGGCGCGACGGTTCCGCCGGGATGAGTTTGCCGCCGCCAGCGACATGATCGAGATAATCCGCGATCACGCGACTGTCATAGAGCGCGGCGCCGTCCTCCAGAATAAGCGTCGGAATCTTCCCCAGCGGGTTTTGCGTCCGCAAAGTGTCGTTGGGATCGGCGGTGGTCGCGGCGACGATTTCGATGCGGTCGGAGAGTCCCAGCAGATCGGCGGCGATGCGGATTTTGCGCGCATAAGGCGAGGCGGCGGAATAGCGGAGGATCATCATGTCGGTCTTCTTTCGTCTTCGCGGTCTATATAAAACAGCTGAAGCGCGGCGCGAATCGAGCCGCATCGGGGAAAATCATCATGTCTCATGACGCGCTTTTTGCGCCTTTGAAAGTCGGTGCGCTGACCCTGCCCAATCGCATTTTGATGGCGCCGCTGACCCGCTGCCGCGCGGAGGACGATCACATAGCCGGCGCGCTGATGGCGGAATATTACGCGCAACGCGCCTCCGCCGGCCTCGTCATCGCCGAGGCGACGATGGCCATGGCCAATAATTCCGCCTTCTGGCGCGAGCCCGGCATATATTCGCAAGCGCAGATCGAGGGATGGCGGCGCGTGACGGACGCCGTCCACGACAAGGGCGGGTTGATCGCGCTGCAAATCTGGCACGGCGGCCGCGCCTGTCATCCGCTATTGAATGACGGCGCCATACCCGTCGCGCCGTCGGCCATTGCGATCGCCAATGGCGCGGTCAACACGCCACAGGGCGCTCAGCCCTATGTGACGCCGCGCAAATTGCGCGACGACGAAATACCGGGGATCGTCAAGGGCTTCGAGGCGGCGGCGCGCAACGCGAAAGCCGCCGGCTTCGACATGGTCGAGTTGCATGGCGCCAACGGCTACCTCCTCGACGAGTTTCTGCGCGACGGCGCCAACAAGCGCAGCGGCCCGTATGGCGGCCCGATCGAGAATCGCGCACGGCTTATATTCGAGGCGCTGGAAGCGGTGATCGCGGTCTGGGGCGCGGATCGCGTCGGCCTGCGCATCTCGCCGCTCAACAGCTACAACGGCATGTCGGACGGCGACCCCGTCGGTCTGACCGCGTGGCTGGCGAAAGAGCTCGACAAGTTCGGCCTCGCCTATCTTCATGTGATGCGCGGCGACTTTTACGGCAAGCAAAAGGGCGACGTGATGACGCCCGCGCGGGAGGCGTTCAAGGGCGTGCTGATCGGGAACATGGGCTATCGCGCCGACGAGGCCGACGCGGCGATCCGCGACGGCAAGGTCGACGCCGTGGCCTTCGGCGCAGCGTTCCTCGCCAATCCCGACTTCCCCGCGCGGATCAAGGCGGGCGCGCCGCTGAATGCGCCGAAAGCGGCGACCTTCTACACGCCCGGCGCGGAAGGGTACACCGATTATCCGGCGATGGGCGGCTGATTCATTCGCCCGTCAGCCACTCGATCTCGAAATCCGCGCCTTCGCCCTGCGCAAGGCGCGGGGCAAGAAATGCGAGGATGTCGCGCGCCTCCTCCTCGAAAACGAAAGGCGGGTTGATGACAACCAGCCCGGTGCGGCGTAGCCCTTCGCCGCCTTTCGCGACCGCGAGCGACAGGCGCAACGCGCGCTTGATGTCATTTTTCCCGAATGCGTCGTTGAAATTACGTTCCGCATAAGGGTCTTTTGACGGATGCCATAAGGCGTATATGCCCGTCGGCCATTTTCTGTAGGCGCTACGGAAGGCGGAAAACATCGCCTCGAACTCGTCCGTGCGCTCGAAAGGCGGATCGATGAGCACGAGCCCGCGCCGCTCCTTCGGCGGCACATAGGCGCCAAGCCCCGTGTAGCCGTCGATGTGGATCGTCTTGATCCGCTCGTCGCGTCCGAAGCGATAGCGCAGCGCTTCATGAGCGTCCGGGCGCAATTCGCAGAAGATGGCGCGGTCCTGCGCGCGCATCAGCCGCGCGGCGATGGCTGGCGAGCCGGGATAGACGAAAGGGCGCCCGTCCTCGCCGAACGGCCCTACGCAATCGAGATAAGGCGCGAGCAGCGCGCGCGTCTGGTCGCTCGCCTCGCTCATGTCCGCAAGCCGGCCGACGCCGCCGCGCCATTCGAGCGTGCGCTCGGCCTCCTCGGCGGCGAGGTCGTAGGCGCCCTCCCCCGCATGGGTGTCGATGACGCGAAAGGGCGCGTCCTTGCGCGTGAGATAAACGAGCAAGCGAGCAAGCAGCGCGTGCTTGAACACGTCGGCGAAATTGCCGGCGTGGAAAGCATGGCGGTAATTCATGCGAAACGGATTCCGTTGATGGCGCCGTCTTGGGCCGTGAGCCTTGCGGCCCTCGGCCCAATTATTACTCCAGCTATCACATCGGCGCCGGGACGGAGATCTCGCGATTGTGGCAACCGCGTTGCACGACCTCTGGACAGGCGCGGAAATCGCGCAGGTCTTTCGAGAGACAGATGCGCACTTCCTCGAACACGCCGCGCCGGCAGGCGACCGCCATCATGCCGGGCCGGAGGCGCGGATTGGCGTCGTAGAAGGCGCGCTCGATGTCGATCGGCGTAAAGGTCTGCGCCTGTTTCGGCTTCACGAACAGCGGCGGAATCGTCACCGCTTCCCTCGCGCGCGCGACGTCGGCGAAATAATCGCTCGGGCTCTTGCCGCTGCATGTCCCGTGCTTTCGCCATTCGTAACGCGCCAGACGCTCGTCCGGAAAAACGCCGTTGGCGCGCTCCAGCGCGATGCGCGAGGGGCTGCGCGGCCCGGCGCAATCGCTCGGGAAACCGCGCTCATATTGCGGCCAGAGGCCATGGACGACGAAGCCGAGGCCCTTCCCCGGCTCGCACTGGTCGCGCGCGCCTTCGATATATTCGCAGAAGCCGGGCGACCAGCTCAGCGCCAGAACATAGAAATCGAAATCGCGCGAGGGCGCGCCGCTGCGGAATTCGCCGCCGCCCGAGCGCTCCCCCTGCGGGCG
This sequence comes from Methylocystis sp. ATCC 49242, assembly GCF_000188155.2. Taxonomy (NCBI): domain Bacteria; kingdom Pseudomonadati; phylum Pseudomonadota; class Alphaproteobacteria; order Hyphomicrobiales; family Methylocystaceae; genus Methylocystis; species Methylocystis sp. ATCC 49242. Next base: position 966,312 of record NZ_KE124774.1, read on the forward strand.
GGCCTGCTCGACAGGCGGCCGTTGATCGGCGCAATTGTCGAGGATGCAATCGTCGCGGGCGACGGCGGCGTTCTCGAGCGCCGCCAGAAACACGGCGACAGCGGACATAAAAAGGACCTGCGCGGCGCATTCACGCAGCGCGGAGACAGACGCTTTACGGACTGGCATTTGACGAACGACTTTCGGAAGGGCGAAACGGAAGCCGCCGGTCAGGGGCCGGCGACCCGGCAATTCGGACTGAAGGCATGGTTACGGTCAAGCCCCTCGACGCACCAGGTCACGCCGAAGCCGATGCCGAACATGCCCAGCGACTCGCCGATGTTGTAGACGACATGGCGGCGCTGGCCGTCGTTGAACAGGGCCTCGCCCTCGCAGTAGCGGCGCGGGATATAGCTGCGCCCATGCGTGCGGTAGCCGGTCTCCGACACGCGGTCGAAGCTGACGATGGCGAGCGTGGAGCCCCAATATTCGCTTTCGCGATGCGCGAAAGTCGCCGCTATGTCCCCGAAAACCAGTGAATCCGCGCAGGGCGGAAGATTGCCCGGATATGGCAGGACGCGCTGCTCGGCGGGGGGATTGGGATCGCGTAGCGTGGGGCCGGCGAAACCCGGCGTCGCGCCCAACGCCATGAGCGCCGCCGCGGTCAGTCCCCTCGACAAGGTTCCGATTGCTGGATCGCGGCGTCGCATTCCTATCTCCCGACGATGCATGAGTCGGCGCGATTGAGGCGAAAAGCCCCTCCTGCGTCAAGCCGCATTTGCACGAGGCGACGATCGGTCCCTATATTCCCTTCATGAGCGCTGAACGAACCCGCAAATCCTTCTCCCCGCGCCGCGCGCTTGCGGCGTTCCTACTCGTCATGGCCGCGCTGGTGATGAGCGCGCCGGAGTCTTTTGCGCAGGATCCGTTCTCGGATTTCTTCGGCGGTCTCTTCGGCGGCGGCGGCGGCGGCGGACAGCGTTCGGCCCCCTCACGCCCGCCCAGCCAGCCGCGTGTGCGGCGCATGATGCCGCATCAGGAAAATCGCGCGCCCACCTATTGGCGCGGCGGAGAAGCGCGCGCCCCCCGCCGCGCGGCCAAACGGACAGAGGGCTCCGCGGCGACGCCGGGCGCGGAGCAGACGACTACGGCGCCCGCGGTCCCGCCGTCCTATTTCGTCGCCGTGATGGGCGATACGCTGGGCATTCTGCTTTCCAACGGACTTCAGGAAGCGTTCAGCGACAAGCCCGACATCGCCGTTCTGCGCAAGGGCAAGGAGAGCTCCGGCCTTGTGCGCGACGACTTCTACGATTGGCCCAAGGCCGCGCGAGAGCTGGCGGGCGGATCGCAGAAAATCGACGTCGCCGTCATGATGATCGGCAGCAACGACCGCCAGACGCTGCGTCAGGGGGCGGACGCCCTAGATCCGCTGTCGCCGAAATGGCGAGAAATCTACGCCGCCCGCGTCGACGCCATAGTCGCCGCCTTCAAAGAAAAGAAAATCCCGGTGGTTTGGGTGGGCCTGCCGGTGATGAAAAACGAAAGCTATTCGGCCGACATGGCCAAGCTAAATGAAATCTTCCGCGACCGCGCCTCCGCGAATGGCGCGGTCTTCGTCGACCTGTGGGAGGCGCTCGCGGACGAGCGCGGCCAATACAGCGCCTTCGGTCCAGACATCAACGGCCAGATCGTCAAGCTGCGCTCCGGCGACGGCGTGCATTTCACCGAGGCCGGCGCGCGCAGCGTCGCGCATTTCGTCGCCAGCGAAGTGAAGAAGCTCTACGACGCGCGCAAGCCGGCGGAGCCCGCGCCCGCGTCGGGACAGCCGACAGCAACGGCGCCCGCCGGACAGGACGGACAGCCCGCCTCCCAGACGGCGGGCCATGGCGCGCCGAATGGGGCGCCGGTGGTCTTCCGCTCCCCTGTCGCGGCGCCTGTCTCTCCCGCGCCAACGCTTCCCGATCGCCCCGCTATTGGTCCGACGCAGCCGCTGAATGCGGTACCGGCGACAGCCGGCGGCGAACTCGCGCGTCGGACCCAGGCCGCGCCGGCCGCCGACGCAGGGGCGCAGGCGCTGACGCGACATGTGTTCGTGGAAGGCGGCGACCAGGCGCCGCGGCCAAATCGCGCCGACGATTATTCCTGGAAGCCGTAAGCGCGCCGCGCACATCCCGGAGCAAACCGGGGATCGGCGCATGTTTACAATTTTCGTTTGCAATTCATTTACGATTGTGCGTCAGCGCACGGAACGATTTGCCCGCCTCGCGCATTCTCCAAGCCACAGGGGAATTGAGGAGCAGGGGTCATGTCGTTCGTTCCGTCGTCGCAGATCAAAACAAGGGCGCAGCGTGTTCTTTCCGTCGCGGCGTTCGCCTTGGTGGCGGGCCTTGGCGCGAGCGGCGCACAGGCTGACGATCGCGGCTTCATGGCGCTCTTCGAGGACGAGCCGCCGGCGCAACAGGAAATGACGGCCTATTACAGCGACCAGCAGCAACCGGCCGCCGCTTATAACCGCGGTCAGGACGAGACACGCCTCGGCCGGGAATATCCGTCTTCGACCCGCGAAATCATGCCAGATCCAACCGAGGAAAAGCCCGGCACGATCACGGTCGACACGCAGAACCGCTATCTCTATCTCTCGCTGCCGAATGGACAGGCGGTGCGTTACGGCATCGGCGTGGGCCGCGAAGGCTTCACCTGGAAGGGCCGCGTCCGCATCGGCCGCAAGGAAAGCTGGCCGGACTGGACGCCCCCGAAGGAAATGCTGAAGCGCCGCCCCGACCTGCCCCGGCACATGGCCGGCGGCGAAGACAATCCGCTCGGCGCCCGCGCCATGTATCTCTACTCGGGCAACCGCGACACGATGTTCCGTATTCACGGCTCCAACGAGCCCTGGACGATCGGTCAGGCCGTCTCTTCGGGCTGCATCCGCATGACGAATGATGACGTCACGGATCTCTTCAGCCGCGTGAAGGTGGGCACTGCCGTCGTGGTGCTCTGACGGACCTCTCCCCGCAAAAGAAAAGCCCCGGTTTTCGCCGGGGCTTTTTTATTGAGCTGCGCGGCTCTTACTCAAGATTGCAGCTGAAGACGAAATTAGTCAGCGCGGAGAAGGTCACCTGGATCGCGACCCAAATGCCGATCAGCGTCCAGCCCAGCTTCTTCTGCTCGCGCCCGTAAAGGAACGCGCCCGCAAGAGGCAGCAGCAGGAAGAAGAACTGCCATGGCTGGCTGACGAAAGTATCGCAATACCAGAGATTCAATTTCTCGCTGACCATGTTTCCTCACCTTGGCAGATTTGTTTCGCCCATCAGATGGGCGTCCACCGCGTGAGCGCACTGGCGCCCCTCGCGGATTGCCCATACGACGAGAGATTGGCCGCGCCGCATGTCTCCGCACGCGAAAACCTTCTCGCGCGACGATTTATAGGCGCGCGTATCCGCCACGACGTTGCCGCGGTTGTCGAGATCGACGCCAAGTTGCTCCAGCATTCCCTCATGCACGGGAGAAACGAAACCCATGGCGAGCAGCACAAGATCGGCCTTCAGCATAAATGAGCTGTCGGGCGCTTCCTGCATCTTGCCGTCGACATGGACGCAACGCAGGCCCTTCACCGCGCCGCCTTCCCCGACGAATTCCTTGGTCAGAACGGAGAACTCACGTTTCGACCCCTCTTCGTGGGAGGAAGACGTGCGCAGCTTGAGCGGCCAGTCGGGCCAGGTAAGCAGCTTGTTTTCCTTCGCCGGCGGCTCCGGCATGATTTCGAGCTGCGTAACCGAAAGCGCGCCATGTCGCACCGAAGTGCCGATGCAGTCGGAACCGGTGTCGCCGCCGCCGATGACGACCACATGCTTGCCGGTTGCGAGGATCGGCTCATTGGTCGTGAGCGGCTCTCCAGAGACGCGGCGATTTTGCTGCGGCAGAAAATCCATGGCGAAATGCACGCCGCGCAGCTCACGCCCCGGAATCGGCAGATCGCGCGGCTTCTCGGCGCCGCCGGCGAGAATCACGGCGTCATGCAGTTCGACGAGATCCTGCACTTTCGTGTCGAAGCCGACATTGACGTTGTAGTGGAACACCACCCCTTCCGCCTCCATCTGCGCGATGCGGCGGTCGATGAGGTGCTTCTCCATCTTGAAGTCCGGGATGCCGTAGCGCAGCAGGCCGCCGGCCTTGGCGAACTTCTCGTAGACATGGACCTCATGGCCGGCGCGGGCCAGCTGCTGGGCGGCGGCGAGGCCCGCCGGGCCGGAGCCGACGACGGCGATACGCTTGCCGGTCTTGCGCTTCGGCGGTTCGGGAACGACCCAGCCTTCCTTGAAGCCGCGGTCGATGATCGCGCATTCGATCGTCTTGATCGTGACCGGCTGGTCCTGAAGGTTCAACGTGCAGGACGCCTCGCAGGGCGCGGGGCAGATGCGGCCGGTGAATTCCGGAAAGTTGTTGGTGGAATGGAGGTTCGCGAGCGCGCGCTTCCATTCGCCGTGGTAGACGAGATCATTCCAGTCGGGGATCTGGTTATTGACCGGGCAACCGTTGTGGCAGAACGGGATGCCGCAATCCATGCAGCGCGACGCCTGATTGCGGGTCGCCTCTTCCGACAGCGGGATGACGAATTCGTCATAGTGGCGAATGCGATCGGCCGCCGGCTTGTATTTGCGATCCTGCCGATCGATTTCGAGAAAGCCCGTGACCTTGCCCATATTGCTTCCAAACCTTTCGCATCGGGCTCCAGCCGCGACCGGGGCTTTAACTTGCCCCGGTCGAGCGACCGGACACAAAGGCGAAATCCGCCAGCTTGCCGACAGCCGCCGCCACTGCGCAATTTCGCAAAAGTTCTAAACGCTTTCGCTCGCGCCGCGTCAAGCGGGCGCGAACGACCCATCGCTTTTCCAAGGCCCCGACGTGAGGCCACGCAATCGCTACGCTTGCCCGACACGCCCCGCCAAACCGCAGCGTCTCCCCTGCTGGCCGCTGTCGACGACGGGTCGACGATCCCTGAGACGGCCTGCTCTCCCCGATGGCATGAACGGATCCAACGATTGAAACTGCCAGGCTTGCAAAGAGCCTTGAGCGTGAACAATTCACGTCGTGGCTCCCAGGTTCGCATTACGGTGAAAAGCGGCCGGAGGAGCTGTTTTACCGGGAGGATATCATGCGTAGATCACTGTTTCTCGCCGCGGCCGGCGCGGTCATGCTGGCCATTTCCGGTCCGGCTCTCGCTTTCGATCACCACGACCATGACGCGCATCGGCATCACAGACGTGAGCTGAGCCGCCACCAGAACATTGGCGGACATCACCGCTATATGCACCGGGACTGGGGCCATCATGTTCACCCCCACCACCCCTGCCGCAACAAGCACGGCCATTGGATGTGCCGCTAGGCGAAGCCGCCCGATATGCGCCAGCGTCGAGGTGTTCCCCGCGCTGGCCGCATATCGCGGAAATTGCTTACTCTCCGGCGGCGGCAAGTCGCTCCGGCTTCTGCTTTTTCGCAGCCATCTCATTCAGCGCACGGCGATACTCGACCGGCATCACCTTGCGGAACTTCCCCTTGTAGACCGCCCAGTCGTCCAGGATCTGGCGCGCGCGGGTCGAGCCAGTATGGCGTAGATGATTGGCGATGAGCTGGCGCAGGCGTTCGGCGTCGAAGCGCGTCATGTCGCCCATGATGTCCACGCGGCCATGCGTCTCGAGATCGCCCGACTGGTGATAGGCGTCGGTCATCGCGGTCTCTTCGTCGCGCACCGGCTCCAGGTCGACCATCGCCAGGTTGCAGCGCGTCGAGAACGTGTCGTCCTCGTCGAGCACATAGGCGACGCCGCCGGACATGCCCGCCGCGAAGTTGCGGCCCGTCTGGCCAAGCACCACCACTACGCCGCCCGTCATATATTCGCAGCCGTGGTCGCCCACGCCCTCGACGACCGCAATGGCGCCCGAGTTGCGCACCGCGAAGCGCTCGCCCGCGACGCCGCGGAAATAGCACTCGCCCGCGATGGCGCCGTAGAGCACCGTATTGCCGACGATGATCGAGTTCGACGGCTCTATCTTCTGCGCTTGGCGCGACGGATAGACGATCACCTTGCCACCGGAGAGGCCCTTGCCGACATAGTCGTTGGCCTCGCCCTCGAGACGCAGCGTCACGCCGCGCGCGAGGAAGGCGCCGAAACTCTGTCCCGCCGTGCCGGTGGCGCGAATGTCGATCGTGTCTTCCGGCAGGCCGGCGTGGCCATAGATGCGCGCCACTTCGCCCGAGAGCATCGCCCCCGTCGTGCGATTGACGTTTCGGATCGGCGTCTCGATCGAGACCTTTGCGCCGCGGTCGAGCGCCGGACGCGCCTGCTCGATGAGCTTGTTGTCGAGGACCTTGTCGAGACCGTGGTCCTGTGTCGCGCTGTGGCGCACCTCGGGACCCTCGCCCGCCGGCTTGTGGAACAGCTTCGAGAAGTCGAGACCCTGCGCCTTCCAATGCGCAAACGCCTTCTGCTTGTCGAGCATCTGCATCTGGCCGACGAGATCCTCGAACTTGCGGTAGCCCATTTGCGCCATCAGCTCGCGCACTTCCTCGGCCACGAAGAAGAAGTAGTTGATGACATGCTCCGGCTGGCCGACGAAGCGCTTGCGCAGCACCGGGTCCTGCGTCGCGACGCCGACCGGGCATGTGTTGAGGTGGCACTTGCGCATCATGATGCAGCCCGCTGCGATGAGCGGCGCCGTCGAGAAGCCGAATTCATCGGCGCCCAGCAGCGCGCCGACGATGACGTCGCGGCCCGTGCGCAGACCGCCGTCGACCTGCACGGCGATACGCGACCGCAGATTGTTCAGCACCAGCGTCTGATGAGTCTCGGCAAGGCCGATCTCCCACGGCGATCCCGCATGTTTGATCGAGGTGAGCGGAGACGCGCCCGTTCCGCCGTCGTAACCGGAAATAGTCACGTGATCGGCCCGGCCCTTCGAGACGCCGGCGGCCACGGTGCCGACGCCGACCTCGGAGACGAGCTTCACGGAGACATTGGCTTTCGGATTGACGTTCTTCAGGTCGAAGATGAGCTGCGCCAGATCCTCAATCGAGTAGATGTCGTGATGCGGCGGCGGCGAGATGAGGCCCACGCCCGGCGTCGAATGACGCACCTTGGCGATGACCGCATCGACCTTGTCGCCCGGCAACTGGCCGCCCTCGCCGGGCTTCGCGCCCTGCGCCATCTTGATCTGGATCATGTCGGCGTTGACGAGATATTCCGTCGTCACGCCAAAGCGGCCGGAAGCGACCTGCTTGATCGCGGAACGCATCGAGTCGCCATTGGCCAGCGGCTTGAAGCGATCCGGCTCCTCGCCGCCCTCACCCGTGTTCGACTTGCCGCCGATGCGGTTCATCGCGATGGCGAGCGTGGTGTGCGCCTCGCGCGAGATCGAGCCGAAAGACATGGCGCCCGTCGAGAAGCGCTTCACGATTTCGCTCGCGGGTTCGACTTCATCGAGCGGCACGGGCTTGCGGCCGTCTTCCTCGGCGCTCTTGATGCGGAACAGGCCGCGCAGATTGAGCAGACGCTCGTCCTGCTCGTTCAACTCCCGGGCGAAGGCGCGATACTGGTCGCGGGCGTTGCCGCGCACCGCGTGCTGAAGCAGCGATATCGTTTGCGGCGTCCAGCTATGCGCCTCGCCGCGGATGCGGAAGGCGTAGTCGCCGCCGACGTCCAGGGCGTCGCGATAGACCGGCGCGTCGCCGAAGGCGAGTCGATGACGGCGCACCGTCTCCCTGGCGATCTCGTCGAGCCCGACGCCTTCGACGCGCGTCGTGGTGCCGGTGAAATATTCGTCGACAAACGCCTGCGCCAGACCGACCGCGTCGAAAATCTGCGCGCCGCAATAGGACTGATAGGTGGAGATGCCCATCTTGGACATCACCTTCAGAAGCCCCTTGTCGACGGCCTTGATGTAACGCTTGATCGCGGTCGCGGCGTCAACGTCCTTCGGGAAATCGTCGGCCGAGGCCGCGAGCGTCTCGAAGGCGAGATAGGGGTTGATCGCCTCCGCGCCGTAACCCGCAAGGCACGCGAAGTGATGCACTTCCCGCGCTTCGCCGGTCTCGACGACGAGGCCGACAGACGTGCGCAGACCCTTGCGGATCAGGTGGTGATGCACCGCCGCCGTCGCGAGCAGCGCGGGGATCGGAATGCGATCCGGCCCGACCATGCGGTCGGACAGGATGATGATGTTGTAACGTCCCGTGACCGCCTCCTCGGCGCGGTCGCACAGACGCTGGATCGCGCCGCGCAGACCTTCCGCGCCCTTGGCGGCGTCATAGGTGATGTCGATCGTCTTGGTGTCGAAGCTGTCCTCGACCATCCCGATCCAGCGGATCTTTTCGAGGTCTTCGCTCGTCAGGATCGGCTGACGCACCTCGAGGCGCTTCTTCTTCGCCGAGCCCTCGTGATCCAGGATGTTCGGACGCGGACCGATGAAGGAGACGAGGCTCATGACCAGTTCTTCGCGGATCGGGTCGATCGGCGGATTGGTCACCTGCGCGAAGTTCTGCTTGAAATAGGTGTAGAGCAGTTTCTCCTTGTCGGAGAGCGGCGACACGGGCGTGTCGGTGCCCATGGAGCCGACGGCTTCCTGACCCGTGACGGCCATCGGGAAGACGAGGAGATCGAGGTCTTCCTGCGTGTAGCCGAAGGCCTGCTGACGATCGAGCAGCGAGACATCGGCGCGCGCGGGACGCGGCTCGACGGGCTTGAGGTCCTCGAGCTGAATCTGGGTGCGAGCCAGCCATTCCTTGTAGGGATGGGAGTTCGACAGCTCCTTCTTGATCTCGTCGTCGGAGACGATGCGGCCCTGCTCCAGATCGACGAGCAGCATCTTGCCCGGCTGCAGGCGCCATTTGGTGACGATCTTCTCTTCCGGGATCGGCAGCACGCCCATTTCCGACGCCATCACCACCAGCCCGTCGTCGGTGACGAGATAGCGCGCGGGGCGCAGGCCGTTGCGGTCGAGCGTCGCGCCGATCTGGCGGCCGTCGGTGAAGGCCATGGCGGCGGGACCATCCCACGGCTCCATCAGGGCCGCGTGATATTCATAGAAGGCCTTGCGGTCTTCATCCATGAGGGGATTGCCGGCCCAGGCTTCCGGGATCAGCATCATCACCGCGTGAGCGAGCGAATAGCCGCCGCGCACGAGGAATTCGAGCGCATTGTCGAAGCACGCCGTGTCCGACTGGCCTTCATAGGAGATCGGCCAGAGCTTGCTGATGCCGTCCCCGAAGAGCGGCGACGCCACCGACGCCTGACGCGCGGCCATCCAGTTGAGATTGCCGCGCAGCGTGTTGATCTCGCCGTTGTGCGCGACGAAGCGATAAGGGTGAGCGAGGCGCCAGGACGGGAAAGTGTTGGTTGCGAAGCGCTGATGCACCAGCGCCAGCGCCGACACGAAGCGCTCGTTCTTGAGGTCGAGGAAATATTCCCCGAGCTGCGAGACGAGCACCATGCCCTTGTAGACGATGGTGCGCGTCGACACCGAAACCGCATAGAACTCGCGGCCGCCGTTGCCGAGCTTGTAGATTTCGTTAGAGGCGGCCTTGCGCGCCAGATAGATGCGGCGCTCGAATTCGTCGCCGTCCTTGATGTCCGGGCCGTGGCCGACGAAAATCTGCGCGTGATGCGGCTCGACGGCCTTCACCGCCTCGCCGAGGTCGCTCGAATCGATCGGCAGATCGCGCCAGCCGAGAACCGTCAGCCCCTCATCCTTGATCGAGGCGTCGATGATTTCGCGCGCCCTGGCGCGAGTGTCCGGGTCGCGCGGGAGGAAGAACTGGCCGATGGCGTAGTCGCCGGCCACCGGCAGATCGAAGCCGAGCTTCGCGCATTCCGCCTTGAAGAAGTCGTGCGGAATCTGGACGAGGATGCCGCAGCCGTCGCCGAGCTTCGGGTCCGCGCCGACGGCGCCGCGATGATCGAGGTTGAGCAGGATGCGAAGACCCATCTCGACGATGGCGTGCGATTTCTCGTTGCGCATATTGGCGACGAAGCCAACGCCGCAGGAATCATGCTCCTGCGAGGGGTCGTACATGCCCTGCGCCAGCGGCAGCGCAGGATCGCGCCCGATCGCGATTTCCTGCGCGGCGGCGACTTGCTCTGCGGCCTTCGTCTTCGCGACCTTCGTCATGGCGGCGTCTCCTCGACGTTACGCGACGCGTCCTCCCGCGCCGTCGTCCCGTCTCTCCTCTCGATCCAAAACTGCTTAGAGCAAGACCAGGACTGTTAGAAGCGCCCGCGCGCCCGTCCCGTCCTCGCTCCGATCCCGGCCGACTTTTCGCCGGCCAAATTCCGTGCGCCTCGCGCTTCCATCCGAGCGCCGCGCCCTGAAGGCAAGAGGCGCGCCAAACCGCTCGAAGGTCGATCCCTCCTTCCCCGCGCCTGCATTGGATCGGCGACCGGACAGGAATATGAGCGACTTGCGAGGGCGAACCGCGCCGAAAGGTCAGTAGCGCTGACATATCGACGCCGCATATTTCTGCCAGATTTATGCACGGGTGACAAGCAACCGCCCCCGGATTCGGCAGAGGGACAGCGCGGCGTCCTACGCTTGCCGCATTCGCGGCCGAGCATGGAGGCGCCCGGATCGACCGTCCGGGCGACGACGGGATTACTCACAATGACCGCATTTTCATGGAAGAGCTGGCGCGTGGCGCTCACGCTCGGCGTCGTTTTGGCCTGTGAGGCGACACCGCAAGCGGCGAATGCGCAGTTCTTCTTCCGGCCCTTCGCCTACACCTATCGTTACGACATTCCGCCGGACGACTATGACGAGGCCCCGCGCTTCGCTTCGCGTCGCTCGGTTGCGCGCATCCTCGCGCGGGAGGGCTATCAGCTCGTCGGGCCTCTCGGCCAGCGCGGCGATCAGGTCGTCGCGACCGGCGTCAACCGTCGCGAGGGCGAAATGCGCTTCTTCATCGATCCGTTCGAGGGCCAGATCATCCGCGCCGTGAGGATCGGCCCGCCGCCGCAAATCGGCCGCGAGCCTTCGGACGGAGGAAGGGTCATCGAGCCGCTCGGCGGCTCCCGCCCCGTCGTGCGCGATTATGGCGGCGAGCCGCGCGGCGGGACTCCGACCGAAAAGAAGAGGCCGGGATCGCAGGAGGTCGCCGCGCCCAATCCGGTGCGGCCGAATCCGGTTGCCCCGATGCATGTCGCGCCCTCTCATGCGCGGCCTCAACACACTCGGCCGAGTCCTGTCATGCCCTCGCCCGCGAGGCCGGCGCCCTATATTCCGTCCCCCAACGGCAGCCCCGGCAGCAAGCCTGCGCCGGTGCAGCCTGTTCCGACGCCGCCATCGGGCGCCGCGCCGGCGCCGGCGCCGACAGCCGCCGCCCCGGCAAAAGCGCCTCCCGCGGAAACCGCAAAGCCCGCGCCAGCCGTCGAAGCTGCCAAGCCGGTCGCGCAAACGCCTGCCCCGGCCGCGGAAACGAAGCCGCCGGCGCCCGTGGCGGCCGAGCCGCAGAAAGCCGCGGCTCCCGCCCCCGCGTCGGCCGAAGCCGCCAAAACGGCGCCCGCGCCTCGCGCGGCTGAAACCTCCAAGGCGGCCGCGCCCCCGCACGCCGCCGAGGCCGCAAGACTTGCGGCGCCGGCAGGGCGCTCGACTGCGGCACGTTCGACCGGCGGCTCCTCCCGCCGCGCCATCGTGCCCCCCGCCGCGGCGTCGGGCGCGTCGGCCGTGACGCCCGCGGCGGCGACGCCGGCGACCGCAAAACAGCCAGAGACGGCGAAGACTCCAGAGAGCGCGACAAAGCCAAAGTCGGGCGGATAAAAAAAGGGGCGCCGAACCGGCGCCCCTCCCGTTTTCAGGTGATGTCGTCTCGCTATTATGCGGCCTTCGACTCGACGACCGTTGCGGTCGGCGCGCCGGCGCCGATCTCGATGCGGCGTGGCTTCTGGGCCTCGGGAATCTCGCGCACGAGGTCTACATGAAGCAGACCGTTCACGAGGCTCGCGCCAGTCACGACCACATGGTCGGCAAGCTGGAATCGACGCTCGAACGCTCTGGCGGCGATGCCCTGATGCAGGAGCTCACGACCTTGCGCGGGCGGACCCTGCTCTTTGGAGCCCTTGATCGACAGCGTGTTCTCTTTGGTTTCGATCGCCAGTTCTTCCCGCGAGAAACCCGCAACGGCGAGCGTCACGCGATAGGCGTTTTCGCCGGTGCGCTCGATGTTGTAGGGCGGATAGGTGGAGGCGCTGTCAATCCCGCTTGCCTGATCAAGCAGATTGAACAGCCGGTCGAAACCAACCGTTTGGCGATAGAGAGGGGAAAGATCGAAATGACGCATGACATATCCTCCGTCTGAAGCGACATGCGGCGCGCTTGCGTGACCGCGCCGCGCCTGTTGCGCGTCCGTTTTGGCCCGCGCTGAGCCCGATTTGGGGAGCGCCGCGCCGGAGTTCAAGGGCGCCGAAAACGGCGCGGCGAAGGATTCGTCCCGGCGACGAACGGAACCCGCACCCGCGCCGCCGACGACTATGCTATGACAGGGCCGCGCGGCGTTGGGCCGCCGTTCTTCATGGGGCCACGCATGAAACGATTTCTCGCTTTTCTTTTTTTCTCGACGATATGGACGGCGCAGGCCCGCGCCGAGATCATTGGCGTGCAGACTCCACGCGCCGTGACCGAAGTACAGATGAAAGCCTCGCTGAGAGAGATCGACCTCGTCGACGAAAAAGGGGCGCCGCTCGACCTTCGCGGGCTGATGTCGAACGGCAAGCCCACGCTCGTGACCCTCTGGGCGCATTGGTGCACCAATTGCCGCGCGGAAATCGCGGGTTTCAAGGCCATCGCCGACAAATGCCGCGATCGCTGGAACGTCGTCTTCGTTTCCGCGCGGGCGAGCGATTTTCCCAAGGATCTTGCAAAGTTCAGGACGTTCGGCCTGCCCTGGAAATTCTACCGCGTGGGAGACTCCACAAAGACCGACGTGGCGAAGGCGAAGGCCGCGCGCGCCTTCTACGGCCTGACCGCCTCGGGCGGCGTCGTCACACCGCAGCACTATTTGCTGACCCCTGCCGGGGAAGTGCAGGCGATCGTCAGCGGCAAGATGGACTTCGCAGAGCCGCAGCGCCTCGCAGCCTTCTGCGCGCCATAAGCGATTTGGCTGCGGCGCTCTCGGTCGGCGCGAAAAAATGCTCTATTCTTCGGCGGAAGAGAATCGGCCTTCGCGCCGCGGAGACAAAATGCTCAACCTCGTCGCGACCGCCGACAACCCCATCCCGGAGCGCGCTGAAGTCCTTGGCCTGCGCACGCGCGACGGTCGATTGCTGCGCGCAGCGATTTTTCCCTGCCCCACGCAGCCGCGCGGTACGATCGCGCTGTTTCAGGGGCATAACGAATTCATCGAGAAATATTTCGAGACGATCGAGGATCTTCGCAAACGCGGCTTCGACGTCGTCACCATGGACTGGCGCGGTCAAGCGGGGTCGCAACGTGAACTTGACGATCCGCGCAAGGGGCACATCGACGACTTCTCGCAATATCAGCGCGACCTCGAGGCTTTCGTTACGCAGGTTCTCAGTTCGCGTCCCCAACCCTGGTACGCTCTTGCGCATTCGATGGGCGGCGCGATCCTGCTCGACGCCGCGCATTCAAGCCGGCCGCCATTCCAGCGCCTCGTCACGACCGCGCCCATGATCGACCTCGCGAACCTGCGCTTCCCGCGCGGCGCGCGCTGGCTCGCCGACACGCTCGACATGATCGGACTGGGCGGCATGTTCATCCCCGGCGGCACGGGCCGCTCCTTCATCGAGAAGCCCTTCGACAACAATCTGCTGACCACGGACCCGGTTCGCTTCGCCCGCAACGCGGAAATCCTCAGAAAGGCGCCGGGGCTCGCGATCGGCGATCCGACAATCGGCTGGGCCAACGCCGCCTTCCGGCTAATGAAACGCTTCGAGGCGCCCGAATATGCGCGCAGAATCCGCACGCCGATCCTGACCGTCGCCTGCGGCCGCGAGGACATCGTCTCCAACCCGGCCATCGAGCGTTTCGTGCAAAATCTCAACAATGGCGCGCTGGTGATGGTCCCCGGCGCCAAGCACGAGATCATGATGGAGCGCGACGAATTGCGCGACCAGTTCTGGCGCGCATTCGACGCGTTCATTCCCGGTGAACGGGCGGCTTAACCGGCGAGGAGCTTCAACGCTGCGTCATGCAACGCCCGATCGCCGGCGGCGATGATCGAGCCGCCCTGCGCGGCGCTCCCCCCGCTCCATGTGGTGACAATCCCGCCGGCGCCCTCGATGATCGGGATCAGCGCGACAATGTCGTAGGGGTTGAGATTCGTCTCGATCACAAGATCGACATGGCCGGCCGCGAGCGCGCAATAGGCGTAGCAGTCGCCCCCATAGCGCGACAGTCTCACCTCCAGCTCGACACGATGAAAATTCTCGCGCAGCGCCGGATCGATGAGGAGCGGCGACGTCGTCATCAGCGTCGCCTGCGAAAGTTTCGGGCACGGGCGCACGGAGAGCTTGCGCCGCTCCTCGCCGCCCTTGCCGTTGCGCGCCGGACCGCGCCAGAAAGCCGCCTCGCCGTCGCCATGAAAGCGCTCGCGCGTGAAGGGCTGGTGCATGAGCCCATAGCAGGGCCGGCCGCGATGCGAGAGGCCGATGAGCGTGCCCCAGGTCGGAAAGCCGCAGATGAAACTCTTGGTGCCGTCGATCGGATCGAGCACCCAGACATATTCGGCGTCTTCGTCCGTCGAGCCGAATTCCTCGCCAATGATCCCGTGGCTGGGGAAGGTCGTCTGGATCAGACGGCGCATGGCAAGTTCGGCGGCGCGGTCGGCCTCGGTGACGGGATCGAACGCGCCGCCATGCGCCTTGTCGTCGGCGGAGATCGAAGTGCGGAAGAAGGGGACGATGGCCTCGCCGGATACATCGGCGAGATGTTCGACGAATTTCTCGAAATCGACGGCTGTCATTCAAACTCCGGGCGAGCGAGGGCGCGCTTTTTATTCTGCCGCCGCGCGGCGCGGGCCGCCGAAAGCTTCGTCGGTCTCGACGTCATGGGCGAGGCCATCGACGACTTCGGCGAGGTGTCCGGCGATCACCGGGAAACGCGCGTTTTTTTCGAGCGTCGCCTCGTCCATGTAGAGCCCGCGCGAGACTTCGATCTGCACCGCATGCCAACCGGCGGCGGGCCGGCCGAAATGCTCGGTGATATAGCCGCCGGCGTAGGGCCGGTTGCGCTGCACATTGTAGCCCCAACGCCGCAGCCGCTCCTCTACCCCGTCGACGACGGCCGGCGCGGCGCTTGCGCCATACCTGTCGCCGATGACGAAATCGATACGGCGCTTGTCGCCCCGCGCCGCGAGCGCGGGATCGCGGGCGCTGGTCGAAGGCATGGAATGGCAGTCGACGAGCACCGCGAAGCCGAAACGCCTCGCCGCACGCTCCATCAGCGAACGCAGCGCCGCGTGGTAGGGCTTGTAGAGCCCCTCGATGCGTCGCAGCGCCTCGTCTATGGGCAAGCGCGACGAATATATGTCCCGCGCATCCGCGACGACGCGCGGGATGGTGCCGAGCCCTGCGGCCACCCGAAGCGAACGGGTGTTTGCGAAATTCGGCAAGGCGCTGTCGAACAGTTTGGGATCGAGTTCGTAAGGCTCGCGATTCACGTCTAGATAGGCGCGAGGAAAATGGGCGCGCAGCAGCGGCGCCCCGACAGCCTGCGCAGAAGCGAAAAGCTGGTCGACATATGCGTCTTCGGATCGGCGGAGCGTGGAGATGTCGAGCCTCGAGGCGGCGAGAAAGCGCGCAGGATAGACGCTACCAGAATGCGGGGAGGAGAAAACCAGCGGCGAAAGAAGCACGGCCGGCTCTATCACCTCCAAAGGCGGCATGAATTCTGGCTCGCAGGGCGCGGCGGCGTCCCTTCGCAAAAAGCCTTCATGTCCCCGGTCGTCGTCCATCCGAACGCCTCGCTCACGCCCTCGCTGGCTTCGCAACCCTACCCCATCAACCCGCGAGGTTCGCAACGCGGATGCTCGAAAGGTTCGCGAAATCGGAATATATGACTTTGTAGGTTAACGTGGAGTGGCGCGACTTTCACCTAATATTTACGAAGCTGCGGCTCTATGGGGAAAAATTCGAGAGGACTGCGATGAACGATCGGTCGACGGCGAAAATCCTGCTTGCGGAGGATGACAACGACATGCGGCGCTTCCTCGTCAAGGCGTTGCAGCAGGCAGGATTCTCCGTGAGCTCTTTCGACAACGGGCTTTCCGCCTATGACCAGTTGCGCGTCGAGCCCTTCGAACTGCTCCTTACCGACATTGTGATGCCGGAAATGGACGGAATCGAGCTCGCGCGCCGGGCTACGGAGCTCGACCCCGATATAAAGGTGATGTTCATTACGGGTTTCGCCGCTGTGGCGCTCAACCCCGACAATCAGGCGCCGCGTCAGGCGAAAATCCTGTCCAAGCCCTTCCATCTGCGCGATCTCGTCACCGAGGTGCAGCGCATGCTGGCCGCGTAAGCATTTCTTTCGATTTTCGTTTCCCCGCGCCGGATTGCTCGCAGCGTTCGGCGTGGAAAAATTCGCGCGGTGGGCGTCGCGAATCTTTCCCTATCGGGCGATCAGAGCGTCGATCCAGCGCCGCAGGCGTGAGCGTGGCCGATAGACCACAATGCCGCCGATCTCGAACCTCTGCTCGGCAAATGGCCTGGACGGCTCCTTGTCCATCAGTGTCAGATCGCTCGGCAGCTTCATGAGTTCGGCCTCCGAGGCGGGCAGATCAACGATTATTTCGGAATCGCCGACGATTTCCTGCGCAACATAGTGCAGGATCATCAGCTGGGGACGGTCATCGCGCGCGGCGGATTGCGCGTTCTTGCGAATGACAAAATCCCCCGACTTTATCCGGTAATATCCGCTGAATTCCGTCGAGCGCACCATCAGCGCCACAAGGCGGCCGTGCGCCCGCCAACGGCTCGCGCCGCCGGGCGCGAGTTCGATGAAGGGGCCTTCGAACACCGGCGTCCTGATCCGCGTGAGTCTCGCCGGACCTTCCTGGCCCGCCTGCGTCGCATCGATATAGGAAAAGCAAAGGCTGCGCCTTGCGCCCCGCGGGACCGGGATCGGCGCGCGAAGACGCGCCGCCAAGGCCTCGGCCACGCGATGGGAGGCCTTGGGGCCCAGGTGCAGGGCGTCGGAATACTGGCCGCCTTCGATCGCGCCCAAAATGTCGCCGAGAAAGAGGCAATCGGCGCCGCGCGCCCGCGCAACCCCGCGATACAGCCCGTCCATGAAGAGCGAGCCGACCGACTCGCCCTCCCCCTCCGCGGGGCGCACGCACAGGCACAGGAACAGCAAGCCTATGCCCTCGCGCGCGCAAAGGGTCGCGACGTCGTGCAGCGTCTCCTCGATCACCTGAAGCGAGACGTTGCCGCCGGCCTGCCACAGCGAGTCGTTGAGCGTGTATTCGAAGATTATTGCGTCCGGCCTGGGGCCGGCTTCCCGGCTCATCCCGAGAAGGCGCACCAGTCCGAAAAGCGATCCAACCGCTCCAAGAAACCGGTTGTCGAACTGATGCTCCGGCGCCATTTTCCTCAAGGCGGCGGTCCAGCCGATTTGCGGGCCCGAATTCGACCCCCCGATTATCGTTATCCGCAAATTGCCCGCTCCCGGCCCCTTTCGGGTCCTTTTGCGCCATCGACGTCAAACGCTCAAGTCGGGGGCGACGACGCCTGAAGCGCTCCGGCAATGCACGATCTTGCCGAATCCGCCGCTTTGCGCTAAGAGCGCAGCCAAATCCGTCAGGTTCAACCGGCCGCCCCGCGTTGCGGGGCGTCGCCGTTTTAGTCGCAGGAAGGACGCATCACGATGAAAAAGGAAATCCACCCCGACTATCACACGATCAAGATCGTGATGACCGACGGCTCCGAGTATGTCACCCGCTCGACCTGGGGCAAGGAAGGGGACACGATGAACCTCGACATCGACCCCAACACCCATCCGGCCTGGACCGGCGGCACCACCCAGCTGCTCGACCGTGGCGGCCGCCTGTCGCGCTTCAATTCGCGCTTCGGCAACATGAGCTTCGGCAAGAAGTAACCGACTCCGATCCCGCAGATCGAATAAACGCCGGAGCGCCCGCCGCCCCGGCGTTTTTTTCGTGGCCGGCCATCGATTGCCGGCATGCAATAAAAAAGGCGGCGGAAATTTCTTCCCGCCGCCATTTGAGCCGACCGACATGAACGCCGGCTGTTATTGCGCGAACGCCTCGCGCAGCTTGGCCAGTTGCGCCTCCACCGGGCTCGCCGGCGGCATTTTCTCCACCGTGAGCTCGGCGGGCGCGTAAAACAGTTGATCGAGATGGATGATGCGCGCCTGCAGGCGCAGCGAGTGCAGGGACAGATCGCGCAGCCGCTGCGGCAGGCGGTTGAAGAGGTCAGGCGCGGAGGCCAATTCCTGCTGATGCAGCTTGACCCTGTGACGGTCGCTGGCCGCCTGCGTGCGGGTCAACTCTCCCTGATTGACCGCGCGCTGCAGAAGAAGCCATGACGCGATCTGCATCAGCCGCGTCGTTAGCCGCATGCTTTCGGCGGCGTAGGCGAGCGCCTCGGCGCGGGGAAGCGATTTGGCCTCCTCGCGGCCGGGGCCGTCGAGATAGGCCGCAGCCTCCTCGACAAGACCCATCCCCTCCCGGAACATGGCGCCGAAAGCCTCGGAGCCCGCAAGCTTTTCAACGAAGGAGACGGGTTCCGCCCTGTCGTTCAGACTGTCATTGACACGACCCATGAGACGCTCACGCAGATGATGCCGGGATCG
Organism: Methylocystis sp. ATCC 49242; assembly: GCF_000188155.2. Taxonomy (NCBI): domain Bacteria; kingdom Pseudomonadati; phylum Pseudomonadota; class Alphaproteobacteria; order Hyphomicrobiales; family Methylocystaceae; genus Methylocystis; species Methylocystis sp. ATCC 49242. The sequence continues at coordinate 985,109 of NZ_KE124774.1, forward strand.
GCTCCCGGTTGAACTCGATGCATGAGGACTGTAACCCAATTGAAGCGGGCGCGCTTGCTTAGCTCTTCTTTAACCTTAACGGGCCGGCGCCCTCGCGCGGAGAAATCCGCCGGGCGCCGGGCGCGCAAAAAGAGAGCCGCGACTGCGGCTCTCAAGGCTTCTTGACAGGGAGGCATCAAGGACGAGTGGAGAAGATGCCACTCGAGTCCGCGAGGGACGACTCCAAAGCTGCGCGCAACTTGTTAATTTAAGGTTAACGCGCGCGATTTTAGTAAAAAATCCTCGCGTCGCGCCCTGACCGGCTGAATCCGGCCGCGACGTGAGAAAGGACGGTGCGAGCGAAGCGTCGCGCCGCCGATCTGTCGGGGATTTATTTGACCTGCATTTGTCCGGGCGCAGGCGACTTCTCGGCGCTGGCTTGTCCGACCTGAACAAGCTGCGCCAACCCGAGGCAGGCGATCATCAGGAGCGCGGCGCGCACCACCTGGCCCATGCTCAGGCGGGGAAAAGGCCGCGGCTGCCGCTGCGGAGCCGGCGCCGACCTGTGCGCCTGCTCTTCGTAGAGGGAGGCGCGGTAGTGTTCGACCAGGGCCCGGGGACGTGAGGGAGACGTCGACGGGTCGTAACCGACATCAATCGACAATGCTGCGAACTCCTTCTGCATCGAGGCCGATAAAATGCGCGTTATTCCATTTAAAATCCGTAAAGCTTGACGATTTGACGAATGTGGCCGCCCCACGCTTGACGCGCCGACGCCTGGGGGGCATTGGAACCCTCCTCCCCCGACGATGTCCCCCCGAGGCATGAAGAATGATTCGTTCCGCGCTGATGAATGTGATGACCGCCGCCGCCATCAAGGCTGGTCGTGGTCTCAAACGTGATTTCGGCGAGGTCGAAAATCTCCAGGTCTCGGTCAAGGGGCCGGGCGATTTCGTCACCGCCGCCGACAAACGCGCCGAGAAGACGCTTTTCGAGGAGTTGTCGAAGGCCCGCCCCGGCTATGGTTTCATCATGGAGGAAGGCGGCTCGATCGAAGGAGCCGACAAAAGCCACACCTGGCATATCGACCCGCTCGACGGCACGTCCAACTTCCTGCATGGGGTGCCGATTTTCGCCGTCTCGGTAGCGCTGGAGCGCGAGGGGCAGCTTGTCGCCGGCCTCGTTTACAATCCGGCGACCGACGAGATGTTCGTGGCCGAAAAGGGCCAGGGCGCCTATTTCAACAACCGCCGCATGCGGGTCGCGGCCCGCCGCTCGCTGTCGGAGTCGATGGTGGCCTGCGGGATTCCACCGCTGGCCCGCGCACGCGATCACGAATCCTTCAAACGCGAGCTCGCCGCCGGCATGGCCAAGATCGGCAATATCCGCCGCCTCGGCGCCGCGTCGATGGATCTCGCCATGGTCGCCTGCGGGCGATTCGACGGCTATTGGGAGCGCGGCATCCGGTCGTGGGACGTCGCAGCGGGAATCATGCTCGTGCGCGAGTCGGGCGGTTTCGTCTCCGATTTTTCCGGCGGCGGCGACATGCTGACGAAGGGCGAGGTCTGCGCCGGCAATGAGACGATCCATCGGCAGCTCCTGGACGTATTGAGGAAAGCGTGACCGCCGCCCTGCCCGAGCGAACGCTTTCAGCGAGTCTGCGCCCGCGGAGCGACGGCGATTTGCCGGCGATGCTCGATCTCTGGGTCGCGTCCTGGCGCGCCACTTTTCCCGAGATCGACTTCGACGCGCGTCGCGACTGGCTGACGCGTCAGATTGCGTCGCTCGAAACCGACGGCGCCGTCACGCTCTGCCTTTTCGCGGACGACCCGCCAGCTCTGGCCGGATTCGTCATCATCAATCCGAATACGGGCTGGCTGGACCAGATTTGCGTCGGCCCGGCGCATTTCGGCGAAGGTTTCGGCGAAATGTTGATGGAGGCCGCGCGCGCAGCCTCCCCCGGCGTCGTCCGCCTCGACGTGAACGCCGACAACGCGCGCGCGATCCGCTTCTATGAACGTCGCGGCTTCCTTCAGGTCGGGCGCGGCGCCAATACGCTCTCGGGACGCGCGACGATAATGATGGAGTGGCGCGGTTCGCGCTGAAATTGCCAAATCGCCGTCTGCGGGCTTCTCCTTCGGACGCGCGAGCGCTATATTTGCTCCATCGGGTTTCGGCCGAACGATCTTGCTTTCCCGTCTCAAGACGCGCGGCGACTGACATTCCACCAAAACTTCGATTGGGCGGGCGCCTCACACTCGGGGCAGCCCCTTTACGTCTTGAAAGGACAGGCTATGGCCACTGGCACCGTAAAATGGTTCAATTCGCAAAAGGGTTTCGGCTTTATCCAGCCTGACGCTGGCGGAGCCGACGTGTTCGTCCACATCAGCGCCGTGGAGCGTGCAGGCCTGCGCGATCTCCTCGAAGGTCAAAAGGTGAGCTACGAAGTCGTCGTCGACACCCGCCGCGGAAAGTCCTCGGCCGACAACCTTCAGATCCAGAACTGATCCGGGAATAATGCAAGTCCGGGCGCCGGCGACGGCCCCGGACTTTCGCTTTTTTACGGCTTGTCGCCGACATGCGCGATGCGAATCATGTTCGTCGCGCCAGGCGAGCCGAACGGCATGCCGGCGACGATGATCACGCGATCGCCCTCCTCGCCGAAGCCCTCGCTCCTCGAATATTCGCAGGCGCGATTCACCATGTCCTCGATATCCGCCGCGTCGCGCGTCTCCAGCGCGTGAACGCCCCAGACGAGCGCGAGCCGGCGCGCCGTGTCGCGCTTGGGCGTGAGCGCGAGAATCGGCGACATGGGACGCTCGCGGGCGATGCGAAGGGCCGTCGAGCCGGACGAGGTCCATGCGCAGATCGCCTTGGAGTGCAGCGTCTGAGCGACGTCGCGCGCCGCCACGGCGATGGCGTCGGCGGAGGTAGGATTCGGCAACTCGCCGCGCTGGGCGTTGATGATCGAGCGGTAGAAGGCGTCGGTCTCGACCTCCTCCGCGATGCGGCTCATGGTCGCCACCGCGTCCTGCGGATATTGGCCGGCGGCGCTCTCGGCCGAGAGCATCACCGCATCCGCGCCCTCGAACACCGCGGTCGCCACGTCGGAGACCTCGGCGCGGGTCGGTAGCGGCGAAAGAATCATCGATTCGAGCATCTGCGTCGCGATCACCACTGGCTTGCCGAGGCGGCGCGCCGAGCGGTTGATGCGCTTCTGCAGGCCCGGCACGCGCTCGAGCGGCACCTCGACGCCGAGGTCGCCGCGCGCCACCATGAGCGCGTCGGAGACTTCGATCACTTCCTCGAGGCGATGGATCGCCTGCGGCTTCTCGATCTTCGCCATCACCAGGGCGCGGCCTTGAGTGATCTGCTTCACCTCGATCACGTCCTCGGGACGCTGCACGAAGGAAATCGCCACCCAGTCGACGCCCTCCTTCAACGCCGCGTCGAGATCGGCGCGGTCCTTGGTGGTCATGGAGGTGATCGGAATTTCGGTGTCCGGCAGGCTCACGCCCTTGCGGTTCGACAGGCGGCCGGCGACGTCGACCACGGCATGGGCGCGCTCGGGCGTCGTCTCGACGACATGCAGCCGCACGCGGCCGTCGTCGATGAGAATCGTGTCGTTGACCTTGAGCGCCGCCAGAATTTCCGGATGCGGCAGCCGCACGCGGGTGGCGTTGCCAGGCGTCGGGTCGGAGTCGAATACGAAAACGTCGCCCTTGCGCAGATGGACGGAGCCCTCGTCGAAAGCGCCGATGCGCAATTTCGGGCCCTGCAGGTCGACGAGAATGCCGATCGCCCGCGACATCTCGGCCTCGATCTCGCGGATCATGCGAACATAGCTCGCGAGCCCCGAATGGTCGGTGTGGCTCATATTGATGCGGAACACATCGGCGCCGGCGCGCACCAACCCCGCGACGACCGCCTTGTCGACAGTCGCCGGACCGAGCGTGGCGATGATCTTGACCCGACGCAACCTTCTCATGACCGTTCCAAATCCTGTTCGTGTGAGCCGCTCTTTCGGCGGCTCTGCTTACTGCGCCGGGGCGGCGTTGGGGTCGGTGAGCTGCACCGTCCAGCTTTTGGCGTCGCGCCCCGTGTCGATCTCGAAGAAGCCCGTGCGCTCATAGCCGCGCGCGAAGCAGTCTTCCCTGCCGTCGATGCGGAACTCGCGGTCCCGCGTGCACATGAAGGCCTTGCCCTTCCACTCGCCGCCGCGCTCGTCCATCGCATAGACATAGTAATACTGGGCGGCGAGCGGCCCGCGCAGCAGTGTCTCGCAGGCGGTCGGGCGCAGGTTCCACCAGCCTTCGGATAGCCAGTTCTTGCCGTCCGTATAGGCGATGGCGACGCTGACGCGCGTCGTCGTGTTGTTGCACAGGCGAAAATCCGCGCGCGCCGGGGCCAGGCCGGCGGCAACCAGCAGGGCGGCAAGGAAAATCGCGCGTCGGGACATGTCTCTTACTATGCGTGGGAAAGACGTGTGACAGCCCGACTCGCCCGCGCGACGGGCGGCCAGACCGACCTAGAGGCAAACCACGCGAGGGAGGATTTGTCTAGCCTTCAATGCGCCGCGCGCGCCCTTCGCCCCTCACTTGAGGGAACGGGGCCGAGGTACGACGGCCTATCGCTCGCCCCGCAGTAGCTCCGCCGCGCGCACCGCAAAATAGGTCAGGACACCGGAGGCGCCCGCGCGCTTGAACGCCAGCAGGCTCTCCATCATCGCGCGCTCCTCGTCGAGCCAGCCGTTTCTGGCGGCGGCCATGATCATCGCGTATTCGCCCGACACCTGATAGGCGAAGGTCGGCGCGTGGAAGGTTTGCGCGACGCGCTGAACGATGTCGAGATAGGGCATGCCGGGTTTCACCATCACCATGTCGGCCCCCTGCTCCAGATCGAGTTCGACCTCGCGCAGCGCTTCGTCGGAATTCGCGGGGTCCATCTGGTAGGTCCGTTTGTCGCCGCGAAGCGTCTTGTTCGTGCCGATCGCGTCGCGGAACGGGCCGTAGAAGGCGGAGGCGTATTTCGCCGCGTAGCTCATGATCTGAACATTCTCGAAGCCCTCGGCGTCGAGCGCGGCGCGAATGACGCCGATGCGTCCGTCCATCATGTCCGAAGGCGCGATGACGTCGGCGCCGGCGCGAGCCTGCGTCACGGCCTGCCTGGCGAGGACGGCCACGGTGGCGTCATTGACGATCTCGTCGCCGACCAGCAGTCCATCATGACCGTGACTCGTATAAGGATCGAGCGCCACATCGGTAATGATGCCGATGTCGGGCGTCGTCGCCTTTATTGCGCGGCATGCGCGACAGACAAGATTTTCGGGATCGAGGGCGGCGCTCGCGTCTTCGTCGCGCAGTTTCGGATCTGTGTTGGGGAAGATCGCCACCGCCGGCACGCCGAGGGACGCCGCATGCGCAACGGCCTGCGTCGCAAGATCAACCGAATAGCGATGCACGCCGGGCATGGAGGCGACCTCTTCGCGTCGTCCCTCGCCGTCGATCAGGAAGATCGGCCAGATGAGGTTGGAAACGTCGATCATGTGCTCGCGCACCAGTCGTCTCGACCAATCGCTCTTGCGATTGCGACGCGGCCGCCGCGTGAGCTTCAATCGCGTCGACGCGCTGGTCTTGTCGCTGTCCGTCATTCTCGCCTCCGTTGACGCAGACGCTCTAACACGCACATCGGCGCGGTCAATAATCGGCCCGCGAGCGCAAGGTTCTGCATCGAAATAGATAGTGCGCGCCGCAAGATGCGCGAAGCGCCCGCGATCTGTGACGCGCGCCGGGCGCTCCGCTCAAGCCGGCGCGATGCGCCTGGAAAGCCGCCAGAGCGCCGTGACCTAAGGCGCGCCCTTGAACAACGGGTTTGCGTTGACGAGACGCGGGGCATTGTCGGAGCCGGCCGATACGCCGACCTAGGCGTTCTGCGCCCGAACGACGCCGAGATCGCGCGGAGCGCTTGCAACGAAAAAGGCGGAGTCGGCCACGATCGTGTTTCCCGGCGATCGCTCGACCCGCGCGAGCGGCGCGCGCCAAGCAAATTGACAACGAACGTGAATTTTAGCGCCGCTATATTTAATCAATCGCATTTTGACGCCGTCAGCGAAGGCGCCTTGTGCGCGTCGGCGCAAAGGTTCGGCAAACAGATTTCGCGTCTTCGATCTTCCGTAACTCTCCCTGCTCGGCCTATAACGAGGAAGCGCCGCCATGGATCGCGCGAGGATGAGAGATGGGTTTCGCCGCGCGGCGTCAGCAGATGATCATGATCACGCTTTACATCGGCGCAGCGATGTGCCCGAGCGGGCCGGGGCATGCGGCGACGACGAAGAGCCCCTCGCCGAAACAGCAGCAGCGGCCAGCGGCGCCGGCGGAGGCGAACCGCCCTGCCCCTCGTCCTAAGCCAACTGACGAGACTGCTCCCCCAACCGCCACGTCGCCTTCGGCGGGCGCGAAGAAACTTGCGCCCGAACCGCCAATCGACACATCGAAGCCGCCGCCATTGCTGCCACGCGCGTCACGAGAACAGATGCGCGCCTGCGCGGAGGAATGGGACGCTCTGAAGCGCAAGACGAAGACCGGCCTGCCGATGTGGCGCGACTTCGCGACCGAATGTCTGACGCGCTGAGGCGGGTTAGGCGACCCTGAAAAAAGTATCGCCCGAGGAGGCGTCGGCACGACGCTTTCCCCGGGCGATGATTTGCGCGATGGCGCGATCACGGCGCGTGACCTTGCGATCACGCATGGCGAAGTCGCCTCGACTCAGGCGTCGCCCTCGGTCGGCGCGGCCGGCGGAACCATCACTTTCGCCTTGCGGGGAGCGCGCTTCTTCGCGGGAGCCTTGCGCGTCGTCTTCTTGGCCGCGCTCTTCCTGGCGGTCGCCTTCTTCGCGGTCGTCTTCTTGGTCACGGCGCGCTTCTTGGTCGCCGCCTTGCGGACAACCTTGCGAGCGGTCTTCTTGGTAGCGGTCTTGCGCACGCTCTTCTTGGCGGCGGCCTTCTTGGTCGCGCCGCGCTTCTTGGTCGCGGCCTTCTTCGTCGCAGCCTTCTTCGTCGCGCCTTTGCGCGCGCCTTTCTTGGCCGCCGCTTTCTTGGCCGGCTTACGCTTCGTTGTAGCTTTCGCCATAATAAGTCCCCTTGATCCGAATTGCCGGAAACCTGGTCGACCGACAATACGCGCAAATAGCGTAACGTGGTTAATCAGTCGTTCAAGTGGCGCGTCGCATGAAGTAACCGCAACAACGCGCGTCGCGACCATTTGTGCGATCTTCGATGATGAACAATTGCGTTCTGAAACTCGTGTCGACAGGCTTCGCGGATGCTGTCGTGAATGAATTGCGCGCGCCATTTCTTCGCGAGAGCAACCCCTCGCAGCGCAGCGCGGACGCGCCCGGCGACGCATTGCAAAGCGCCAGGGGCGCTGTTGCGACACATACGATGCGGCGCATCAATTCTTTGATTTTCTTTGCGATCATTACTCGCCGCGCGAAAGTCGCCGGCGCTTGCGAAGATCACGCGCGCACTTGTCGTTCAGAGATCCAGGGCGTGCGGACGACGCGTGAGACCCGTGTACTTGCGGGCATGAGAAAAGTCATGACGCGCAGTTCGACGAGAGAGCCGCCAGCACGTCGACGAACGCAATGTTGCGACTCCATCGCAGCAAAAAAAATTGTGCGCAGGGCGCGCAGAGACGCAAAAATCTTCGCCGCGACGCGTGCGCGAGATGAAAAATCGCGCAACACGTCGTCGTCAGTGATTCGTTTTACGGAAAAATCCGCGCTGGTCAGATGCCGAGTTTGCTCTTCAGCAGATCGTTCACGGCTTGCGGATTCGCCTTGCCGCCAGTCTGCTTCATCACCTGTCCGACAAACCATCCGAGCATCGTCGGCTTCGCCTTCGCCTGCTTGACCTTGTCGGGATTGGCGGCGATGACGGCGTCGACGGCGGCCTCGATCGCGCCCGTGTCGGTCACCTGCTTCATACCGCGCGCTTCGACGATCTCCTTCGGATCGCCGCCTTCGCTCCAGACAATCTCGAAGAGATCCTTGGCGATCTTTCCGGAAATGACGTTGCTGGAAATGAGTTCCACGATCGCGCCGAGCGCCTGCGCGGACACGGGCGAACGCGTCACATCCAGACCTTCCTTGTTGAGGCGGCCGAAGAGTTCGTTGATGACCCAGTTCGCTGCGAGCTTGGCGTCGCGTCCCTTCGCCGTCTCCTCGAAGAAGTCGGCGCTCGCCCGCTCCATCACCAGCACGCCGGCGTCATACGGCGGCAGGCCATACTGCTCGATGAAACGCGCGCGCTTCGCGTCGGGCAACTCCGGCAAACCGGCTTTCAGCGCATCGACATAGGCCTGATCGAACTCGAGCGGCAGCAGGTCGGGGTCAGGGAAATAACGATAGTCATGCGCTTCTTCCTTCGAGCGCATGGAGCGCGTCTCGCCCTTGCCGGGGTCGAAGAGACGCGTCTCCTGATCGATCTTGCCGCCGTCCTCGAGAATGCCGATCTGGCGGCGCGCTTCGACCTCGATCGCCTGACCGATGAAGCGGATCGAATTGACGTTCTTGATCTCACAACGCGTGCCGAGAGGTTCGCCCGGACGGCGCACGGAGACGTTCACATCGGCGCGCAACGAGCCCTGCTCCATATTGCCGTCGCAGGAGCCGATGTAGCGCAGCAGCGCGCGCAGCTTGGTGACATAGGCGCGCGCCTCTTCCGCCGAACGCATGTCGGGCTTGGAGACGATCTCCATCAGCGCGACGCCGCTACGGTTGAGGTCTACGTGGCTTTCCGTCGCGGAGAGATCGTGCAGTGACTTGCCGGCGTCCTGTTCGAGATGCAGGCGCTCGACGCCGACAGTGATGCGCTCGGTCGGCGACACGTCGACAATGACCGCGCCCTCGCCCACGATCGGATATTTGTACTGCGAGATCTGATAGCCCTGCGGCAGATCGGGATAGAAGTAGTTCTTTCGATCGAAGATGGAGCGCAGGTTGATCTGCGCCTCGAGGCCGAGCCCCGTGCGGATCGCCTGCTTGACGCATTCCTCATTGATCACCGGCAGCATACCGGGCATCGCCGCGTCGACGAGCGAGACGTGATCGTTCGGCGCGCCGCCATATTCGGCGGAGGCGCCGGAGAAGAGCTTGGCCTTGCTCGTCACCTGCGCATGAATTTCCATGCCGATGACGACTTCCCAGTCGCCGGTTGCGCCTTTTATGAGTTTCGAGGGAGCCGGCTGCGCTGTGGTCATGTGAAGGCCCATCTTTCGTGACGGCGGACGCCGTCTGTTTTCCTGCTGCGCCGGATATAAACCAGAGGCGGCGTCCGCGGAAAGCGGCAAGAGCAGGCGCCCCCGGATGTCTGATTTGGCGGGACGCCATTCGACAGCCTCGCCCTCGCCGCAAAGACCTGTCATCACGCTTCGTCGAGGCGGTCGCCGCGAGCGGCAAACCGATCGTCTGCTCGCCCCGGACGCCCTGTAAACGCCGCCAGCGGGCTTTTTCTGGACCGATTCCCGCTCCACCCCCTATATAAAGCCCGTACGGCGAAGACCGTGAGCTCTAAGCAGGGTAGCCAAAGCCGTCGCAACAGCCGGGCCGCAGAGACGGAGCGGCGCGAGGCCTCGTTTCATCGCGCCGAGCCCGAAGCTTGCCGACGCGAGACGGATCTCTCGCAAGCGCCGCGAACCCGCAGCGATCGGATCGCTTGTTAAATCGGCGCCGGATTGAAATCGTGGCGCCGCCGCTGACAGGTTGGTTGCATGGACGACAGGACGAACGGAAAAAACAGGCGCAAGGGCTGGATTGCGCGCATGCGCGCCGCGCCGCCCTATGTCAGCGTTCCGCTGGGGGTGTTTTTTGTCTTTGGCAGCTTTCTGAGTTTCCTGCCCGTCTTCGGGCTATGGATGCTGCCGCTTGGATTGTGGATCCTCGCGCCCAATGTTCCACTCGCCGACCGTATGGCGCGACGCATGCTCAAATGGTCGATCCGCAACGGCTTCGTGCGGGTGAAGCGCGTTGAGCGCCCCGAGGATCAGGAGCGCTCGTCGCCGTCTGACGATTGAGCGTCGCCCTTCGGCGCCTTGTCGCCCATCAGCCGCTCTTCATACTGGATCGACCATTCGATGATGGTCGTCCACAAATTCATCGCGAGTTCGACAGACAGGCTTTCGCGACGCGACGCGCCCAGAACGCGCGCCAGCACTTCGTCGACGCGCTCCGGCGCGCGCGCCGGTATGCCCAGACCCGGCTTCACTCTGGCGGCGCGTTCGATCTGGCGTTGACGTCTGGCGAGAAGCGTGACGAGCTCGTCGTCGAGTTCGTCTATCACGCGGCGCACGTCGGACATCTCGTCCTGAAGCGCCTGCAATGTTGAATCGGCAGCGGCCTTTTCGGCGCCGGGCGTGGTCATCATCAGGCCTCGCGCCACCAGGGTTGCGGGAACTCGATCTTCGGCGCCGCCTGTTCGATGGCGCTGGCGAGCGAGAAGAGCGTCTCTTCGTCGAAGGGTCGGCCGATGAGCTGAAGACCGAGCGGCAGGCCGTTCGCGGCGAGTCCGCCCGGCACGGCGATGCCCGGCAGGCCAGCCATGTTCACCGTGACGGTGAAGACGTCGTTGAGATACATCTCGACCGGATCACTCGAACCCTGCTCGCCCTGCGCAAAGGCGGTGGAGGGCGTCGCCGGCGTCAGCACCGCGTCGACGCCCGCGGCGAACGCCTGGTCGAAATCGCGCTTGATGAGGCTGCGCACCTTCTGCGCGCGCACGTAATAGGCGTCGTAATAACCGGCCGAGAGCACATAGGTTCCGATCATGATGCGGCGACGCACTTCTGCGCCAAAGCCCTTGGCGCGCGTCTTCTCATACATGTCGATGATATCGCGGCCCTGCTCGCGCAGACCATACCGCACGCCGTCGTAGCGGGCGAGGTTGGACGACGCTTCGGCCGGGGCGATGATGTAATAGGTCGGCAGCGCATATTTGGTGTGCGGCAGCGAAATCTCGACGATCTCCGCGCCCGCGTCCTTCAGCCAGGCGACGCCACGGTCCCAGAAGGCGGCGATTTCCGCTGACATGCCATCGAGGCGATATTCCTTCGGCACGCCGATCCGGCGGCCCTTCACCGAGGCGCCGATCGCGGCTTCGTAATCCGGCACGGGCGCGTCGACGCTCGTCGTGTCCTTCGGATCATGTCCCGCCATCGACCGCAGCATGATGGACGCGTCGCGCACGGTGCGCGTGATCGGCCCCGCCTGATCGAGTGAGGACGCGAAGGCGACGATGCCCCAGCGCGAACAGCGGCCATATGTCGGCTTGATGCCGACCGTGCCCGTAAAGGCGGCGGGCTGACGAATGGAGCCGCCGGTGTCGGTCGCGGTGGCGCCCATGCAGAGACGCGCCGCCACGGCGGCCGAAGAGCCGCCCGACGAACCGCCCGGAACGATCTTCGCCGACGGATCGCCTCCGCGCCGCCACGGCGAAATGACGGGACCGAAAGCGCTGGTCTCGTTCGACGAACCCATCGCGAATTCGTCGAGGTTCAATTTGCCGAGCGTCACCGCGCCGTCGCGCAGAAGATTGGCCGAGACGGTCGACTCATAAGTGGGCGTGAAGTTGCCGAGGATGCGGCTCGCGGCCGTCGTGCGCACGCCCTTCGAGCAATACAGATCCTTGATGCCGAGCGGCACGCCTTCGAGCGGCCCGCCCTCGCCGCGCGCCAGCTTCGCGTCGCTCGTCTCCGCCTGCCTGAGCGCGAGCTCCGGCGTTTCGGTGATGTAGCAGTTGAGGGCGCGCGCCTTTTCGATCGCGGCGACATGCGCTTTCGTCAACTCAACCGCCGAAAGCTTTTTCGTCTTCAGCGCGTCGCGCGCGTCAGCGAGGGAGAGATGCGTGAGATCGGACATTGAGTCTCTTTATATATCGAGGGCGGTCGAAGCGGTTGACCAATTCATTCGACGACCTTCGGCACGACGAAATAATTGTCCTCGCGCACAGGCGCATTGGCGAGAATGTCGTCGACAATGCCGCCGTCGGTCACCACGTCGGCCCGCTTTTTCATCTGCATCGGCAGAACGGAGGTGAGCGGCTCGACGCCTTCGACGTCGACGGCGCTGAGAGTCTCGACGAAGGAGAGTATGGCGTTGATCTCGCCGCCGAGACGTTCGACTTCATTCTCCTCGACGGCGATGCGCGCGAGGTGGGCGATGCGGCGAACGACCGCGGAATCGACAGACATGTTTGGCTCCGCCCGATGATCGGTTCAGGGCGCTATAGCGCTTGGGCTTTCGGGGCGCAATGCGGCGGCGGCGGAAAGCCGCAGAATCGGCCTCCGAGGTTTATCCGCCGGGGCCGACGTGCTAGCGCGGGAGCCATGACTGATGAAGCCACGCCAATCGAGGAAGTCGCCCGGGTTCTCCCCGCGAAAGGCCGCCTCATGGGGCTCGACCTCGGGACAAAGACGATCGGCCTCGCGCTTTCGGACGTCGAGCGGCGGCTCGCCTCCCCGCTCGACACGATAAAGCGGGTCAAATTCTCTCAGGACGCCGGGGCGCTGCTCCAGCGCGCGCAGGACTTCGACGTCCAGGCGCTGGTTTTCGGCCTGCCGCTCAACATGGACGGGACCGCGGGACCGCGCGCGCAGGCGACGCGAGCCTTCATGCGAAATCTGCGCAAGCTCACGCCCATCCCTTTTGTCTTTTGGGACGAACGGTTGTCCACCGCGGCGGTGACGCGGGAGCTGATCGCTCAGGACGCCTCCCGCGCCAAACGCGCCGAGGTCGTGGACCGCATGGCGGCGGCCTACATCCTGCAAGGCGCGCTCGATCGGCTCTCCCGCCTGGCCTGACAAACGAAAACCCCGCCGTGGCCGGCGGGGCGGAGGTTACCGGCTCGCCGCCGTCATCAGCGATGATGATGATGGTGGTGGGAGTGGCTATGGCAGTGATGGCCATGGCAGTGGCGATGGTGGTGACGAACACTGTGGTGATGATGCCGGCCGGTGTAGTGAACGGCCGTTGTTTGCGATGACAGCCCGATCGATTCGGGGCGCGTCGCGGTCGCCGGGCCGGCGACGGCTGAACCGGCAAATGTGAACATCGCAACAGCGCCAAGTGTGCTCAGCAAAATCGACTTCGTGCTCATTTTGGAGTCCCTCCTTGGGACGGGCAACGTAAGGTCATGTCTTTCAACGGCTCAGCTCAATCCATTCTTAGCCGGGCCGCCTATTGAGAAATAGGCGGTTAACGCCGAACTTCCAGAATTCGCGTCTTGCGTGCATTAGCTGGTTGACATTGCAAAACGAAAAAAGGAAAAGAAAGCTTAGAAAACTCTGAAGCTTAAGCCTGTCCGTCAAGGAGCTTCAGGTCTCCGGAGGCTATAATATGGGGCGTTCTACCGCATCTATTTCCGCTGCGCGCGCGGGAGCCAAACACGACGCCGCGCCGCCGCCAGGCGCGCCGCAGTCCAATGAAGATACAGCGGCACTTGCTGGCTATATTGCTGATATGACAGCAGAATTAGCGAAGCTTGCGGGCGGCTCCCAGATGCCCATGCTCGCCTATTTCCTCAATCTTGCTCGTGTCGAAGCTGAAATCCGCGCGCGGGAACTCGGCGGCGCCCCGATCAAACGCGGCTAATTATCACAACTTTTGATTGTAAACAAGCGAGACGGCGTTTGTCCCGTGACGCTCCAGCCGTCCCGCGAGGTCAAGCTCCACGAGCACGCCGTGAACGTCGCGCGCGGGCAACCCTGCGATGCGGATAAGTTCGTCCACCGCGACGGGCGACGGCCCCAGCAGCGACAGGACAACCTCATGCGGGTCGGCCACGCGCCCGTGAACTGGCGCTGAGGGGTCCGGCGAGGCTGTTTCCGGCCCGAGTTCCGGCTCCGGCGCCGCGAAGAGGGGACTCGGCGGTCCTTCCTCGAAGGCGAAAGCGCCCTGTGCAAGAAAGAGGTCGAGCTCGTCGAAAAGCGGCTCGTCCGCGCCCGCCCCTTCATCCGCGTCGAAAAGCTCGCCTCGGGGCGGTTTTGCCGCGCCCTCCGCCAGCGCCGTGATCACGTCCTCCGGCCGCGCGCAGAGCGTCGCTCCCTGGCGGATCAGGTCATTCGTTCCTTCCGCGCGCGGATCGAGCGGGGAGCCCGGCACGGCGAAGACCTCGCGCCCCTGCTCATTGGCGAAACGCGCGGTGATGAGCGAGCCGGACCGCCGCGCCGCCTCGACGACGACCGTCGCCCGGCTGATCCCCGATATGATTCGGTTTCGCCTAGGGAAATCGCGACCGCGCGGCTCCCACTCCAGCGGCATCTCCGAGACGATCAGGCCCCTTTCGGCGATTTCCTCGATGAGTCTGCCGTGCTCGGCCGGATAGGGCCGCGCCTGTCCGCCGGCGAGGACGGCGATAGTGCCGGTGTCCAGCGTCGCCCGGTGCGCCACCGCGTCAATGCCGCGAGCCAGACCGGAGACGACGACGAGGTCCTCCCTTGCAAAGCCGCGCGCCAGACGCTCGGCGAATGCGAGCCCTGCGGCGGAAGCGTTGCGCGAGCCGACGATGGCGACGCCGTCGCGGCGTGTGACCTCGCTGCTCCCCCGCAACGCCAGAACAGGAGGCGCATCCGGGATTTCGCGCAGCAACGGCGGGTAATCGGGATCGCCCGTCGTGGCGAAGCGGACGCCCATTGCTCGGGCGCGGTCGATCTCTTGCACTATCTCGTCGCGGGGGGCGATGCGGATACTGCGGTCGCGGAGCGAGCGCGCGGCAATGTCCGGCAACGCCTCCAGCGCCGCCCGAGCGCCGCCGAAGCGGTTGACGAGTTGTCGAAAAGTGCGCGGCCCGATGTTCTCGCTTCGGATCAGGCGGAGCCAGTCGACGAGTTGCTCGTCGCTGAGCCGCGCGCCCGGGGCCGCGCCGCTCATGCCTTCTGCCCGATGCGGCTTTCGGTCCCCGCGCGCAGCCGGGCGATATTTTCACTGTGCTTGCGCCATAGCATCGCCGCCATCGCCGCAACGACGAGGGCCTCGCCGCCATGCCCCAGCGCGAAAAGCAGGACGGGCGACGCCGCGCTGGCGACAAGGGCCGAGAGTGAGGAGTAGCGCGAGATCGCCGCCACGCTCAGCCACACCGCGCAGAAGGCGAGACCGGTCGGCCAATGCAGACCGAACAGGCAGCCGAGGAAGGTTGCGACGCCCTTGCCGCCCTTGAATTTAAGCCAGACCGGAGCGATGTGGCCGACGAAGGCGGCAAAACCCGCGATCATCGCGCCCTCGGGCGAAAGCATCCCGCCGACAAGCACGGCGGCGGTTCCCTTCAGCGCATCGAGAATGAGGGTCGCCGCCGCGAGATCCTTTCGTCCCGTGCGCAGCACATTGGTCGCGCCGATATTGCCGGAGCCGATTGAGCGGAGGTCGCTCGTCCCGGCGCCGCGCGTCAGCAGCAGGCCGAAGGGGATGGAGCCGAGAAGATAGCCGATGACGAGGGCGAGCGCGTTGGGAAGGAAGGAACCCATGGACGGAAACGCGAAATCCTGAGCGAGTGGAAGCGCCTGCTGGGGCGGCGCGATGCTAAAGGAGCGTCGGCTGCGCCGCAACCCGGCGTTTACAATGTTCGCGCAACCCTGCGACGCTTTCGCGACGACGCACTTATCCCCACATGGAGCGCAAGCGCAAGCGCAAGCACGGAGAAAAAAAGCCGTCGTTCCGCCGCCGACCGACCGATGCCGCTCCCGTTTTGGAGACGAAAGCGGTAAAGGGGGGAGCGACAAGCCAGGACAGGACATGAGCAACTCAGAGCGCAAACCGCGCCCACGCGCCTTCCGACTTCAGGGCGACGAGACGGTGACGACCAAGGCCAAGCCGCAGGTCATCGAGCCCGACGTCGATGTTTTCGCCCGTGAGGCGGCGGAACTCGTCGACGGCATGACCGGGGACGAGTCGGCCGTCGCGGCGGCGCAGGCAAATGGGCTGCTGCGACGTTACGTCTTTTCATGGGGCGGGATTTTCTTCTCGGCGCTCAGCGGGCTCATTTCGCTCGGGCTGACCGTCTGGGCGTGGAACCTGGTCGAAGACCTCTTCAGCCGCTCTCTCGTTCTGGGCACGATCGGATTCGCGCTCGCGGCCCTGACAGCCGTGGCGGCGCTCGTCTTCCTTACGCGCGAACTCTTGGCGATCGCGCGCCAGAACCGCATCGCCAAATTGCACAAGTTGCTCGCCGACGCCCATTCGGCCGACGATGGCAAAGCCGCCCGCGAGCATGTGGCGGAACTCTGCAAGATTTACGAGCATCGTCCCGACATGGCGCGCGCGCGCGCCCAGGTCGGCGATTACGTCAAGCAGATCATCGACGGACGCGATCTCATCGATCTCGCCGAGCGAAATCTCATCAGGCCGCTCGACGATCAGGCGCGCCGCGAAATCGCCGCGGCGGCGAAGCGCGTGTCCGTCGTTACGGCCGTCAGCCCGCGCGCCTTGCTCGATGTGATCTTCGTTGCGGGACAAGTCATCTTCCTGATGCGCCGAGTGTCGGAAATCTACGGAGGGCGGCCGGGCCTGTTCGGCTTCTTCCGCCTCGCGCGCTCGGTCGGCGCGCATCTCGCGATTACCGGCGTCGTCGCCGTGGGCGACACGCTCTTGCAGCAGGTCATCGGCCATGGCGTGGCCTCGCGCCTGTCGGCGAAACTCGGCGAGGGCGTGCTGAACGGCCTGCTCACCGCGCGCGTCGGACTTTCCGCCATGGCGGTGTGCCGCCCTACTCCCTTCGTCGCCGAGAAGCCCCCGACCGTCGGCGATGTCGCGCCCTTCCTGTTCGGCGACAAATCCAAGAGCTGAAGATTTGAAGATCACGACCTGGAACATCAATTCCGTGCGGCTGCGAATGCCGCTCGTCGCGCATTTTCTGAAGACGCGCGCGCCCGATGTGCTCTGCCTGCAGGAAACCAAATGCCGCGACGCGGAATTTCCGATGAAGGATTTCCATGCGCTCGGCTATCGACATGTGGCGATCAACGGGCAGAAGGGCTACCACGGCGTCGCGGTCGTTTCGAAAAAGCCGCTGCGTTTCGTCGAGAAACGCGATTTCTGCGAGAAAGGCGACGCCCGCCACATCGCCGTCGAGATCGAGGCCAAGAGCGGGCCCATCATGCTGCACAATTTCTATGTGCCGGCGGGCGGAGACGAGCCCGATGTCGAGATCAATCCGAAGTTCGCGCACAAGCTCGATTTTCTCGACGAAATGAAGAGCTGGATCGAAACGGAAGGCGTCACGAAAGGCCGGGTCGCGCTGGTCGGCGACCTGAACATTGCGCCGCTCGAACATGACGTCTGGAGCCACAAGGCGCTGCTGAAAGTCGTGAGCCATACGCCCGTCGAGGTCGAGAAGCTGACGGACGTCTTTCGCGCCGGCAGATGGATAGACGCCATGCGTCATTTCGTGCCGGCCGACGAAAAGCTCTATACTTGGTGGAGTTATCGTGCAGCGGATTGGGCGGCGTCCAACCGCGGCCGACGGCTCGATCATATTCTGGTGAGCGAAGCGCTCGGCGGCGCGCTTTCGCGGCTGGACGTCCTGCAGGAAGCGCGCGGCTGGGAACGGCCGTCGGACCATGTGCCGGTGACGATCGAACTGTCGGAGTAGGCATCGAGCGACAGGAGGCCAAATGATCGCCCGCGACCTGATGAACAGTGACTTCCCCTTTGTGACCGTCGACGCTGATCTCGACTATGTCGCAAAGCTGCTCGCTGAATGTGGTCTCGGCGCGGTTCCCGTCGTCGACGAACGTCGCGCGCCCATCGGCATCGTCACACGCAGCAATCTCGAAGAGAAGATCCAGGCGCCGGGCGCTGACCTCGGCGAAATACCCGAATTCCTGTTGCGCAATCGCCGCCGGCCGCCACTGCGCGCCAATGGCCGCGCGCTGCGCGACGTGATGACCACGCCCGCGATTTCCGTGCCCGAAACGGCGGCGCTCGCCGACATCGCGCGAATGATGGAGTCCTGCAAGCTCAAACGCATTCCCGTTGTCGATGGCGACAGGATCATCGGCCTCCTGCTGCGCAAGGAGGTGATGAATGCAATGAGCGCCGCCGCTTCGACGCAGGAAGCCGGCCGCACACGTCCCGTCATCACCCTGCCCCAGCATGTCGAACCGACCGACCGCTGCGCGGTCGCGTCAGCGGAGGAATTTCGTGAGCTCGTGGCGGCGCATGAGCGCAATCTGGACGCAGAGCGCGCCGAACGTCAGCGGATCGTCCGCGAATCACGCGACGAACGCATCAGGGAACTCGCAAAACGGCGCCTGACCGACGGGCAATGGCGAGAGATGTTGCATCAGGCCCGGCGCAACGCCGCGGCCGGCCTGACTGAATACATGCTGGTCCGCTTTCCTTCGCAGCTTTGTTCCGATGGCGGCCGCGCCATCAACGCGCCCGATCATCACTGGCCGGAGACGCTGCGCGGCGAGCCGGCCGACATTTTCC
Source organism: Methylocystis sp. ATCC 49242 (assembly GCF_000188155.2). Taxonomy (NCBI): domain Bacteria; kingdom Pseudomonadati; phylum Pseudomonadota; class Alphaproteobacteria; order Hyphomicrobiales; family Methylocystaceae; genus Methylocystis; species Methylocystis sp. ATCC 49242. Next base: position 1,003,562 of record NZ_KE124774.1, read on the forward strand.
GGCGCTGGCGCAATGAGCTGCAACCGCGGGGCTTCAAGATCGCGGCGCAGATCATCGACTTTCCCGAAGGGATTCCGGGCGACGCCGCGCTCTTTCTGATCTGGGGCGCAGGCGCTTCCTGACGGGTTTACTGCTTCCGGGCGTCCGCGACGGCGCGCAGCTCCGCCAGCGAGGAGAATCGCTCCGACCCCGTCGCGGTGCGCATCTCCACCGAGCCGTCGGAATACATCACATAAGTGGCTTCGCCCGCCGTGTAGCGATCGACTTCCGTCGGCTCTTCCAAGGGCTTTTCCGCCGGCGCTTCGACTGGCTTTGCCGCAACTGCCGGTTTCGGCGGCGGCGCAGGCGGCGCGGCTGTCGAAACGGGCGGAGCAGCTATTACCGCCGGCGTGTCGCTCGCGACCTGCGGCGCAAGACGCGCCAGATGCGCCACGACGCGGCCGAGCGCGATCGTCACCACGCCGCCTGACAGCGCGACCGCGCCGGAGATGAAAAGGCTCCAACCGCGCTCGAGCTGGATGAGATCCCAACCAGACCACATGCCGTATCCGCCCGCGGCCGCCAGCAGCAGCCCCGACGTCGTGACGCCCAATCCTGACAAGTTGCGTTTCATGTCGTTCCCGCAATTCGAGCCGTGCGGTTGTATCACAACACGCGCGGCGCGGCATGCCGGGAAAGGCAAGGCTTCAGTCGGAATCAAATACTTTATTTTACATTATATATACATAAAGACCGTAGACGCGGCAGAAGCTCGACCTTAGGCATAGGCTCAATATATATGATATCTTGATATCAAATTTTCAATATGTTGATTTTTTGCCAGCGGCCGAAATGTCGACGCTCCATTTTTTTCCATATAAATCAGCTATTTATAAAATAACTTAGAATGCGTCTTGATGCCGCATAGTATAATCCACACCTAATACAAACCTCCTGCTGATCGGCCGATAAAGCGGCGGGCCAATGCATCACGCCCCCCGGGGCACTCGGTCCGGGGGTTACCGAAACTCAATGGAGACGCATTAATGAAGGGCTTGTCGCTCAAAAGCGGTCTTGCGGCCGCCGCTCTTACCCTGGTCGCCGCGGTCGGCGTCAATCTCGCGCCATCCGCCGCATTGGCGCATGGCGGCGTGAAGCTCGAACAGGACGAATGCGTCCTGCGCATCGGCCCCAATACGATGCACTTCATCGGCTATCAGCGTACGGGGGAAGAACAGGAATTTTGCGAGGACATCGCCCAGACCGGTCCGACTGTCATCGCGCTCGAAGCCGTCTCCGAGGAGCTGCGCGACATGGCTATCGGCGTGCGCGTGATCAAGGATGTCGGCGGCGAGGCGAATGAGAAGGGCGACCTGACGGCCGCCACCGTCTTCTTCATGGAGCCGAAGGTCTACCGCAACGGCATCATGACTTTCGAGCACGACTTCAAGGACGCCGGCCATTACGTCGGCATCGTGACGGTGCGCGACGATCTCGGCAATGAGTGGACCTCACGCTTCCCCTTCACGGTTGGCCTCTACACCTTCTGGGGAATGATCGAATACATCCTCTACGGAGTTGGCTTCGTGGCGCTGGTGGTGGGGATGTGGCTCGCCATTCGCGCGAAGGCGAACAAGGCCGCACAACCGGCCGACGTGACGGCCTGAGCCTCTGATAGACAAGGAATGATGGGCCCGGCGTGAGCCGGGCCTTTCTGTTTGTGCGACGACGGCGCGAAATCGGGCGCCGCGGCTATTCTTCGATATTGCCGCACCGAAGCGGTGGAGCTAGTTAACCGCAGGGCCCTTGAAGCTCTATTCCTTGTCAGGAGAGAATTATGTCCTTCACCCTTGAAGACCTCCCTTACGCCTACGACGCTCTTCAGCCGTATTTGTCGCGCGAATCCTTCGAGTACCACCACGACAAGCACCACGCGACCTATGTGACGAACGCCAACAACCTCGTCAAAGGCACGGAATATGAGGGCAAGCCGATCGAGGAAGTGATCGTGACGGCCTTCAATCGGAACACGCCGATCTTCAACAATGTCGCGCAGCACTACAATCATCACCACTACTGGAAGTGGATGAAGCCGAATGGCGGCGGCGCAATCCCCGGCAAGATCGAGAAGCTGATCGTCGAGTCGTTCGGCTCGGTCGACAAGTTCAAGGAAGACTTCCAGAAGGAAGGCCTCGCGCAATTCGGCTCGGGCTGGGTTTGGCTCGAAATGAAAGACGGCAAGCTCGCCATCCGCAAGACGCCGAACGCGGAAAATCCGTTGGTGCACGGCGCAGCGCCGCTCCTCGTCGCGGACGTTTGGGAGCACTCTTATTACATCGACTACCGCAATCGCCGCGCCGACTATCTCAAGGCCTTCCTCGACCATCTCGTGAACTGGGAACACGTCGAGGAAATGTACGACGCAGCCGTGTAAAGGTCGCGCGCGGCGCGAAGGTCGTCCAATCGCGCCGCGCAGCTCGGCTCTCGACCTTGCTTGCGCCGACAAAAAAGGACCGGACTTTCGTCCGATCCTTTAAAAAAATGTTCCACGGTCAGGCGGGTTAAAAGCAGCGCCTCACGCGCACGCCGTTGATGAAGACGAAGCGGCATACCGGCACCCTGCGCACGACGGCTGCCCCGCGCGGGCCGGCGCAACCGGCGCGATAAACGCCGCGTGCGCAGACGACGGCGTTGGCTTCATCAGGCTGCGCCGTCATCGTTGCGGCGAATGTCAGCAGGCCGAGGCCGGCAAGAGCAAGATATTTCATCACGAATGTCCTTTCTTTACGATCGCGCCACTGTTACGGCGCGAGAACTTTCGGCTTCGCCTCGACGACCGCCTTGAGATTGGCGAGACCTTGCTCGAACTGCCCCCCGACCATCTTATCCATATTCATGAAAACGCTCATGGCCTTGCCCATGAATTCGTGTTTGCCAGACATGACCCAGGTGATTTCGGTCTGGTTTTCGCCCACGGGCTTCAGATCGAACTGGACGTCGTTGACGGCCTGCATCGGCTTCTGGAACGCGATCTTGATCCGAACCCGCTCGTTCTGGGTGCTCTCGATGATCTTCATCCTGCCGGCGCCCACCTGTTTGTTGCCGGACCACGACATTATAGCCCCGGCGCCGAGTGGCGAGCCTTCAAACGCGATCGTCTGATTGGGATCGAGCTTCGCCCATGGCGACCAGAGCTCCCAATTGTGAAGATCGTTTATCTCGGGGTAGATGGCCTCGGGCTGCGCATTGACGACAGCCGAACGCGCGATGCGGAAAGTGTCCGCCTGCAAGGAAATATAAGCGATCAGGGCGCTTACCGCGCCGAGCAAAAGCAACAGAAACAGGGTCATTCGCGCCACTCCGGTCGATGCGCGAGCCTGGGGAAGACTCGCGCTTTTTCGACAATCTAGGGCGCATGGGCGCGCCGCGTAAAGGCGGCGACGCGACCAGAGCAAATTCGGTGAATTCGAATTCGCCGAATTTGCTCCCGCTTCATATCCTGTTGCGCGTTCGAAAGGAAAACCGCCGACACTTTGCTCAGCGCTTTAACGGAGGCTCGCGCAGAAGGTTTGTATCTTGTGGCAGGCCTTTTCGAGCACGAGCGCCGACGCCGCATAGGAGACGCGGAAGTTCGGTCCCGTGCCGAAGGCCGAGCCCTGCACGACGGCGACGCCCTCCGCCTCGAGCAGCGCGGTGACGAAATCCTCGTCGGTCTCGATCACCTTCCCCGCGGGCGTCTTGCGACCGATCGCCTCGGCGCAGGACGGGAAGACATAAAAGGCGCCCTCGGGCGTCGGGCATTTCAGATATTTCGCCTGGTTGAGCATGGACACGACGAGGTCACGCCGCTCCTGGAACGCCTTGCGGAAAATCGAGAGATGCTCCTGCGGCCCTTCCAGCGCCTCGACCGCCGCCCATTGCGCGATCGAGCAGGCGCCGGAGGTCTGCTGGCCCTGCAGCAGGTCCATGGCCTTGATCAGCGCGCTCGGGCCGGCGGCGTAGCCTATGCGCCAGCCGGTCATGGCGTAGGCCTTGGAGACGCCGTTCATGGTCAGCGTGCGGTCCATCAGCGCCGGCTCGACCTGCGCAGGGGTAACGAATTTGAAATCGCCATAGACGAGATGCTCGTAGATGTCGTCAGTGAGGACATGCACTTGCGGATGGCGCAGCAGCACGTCTGTCACCTTCTTCATCTCGTCGAAGCTGTAGGCGGCGCCCGAGGGATTCGACGGCGAGTTGAGCACGAGCCACTTGGTCTTCGGCGTGATGGCGGCCTCGAGCGCCTCCGGCTGCAGCTTGAAGCCGTCCTCCATCTTCGTATCCACGAAAACGGTCTTGCCGCCGCAGATCGCCACCATCTCGGGATAGCTCACCCAATAGGGCGCGGTGACGATCACCTCGTCGCCGTGATTGAGCGTGGCGAGAAAAGCGTTGAACAGAATGTGCTTGCCGCCCGTCGCGACGATCGTGTCGGCGGCCTTGTAGTCCAGCCCGTTCTCGCGCTTGAACTTCCGCGCGACCGCCTCCCGCAGCTGCGGGATGCCGAGCACGGGCGTGTAGCGGGTCTCGCCGCGGTCGATGGCGGCCTTGGCGGCGTTGCGAATGTGCTCGGGCGTGTCGAAGTCGGGCTCGCCAACCGAGAGGCTGATGACCTCCCTGCCCTGCGCTTTCAGATCCCGCGCCTTCTGCGTCACGGCGATCGTGGCGGAGGGTTTTACGCGCGAGAGAGCATGGGCGAGGAAGGACATTGATAAGCGCCTTTTGCGAGGGAGCGCGGCTTGGTGCGCCGCACATAACGCCGCCGAAGATAGTCGCGCCTTTTGCGCCGATCAATGGAAAAGCCAATGTTTGCGAGCGCCGAATATTGCTGGTGCGGCGCGGCACACAGCTTGGACGTCGCCATTAATCGGATATTTGGGACCGGACAGGCTTAATGCGGCGAGCCAAACGGGGGCTTGCCGATGTCTGCTCGACTGCTGACCTACGCGGATTACTGGCGTCTCGGCGTCATTTTCGGCTGCGTGGCGCTTTTCGAACTTTTCTCGCCCTTCACGGCGCTGCGAGTGGACTGGAGCACGCTCATCCCCGTCTATCTGATGGCCGGCGCGCTCACCGGCGTCGGTGTCGTCTATCGCCTGCTGGGGCGCGATGAGGGCATAGCGGCGACTGTTTTCGTCGTCGCGCAGATCGTCGTCTATTCGAATGTCGCCGTTCTGGACAACTACCTCGGCCTCGAACTTCGTCGCCCGCTGAACGACGCCTTCCTCGCCCGGGTCGACCAGGCGATGGGAATCGACTGGTGGGGCTATGTCGTATGGGCGAAATCCAGTCCCCTCTTCGGCCGGATGCTGACCTTCGCCTATCTGACGTCGCTGCCGCAGGTGGCGGCAGCGATCATTGTTCTCGGCTTCACGAAACGATTCGAGCGCCTCGACCGGTTTACCCTCGCCTTCATGTTTTCCTCGGCGCTGACGATCGCCCTCTGGACGGCCTTCCCGAGCTTCGGCGCCTTGCCCTTGCATTACGCGCAGGGTCTTGCCGATCCGACGTTCGAACTGGCCATGTCGAAAGAGGAAGCGCTGAAACTGCTGGCGTTGCACGTCGGGCCGACGCCGACCCTGCGCATGGAGGACTTCACCGGCCTCATCGGCTGCCCGTCCTTTCACACGGCGTTAGCCATATTGTCGGTTTACGCGCTGTGGGGAACGCCGTTTTTCGGAAAGCTCGCGATCATGCTGAACATCCTTGTTTTGATGTCGATTCCAGCCGATGGCGGGCATCATTTCGCCGATGTCGCGGTCGGCGCCGCCATTACCGTCCTTGCCCTGCGCCTCGCCGATTTTGCACTGCGGAGAAAAAGCATCGTCGAAATCGCGGCTTCTACTTCGGCTTCCGAGCTAACTGGCCGTGTTACAGCATAGTTCACGCAGCCTGCGGGAGTGCTGCAAGTGCGAAAGAAAAGCGACTCCGCAAGACGAATCAACTATTTGATCCGGCGGGTGGTTCAATTATTAAAAATTTATAAAAATTCCGAAAAGGCATGCAACTTTTTCCGCCGATCGTCGTTTCTACTGCAAGGACGCGGACGTAACACGGTCCGGAGCTCTTCCGCGGCGTCTGGAGGGAGCGGTCGCCGGGGTGTTGGGCAGCTACAAGGGCGAAATGCGAGAGGAATAAGTAAAATGTCGCTCGTTGATAAGTTCGACGATCAGATTGAACCCGCTTTCACGCGCAGCTTCGATCGCGAGTCGGCTCGTAGGCAGTTTCGTGTGTCGATCCTGCTGGTAGCCGCGATGGCGACAGCGGCGTTCGTATTGGGCTTCGCTCTGCCGGTCAATTCCGTTCAAAAATCATCGCCGCTCGCCGACAACGGCGCCTTTTCGGGACGTCTGGTCTCGATGGAACGCTGAACGGCGTTTTTGAATAAAGTCATTTACATAAGCGCGCGCCGCGAGGCGCGCGTTTGAATTTTTGCGAATAGTTGCTTCGCCGTAGCCTCGATACGCAGGATGCGGCGTCAAAGCCGCATCCCTCGCCGCGCGCCGGTTATTGCGCGCCTTCGGTCTTCTTCTCCTCATGATGGTGCTGGTGGCCGTGATGGCCCTCGTGCCCGGCTTCCGGCTTCGGCCCGGAGGTGTCCTTGTTGTGGGCTTTTTCCCAACGCTCCATCGCTTCGGCGTCATGCGCGTGCTTGGCGTCGGGCGCGTCGATCGCGGCGTCGATCACAACTTCGCCCGCCTTCTCGAAGACGAGCGTCATCTCGAGGCCCCAGCCGACTTCGAGATGCTTCTTGGCGTCGAGCAGCGCGACATAGGCGCCGCCGGGCGCAAGCGTGATCTTCTGCTTGGGCGGCAGCAACACCGGCGCTTCCAGCGCGAGATTCTTGGCGTCGCCATGAATGACGGCGCTGCCGAATTTCTCGACCTTGACTGCGACGAGCTTGTCCGGGGTGTCGCCGTTGTTGTGAATGAAGGCGTAGAAAGACGCGTTCTTCTCGCCGTCCGCGGGGGCGCGGAGCCAGGGATGCTCCACCTTCAGCTTGCCCACGTCATATTCATGCGCCTGCGCTGAACCCCGCAGCGCAACGACTCCGAGAGCCGCGCCCGCGAGCAAAGAGCCCCCCGACGCCAAAAGATCACGCCGCTTGATCATCATCTTTCTCTCCCTTGATAGGCCAGCTTTGGCGCCGGCTTGAAAGCGCTTTTCTCTCACTCGCGCCAAAAGCTCAGTGCGAGTGCAGATTGATTTCGACCAGCGGCTCCTGCGCCATCATTGCGACCTGCGCGGCGAGCTGTGTGGCGTTGCCGTCGTCAGGCGCGAAGTGGCGGAAGCGCGCGCGCACATAGCCCGAACGATCGACGAGGAAATGCGCCTCGCTGATTTCGGTCGTGTAAGGCACGTTCGGATAGCGGTTGATGATCGAATACGCCATCTCTACCGCCTTCGGGTGCGTCGCTTCGAGCCCCTTCGCGGCTGCCGGGCAATCGCCGGTGTAGACCGTCACATGATTCGCGCCGGAGGCCTTGGCGGATTCAGCCGCCTTCAACAGGCTTGCCTCGAGCTCCTTGGCTTCCTCGCCCGTCGCCGTGCAGCGCGCAAAGGAGATGAGCGTCGGCTTGCCGCGCAGCTTGAAGAAGGTTGTCACCTCCTCCTTCGGATCCACGAGGGCGAAATCCGGAGCGATCAGCCACTGGATCATCGCGACGGGGCCGATAAAACGCGAACGATTGGTGTTCGACAACATCAGCAGATAGTTGATCATGTCCCAGCGATCGTCGACGTCGAGCACATGCGCGAAGCTCGGCATGACGCCGCTTTGCCCGCCGAAGGTCAGCCAGTGGAATATGTCGCCGATCGTATGCGTTCCGACATGCGGCGCGGTCAGATCGGCGGGCTGGATCGCAAGGCCCTGCGCATTCTTGAGGTCCTTCGCCATCGGCCCATTGCCCTCGCCCATCGGGCCGTGGCACGCGACACAATTTTCCTGAAACGCCTGCATCCCACGCGTGACCGACTCGGCGGTGAAGTCCTGTGTCGGATCGTTGTAGGTGTCGGTATAGGCTTCCGTCGAGAACGAGACCGCAAGGCAAAGCAGCGCCGCGATCGTCGCCGCAGGCGCGGCGTAGAGCCGGCGCTCGCGTGTCGCAGGCGTCCACCAGATCATTGCCGCCGCGATCGCAAACACGCCCGATGCGATCGCCCACCACCAGATCGGCGACGGGAATGCCGGCTTCTGGCCCCAGGTCGCAATGTAGGAAAGCCGGAACGGCAGAGGCCAATAAATATCCGTCTCATGCGACGCCGGCGTAATGACCGCGATATACCCCGCGATCGCCAGCAGCCCCAGGCCAAACGCGGCCTCGACGCCGCCGATCTTGCCGACCCATTCGACGTCGAATTCGCCCGCGGGACGCTTCGCCATGTAGCGGACGATCGCCAAGGCGCACAGAAGGACCGCGCAAAGGAAGGTGAGCTTCAGTGTCAGCAGCCGACCGTAAGGAGTCGCCAGCATATTGGGTATGCTGCCGACATTCTCCCAGGCGATGGCCACACCGCTGACCGCCACGAGGCCGACGGCGACCTTCGCGACCATCGACCAGCGCTCGGCAAGCTGCGCCGCGACTTCCGGCGGCTTGCTCTTGGCGGTGAACATCCACCAGATGAGACCGAGAAGACCGCCGAGCCAAGTGAGTCCGGCCGCGGTGTGCAAAAGGAAGCTTATCTGCGTCCACCTCGGCAGGCCGTCGTCGATCGCATGGCCTGTAACGGAGACTACGGCGAGCACCACGACGCCCGTCCAGAGCGTGATGCGATCGAGCAGGTCGGACGACACAAACAGGCGCGCGACCGTCAGCCCTGCGAAGAAGAAGGCGATGAGTTGCGTCGCAATCCAGGCCATGCCGACGCTTGTGCCGAGCGTGAATTCGCGGAGCACCTCGAAATTCAACGGCCGCTCGGCGGGAATGATCGCCCGAGCTGTGACGAAAAGCAGCGCGAAACCAATCAAGGCGCGAAAGACAGCAGCCGCCGCGACAGGAATCTTGAAGCGCCCGCCATCCTCGCCGATGAGGCGGGGCAACAGCAAAAGCCCGACGGCAAGAGCTGAAGGCAGGCTTTCGAGGAAGCGTATGAACGCGAGAGACAGATACATTCTCTTTTCGCCCGATAATGCTCTCAAACCGGCGCAGCGCCGCCGCTGCTCTGCGTCGTCAGGAGATTAGAGGGAGCTGCACAGCAAGGAGCAAACCTTGCCGTGCGCGCGCTGATTGTCGATGATTCGATTACTTGGGATCGACCGTGAACTCGTAATTGCCCTCGACGATGTGCCCGTCGGTCGAGAGCACCCGATAGCGCACGACATATTTCCCCGGCGCCAGCTCCGGCGACTCGACCGAGAGCTCTCGCGGCTTGTCAGGAACGCCAATGGCGCCCGTCGCCAGCACCTTTCCGTCGGCGCCTTCGATCGTGAGCTTCGAATAGGCCGGCTCGACGCCCCCGCCGAAACGCAGCTTCACGGTCTTCGGCGATGTTGCGACATGGTCCTTGGAGGACGGCGTCGCCTCGACGAGAAAGGAGTGTGCGAGCGCCGGCGAGCCGGCCATCGACATGGCGACGGCCCCGGCCAACAGCAGCTTCGGGGCGTTGATCCCGCGCAACGATGGAACAAACTTCATCATGACGTTTCCCCTGAGGCGCTTGGGCCTCTTCACTTTGAACGAGCGTTTATCCCGCTTTTTGAAATGAACACGCTGAAGGACCCATTCAAGACGCGGCCAGATCGGTCGCCTCTTTCTTCTTTCCCCCGGACGGATGGGTGTGTTTCCAATACACAAACACGATGCCGGCGATCAGGATCGTTCCTGCAATCTGCGGCACCCAGGCCCAGAGCGTCTCCCCGACCATGAATTTGAATTGAGCCGTTTCCTGCTGGCCACTCTCTCGCGTCAGCGTTACCAGGCCGATGTAATGCCCATTGTTCGCGAAATTGTGCTCGACGCTGAATGTGCCCTTCGAATATTTCTTGGCCGGGAGATGCAGTTCGGTAAGGGCGTCGAGCTCCTTCTCGCCGGTCGGCAGAACCGGTGTCAGCGGATCACGGATGATGCGCAGTTCGAGCGGCAGATCCCGAAAAGCCGGGTTCTCGATGTCGAAGGCCATTATCGTTCGACCCGTCGCCGGAATTTCATCGCAATATTCGCTGCGCGATTTGTCCGGCTGAAAGACCGTGATGTGGATCATGTCATAGCCGAACATGACCATGCACATGTTCCCCATCGACATCGCTTCCGGGCCGGCGCCGCCCTCGGCGCGGGACTGCGGCGCAAACGCCATCGAAAGAACCACCCCGAAGATAGCGGCTACAGCGCTACGCCAATTCATCATTTCCATCCCTCGATTGTTCGTTTCTTATGGACGCCTGTCGCCATTCCAGATCGAAGATCGTCCGTGCTCGGTAACCGGGCCGACGTCGCATTCCTTCCCCGCTCGTCTTCATGCGTGATCCGCAGACGGGGAAGCGTTTGCGCCAGTGACCGCCAGCTTGCACTCCGCTGATATATTTCCTGAAAACTGCAGCGGAGGCGAGAGAAAAGCCCGCGTTGAGTTTGCGTCGAATGGACGCACCAATTGATTTTCAGCAAAAGCATTGGCCCTGTTTCAAAATACATCCCGCCGACCGCACCCGCTTTCAACGTGACAGGTCATTACTCCGCCACGGGAAATGCTGATCGACGAGCCAAACTGAGCATCGCCCTAAAAAAGGAACCGGCCGGATTTTCATCCGGCCGGTCGATTGTATCAGTCGTTCGAAGGACGCTTAGGGCATATCGCCGGCGACGAACTTCGGAATGACCGGGCCGCCGATTTCGGAGGCGTAGCGCTTGCCGTCCGGCGAGAAGAAGAACAGGAGGCCGCCGATCTGGCTGTCGGTGTCGTAAGCCAGGTCAGACAGACGCTCGATGTCCCAACGGGCGTCCTGGATCTTCACGACGATCTCCTTCGCCTCGCCCGGCGCGATCGGGGTCGCGTCAACCGACAGGCCACGGTCGGCCAGCAGGTAGTCCGGGAAGTCCGGCTTCGTCGTGAACACGTCGGGGTTCAGGAAGCGCAGGCCAGCGGCGGTGTATTCGCCGAGACGCAGCGGCTGCGACGTGTTGTTCTTCACCTTGACGTTGATCGTCAGCTCGCGGCCCGGAACCTTGTAGACGCCGCCGTTCAGCTCGGTCGTCACATTCTCCTTGCCGACGCCCACGGTGCCTTCCGTCTCGATCGGCGTCAGAGGCTTCTGCAAGCCGGCCTGAAGCGGGATCGTGCGCGGGAAGGTCGAGTTCGTCACAGCGTAACCAACGATCGTCGCGAGGATCGTCAGAGCAAGGACGATCGCGCCGATGCGGCGGTCGTCATCGCCAATGACGTCATCAGCCTTGCCTTCCGCAACGCGGATGTAGGACGTGATGATGCCCTTCCGGACGAACCAGAAGAAGATCCACGCGGCGCCAACCGCCATCCACGGCAGATGCCACGCGTAAACGCGGCTGATGCCGTAGTGCTCGAGGTCAACGGTCGAACCGTCGAGGAGCGTCACCGGGTCGGTGAAGTCCTTCATGTCGCCCTTGATCTCAATCCACTGGCCGGGTCCGATGATCGGGCCGCCGCCTTCGACGTTGATCTGGGCGTGAACGTGCCAACGGCCGGCGCGACGGCCGCGCAGGTTGATCGAGAAGGCGTAGTCCTTGCCGATCTCCAGCGACACCGAACGCGGAGCAAACTGCTCGCCGATGAACTGCGCCGTGCGGACCAGAACCGGGCCGGGCTCGCCGGCGTTCAGGAACGAAACGCGCGGGTTCGCAACGGCCTGCGGCCACGCCGAGAAGACGTGAACCTTGCCCGAAAGAACCATTTCCTCGTTGACGTTGACCGTCGTCTTCGACCACTGAACGTCATACCAGTTCAGCGTGCGCATGCGAAGGAACGCCTGCTGCGACTTCTCGCCGTGCGCCGAGGCCGGAGCAACCGCTCCAAGCGTCGCCGCCACAGCAGCCGCCGCGCCAAAGGCGGCGAGCTTGACTAGCTTTTTCATGAACAAACCTCCCAGGTTCCTCTTCCGGCCGGCGCCTCGCGCGCCAGCCGATTTTTTCATCCGCAAACCGTCAGGCCAACCCGATGGACAAACCTGATCCAGTTTGCGTTCTTCCTTTTCCAGACGGGGACCGCGACCCTTCCGAACCGCGGACCACAGCCCGCATCAGATGGTGTCGATGACCTTGGTCGTGGAATACCAGCGACCCATGAACCACCACAGGAAATACACCATCATCGAGACGAAGCCCGAGAAGAACGCCGCAACCGGCACAACGTCCTTACCGAACGTGCGCAGCGTGCCGCGCTCGACCATGCGGATGTATTCCGGCATCGACGTGCGGACGAAGTGGAAGCCGATCAGGTCAGCAAGCGTCATCAGCTGACCATGCTGCTCGGTCGCCTGATGGAACGCCGCAATCGCCGGCCAGTTGTTCGGGTAGAACAGCAGACCCCAGCCCAGCGAGCCGACAACCGCCGTGATCACGTAGGAGCCCGACAGCAGAAGGATCACGTCGAGCCAGATCGCCGGAACGATCAGAGCAGACGGGAACACCAGGCTGATCGGGAAATACGTCCAGCCCCAGAAGTTGACGTAGCGGTTGATCCACTCGCCGATCAGAAGGCCCAGAGCCGCGAAAACGGCGCCGAACGGAAGACGGAAGTTGACCCACCAGAAAGCCTGCGACGCCGCGCAGAAGGTCACGCCCAGAATCGGCACAACCGTCGGCCACATACGACGATCCTTCCAGTCAACCCAGAAGTCCCAGTCGCCCGCCGTCAGCATGAAGTGGACGTGATAACCGCCGAGAACGGCGAAAAACAGCAGAACAAGAAGCATCCAGTCGACCGTCTGAACGCAACCCGCCGCCTCGGCGACGGAGTTGAACGGTCCGACCGCTCCCCCGCTTTTCGATTGTGACATCACTCTTCTCCTTGGTGTTTCTCGAGCGCTTCAAAACGCGCGAGTTTCTTTTTGCGACCAGACCGAAGGCTCTTCGCTCCCCGGACCGGCTCCCGGACGGCGCTCCAATGACGTCGTCCAGATCCCCTTCCACCCCGCGTTCCCGCGGCGTCTCTCTTTCGTGAACCCGAATTCAGGCCAAACTCCAAGAAACCGTCGCCGCCAGGCGAGCAGCCAAACCCCGCAAATTGTCCGAAACTTCAGGTCCGCCGAGAAAACCGCCCGCGCGCTCGGCGCGGGCGGCCATCGTCATTACTCGGTCAGGAGCTTGACGCCTTCCTTGCCGACGAGGGCATGGATGCGCATCAGGATCTGAAGGACGACGCCGAACACACCCAGAGCCATCCAGCCGAAGAACACGAAGCCCCAGTGAAGCGGAGCAACGAACAGCTCTTCCATGAACCAGAAGGTGTGGCCCCACTCATTCAGGCCAACGTTCGGGATGATCATGAACGGGCCGATGGCGACGATCAGGAACGCCAGCGAGTAGCCATGAGCAAAATACGGAATGCGGGTCTTCGCATAGAAGAACGCGCCAACCGCGATAACCGAGTAGATCGGGTAGCTCATGTAGAACTCGATGATGTGCGACGGCGTGAAGTCCGTGTCGCGAATCACCGTCATGTGCCAGGTGCCGTCCTGCTCCGTGAAGAACGAAGCGCCCCAGTAAATGGCGATGCCGTAAACGACAAGCCACTGAACCAGGACAACGAGACGACGCATCTCTTCACGAGGCGTAACAGCGTCGACGTTGCGGTCGCGAGTCTTCCACAGATAGCCGGCAAGGCCGAGGCCCGAAACCAGCTCAAGAGGAATCTCCGTCCACAGGATCGACATCCAATACGTCTGGAACTCCGGAGCGAACGAGTCCAGACCCGCGCGCCAGCCAAAGACCTGCTCGTAAATGCGAACGATCAGATAAAACACGTTCAGCAATACGAGGCCAATCCACATGCCACGCAGATCGACTACGGATTCTACTTCTGCAGCTGCGCCAGCAGCCGCGCTTGTCGTCGAGCTCATATTTTAACTCCTCCTATGTGCTCCCAGGGATATGCGCGTGACCGGTATCGCTCCGCCTCCCAGAACAGAGCTGCTTCGTCCTCGTTTTCGTAAACGTTGGGCGCAACCTATCTCAGTAGATCCGCGCCTCACCGCCCTTGTCTTGCCGCAGCCTTCCAAAAATCCAGCCCGAAGATCGAAACCCTCAAACCAAACCCTGGCACAGCCGCTTGTTGTTATCGGACGAACACCGACGTCGCCGCCTAAGACAAAGCCCAAAACAGACCCTCTCGGACCAGTTCAAAGACCCCGCTTAGCGTGGCCCAACAATTCCCCCTCCCCAAATTAATCACAATATCCCTTGGTATAGCTAAAAACTGTCTATCGAATAGTCAGTGCAGCCCCAGTGGATAGGAATAAAACTACCCTTTGGGGTCGCATGAAAGATTTTTTGGTATAATGGGCGTAACGCCCACCCGCGACAAAATCAGGACTTTCGGGCGATATGCAGGGCCGAGCCGATATTATGGCGAAAGTTTGTTCCCGCCCAGCCACTCCCCGCCAGATGGATTGTCACAGATGTGACCACAAATGCCTCATCATCTGGACCATCGATGGTCGGCATGGATGCTGTCGATGTCGAAAAAAGAGATCCGAGCCGGTTTCAGATCCATTCCGATCTGGTCAAATAATTGAAATGACGCTCGATTACTGAAATCGCCACGATGCGCTGCCCAATGCGACGCGCGGCGGCGGAGACCGTTGAGACGCTCCCCAGGCCAAATCTGCCTTCACGGCGCCGCGGCCGGTCGGCGACTGATTCCTATGTAGACAAGATTGGAGAAAACAACGCTCGCTATCGCCCTGGATCCTTGCGGGGGACGTCCGACACGACGAGCCCGCGATGCGTCGATTGAATGCGAACGGGATGAAGAGAGCGCGCCACAAGGGCGCGCTCCCGTGGCTGTTATTGAGGACGCGGCGTGTCCTTGGTGCGCGCCGGCAGGATCGGATACTGCACCTTGGGCTGGTCGCCGGTCAGCGTGCCGAGGAAAGCGACGATGGCGCCGGTTTCGTCCGCCGAAAGCGTCTGGCCGAGCTGGTCCTTCGCCATGATCGCCACGGCGTCCTCCAGCGTCCAGGCGCTGCCGCTGTGGAAATACGGCGCGTGCAATGCAACATTACGCAGCGGCGCGACGCGGAAGACGAAGTCGTCGGCGGCGTTGCCCGTAATTTTCGAACGGCCCTTGTCGGTCTGCGAGATAACCTCCGGGCCCGGCTTCTGGGCGACGCCGAACGGCTGGTAGCTGTTGCCGCCGACGTTCACGCCGTTGTGGCAACCCGCGCAGCCCTTGTCCATGAACAGGCGCAGGCCCTTCTTCTCGACCTCGTTCATGGCGCTGTCGTCGCCCTTGAGGAACTTGTCGAATTTGGCGTTGGGGGTCGTCAGCGTGGCCTCGAAGGCCTCGATGGCGTTGGCCATGTTGTCGAAGCTGACCGGATTCGCGTCATTCGGGAAGGCGGCGCGGAACTCCGCGACATAGGCGGGCATGCTGCGCAGCGTCGCCTCGACGGCGGCGGGGGTGTTGTTCATCTCAACGTCCGCCTGCACGGGGCCTTTCGCCTGCGCCTTGAGATCGACGGCGCGGCCGTCCCAGAACTGCGCGATGTTGAACACGGCGTTAAGCACGGTCGGGGCGCGGCGTCCGCCCTTCGCCCAACCGTGGCCGATCGAGAGCGGCCCCGCGTCGACGCCGCCCGTGGCGAGGTTGTGACAGCTGTTGCAGCTGATGACCTGGCTCTTCGAGAGGCGGGGTTCGAAGAAGAGCTTCTTTCCGAGTTCGGCCTTCGCAGGCGTCAACTCGTTGTTCTTCACGATGGAAGAGACATTGACCGAATCGACGGTCTTGAACACCGCGGTGGCGTCGGCGCGAAGGTCGCCGGCGTGAGCCATCAGCGGGAAAAGCAGCATCGCGCTCGTTGAGGCGATCCGAAGTCGAGACATTATGTTTCACTCCCTGGTTTTTTCGTCACGCAAACCCGATCGCCTCCGGCGGCCGCATGGCGCCTGAAGCTCGATCATCGGCTACCACAACCCCGGGCGCCGAAAAAGCCCTCACGGCGCAGCGCGGGAACGCGCCAGCCCCTTATGGAGGAGCTCTTGTTACGGAATGAGTTCGTCCCCGCCATCAGGCGCCGTGGTGAGATTGCGACCGGAAATTGAATTATCCCGCTGGGAGGAGCATGGGCCGCCGGACCTCGGGCCGGCGCTTCGCTCGTCTCGAGCCTGACAGCATTCGCGCGACGGAAATACGACAAGCGCGAATGGACTCCCCTTTACATACGTCAACAAGCGCCAAGTTAACCACGGGTGGTGAAGAGCCGCATCGGGGACGGGAGGAAACGATGACCATGCGCCTGGATGCAACGGGGATTCGCGTCGAAGCGACGCTCGCCGCTCTCTTGCTCACATTCCTTCTCGGCGTCTCTGGTTCCGACGCCGAACCTCTGGGTCTGCCCCCTGTCCCGATTCCCGCTGACAATCCCCAGACGCCCGAAAAAATCGCATTGGGCGACAAGCTGTTTCACGACGCGCGCTTTTCGATCGACGGAACTGTGAGCTGCGCGACCTGTCACAATGACAAGAAAGCATTCACAGACAGGCCGCTGCGCGTGTCGGAGGGTCATCACAAACTCACCGGGACGCGCAATGCGCCGACGGTGATCAATGCCGCCTATTTCACAACGCAGTTTTGGGATGGCCGCTCACCGTCCCTCGAAGACCAGTCACAACATCCGATGGTCAATCCGGTCGAGATGGGACTGCCTAGCCACGAGCCCGTGCTCAAGATCGTGCGCGAGGATCCGGCCTATGTCGAAGCCTTCAGGAAGGCGTTCGGAAAGACCGGAAACGATGTGACGATGGACCACGTGAAAAAGGCCATCGCCAGTTTCGAGCGCACGGTCATTTCGGGCGACTCGCCCTTCGACAGATGGCGATTCGGCGGCGACGCCAGTGCGATCAGCGATCAGGCGAAACGCGGATTCGAGGTTTTCGTCGGACAGGGCCGCTGCGTCTCCTGCCATGTGATCGAACAGACGCAGGCGATCTTTACCGACAACCGGTTCCACAACATCGGGGTCGGCATCAATCGCATACAGGCGGATGTCCCGAAACTTGCCGCCGAATTTCTGAAGGCCAAGACGGCGGGAGGCGACGTCGACAGGTCCGTGCTCGGCGATCCGAAGACGTCGGACCTCGGCCGTTTCGCTGTAACCGACTCCTTCGACGAGATTGGCGGCTTCAAGACCTCGACCCTGCGCAATGTCGCGGTCACTGCGCCTTACATGCACGACGGTTCCCTCAAGACGCTCAAGGACGTCGTCATACATTACAACAACGGAGGGATGAGCCCCGGCGATCCGCCGACCGTGAACCCCTATCTCTCGGGCGGCATTCGTCCGCTCAATCTCTCAAATGAGCAGATGGACGATCTCGTCGCCTTCCTGGAGACGTTGACGAGTCCCGCTTATGTCGCCGCCCGGACGAAATGACGCGACGCAAACCGCGACGGAGGAAACAATGTCGAAACTCATCACCAGGCGAAGCGTCATGGCCGCGGGCGCTGCCGGGCTCGCGGGAACCGTAACGACGCTGCCGCTGAGCATGGTTCGGCTTGCCTTCGGCGGAACGCGCGAGGATTTCACCTTCACCTATATTTCCGATTCCCACATCCAGCAGATCAAGGGCGCGAGTTTCGTGCGCAATTGGGACACGGGCCTCAAGCGTGCGGTCGCCGAAGCCAATCTCATCGTTCCCGAATCCGATTTCGTGATGTTCGGCGGCGATCTCGCGCAGCTCGGCAAGCGCGAGGAGCTCGACCATGGCGCCGAGATGCTTTCACATCTCAAGAGCAAGCTCCATGCGGTGATGGGTGAGCATGATTATTATCTCGACCTCGGCGAATACTGGTCGAAACTCTACGGCCCGCAGTGGTACAGCTTCGATCACAAGGGCGTGCATTTCGTCGTGCTGAACTCGATCCTCACCACCGACGAGTGGACATTTCATCGCTGGCCGACCGCCGAGCGGCGCATGCAGGAGATGGCGGGCCTTGACAATCCCAACGGCTCGCCCTTCATGGTCGGCGAGAAGCAGCGGAAATGGCTGGCGGATGATCTCGCCAAGGTCTCGAAGGACACGCCTCTCATCGTGTTCTCGCACTCGCCGCTACAAAAAATCTACAAAGGCTGGAACTTCTGGACAGACGACGCCGAGCAGGTGCAGGCGCTGCTGCAACCGTTCAAGAGCGTAAACGTGATCTACGGACATGTGCACCAGATTCAGTACAACCAGATCGGCAATATCGCCTTCAACTCGGTGATGGCGACGGCGTGGCCCTGGCCCTACCCCGATTCTTATGCGCAGGCCGGCGCGCAGGTTCCCGTGCTCACCGTTCCGATGAACCGCGCCGACCCCTTCTTCGAGCGTGATGCGACAGGCTGGCAGCTCATCGACGTCAACTCCGGCCGGATCACAGCGCGTTACCAGCTTTGGGACAATCAGGAGCGTGTTGTCGGCTTCGACCGAAAGCAGGGAAAGCCGGTGGACAAGGCTTATCAGGAGCCGAGCCGCCGCAAGACGGCGCAAACCCACTACTGACCGAGGAGAACAACATGCGTCGTGTTACAATCGCCCTGGCCCTGGGCCTTTCCCTGATCGCGCAATCCGCTCTCGCGGATGAATTCAGCAAGGCCGACGTCGAGCGCTGGCAAGGCGAATTCGACTCCGTAGCCAAAAAAGGCCGCGAGTTGTGGACGAGCGGCGCGCTGGGGACGAATGGCGTCGCCTGCGCCCAATGCCATCCCAACGCCGCCAATACGCATCCGGAGACCTATCCGAAATTCCAGAAGCAGCTCGCGAAGGTCGCGCAGCTTTGGGAAATGGTGAACTGGTGCATCAAGAATCCGCTGCAGGGCGCGGCGCTTGCGGCCGACGATCCGAAAATGACCGCTCTCTTGTCCTACATCGCTTTCGAGCGGCGCGGCGTGAAGCTTACCCCCGGCAAACACTAAACTTTCTCTCGCCCTGCGGGGTCGGGATCGCCGGCCCGTCCCGGCCCAGCCCAAGCGAAACTGTTGCGCCGGCTGACGTTTTGAGCGACCTTTGTCGACTTGAATTGCGAGCCTACAAGTTTTGCCGGGTTATCGATGGACCAGGATCTCGTCGACCGCATCTATGCAAGTTCTTTTGCGCCAGAGCTCTGGCCGCGGGTCATGGACGAGCTCTCCCGAATGGCGGACGCGCGAGGGGGCGTGCTGTTCGCCGCGAATCCGAAGGCGATCAACTGGACGTCCTCGGACTGCGTTCGGGAGCACATGGCGGCCTACGCCACGGAGGGGTGGATCGAGCGGGGACGGGACCGGCGCGCCCGGCTGATGCGCCTTCGATACGCCGGGTTCATGGTTGAATCCGACATTTATACCCCCCAAGAGCTGGAGACCGACCCGACCTACCAGCAATTCCTGCGTCCGCGCGGCCTCGGCTGGACCGTTTCGACGGTGATGTCACTGCCGACGGGCGACGACCTTTTCATCTGCCTGAACCGCGATTTCGACCGCGGCCCGGTGGAGCCGGCCTTCGTCAGACGCCTCGACGAATTGCGGCCCCACCTCGCGCGCGGGGCGCTGATGTCGGCGCGCATGCAACTGGAGCGCGCCCGCGTCGCCAGCGAGACGCTCGCGCTCATCGGTCTGCCGGCCCTCGTCATCGGGGAGAAAGGACGAGTTCTCGCCACCAATCATTTGATGGAAGCCCTGACCGAGCATGTGCGCTGGCGTGCGCAGGACGCGTTCTCGCTACGGGATGACGCGGCCGACCAGTTGCTCGCCGGCGCGATGACGACCCTCCACGACGACCGGAGCGCCCCCACGCGCTCCTTCCCGGTGCGCGGCGCCGAAGAGCGTGCGCCCATGATCGTCCATGTCGTGCCGATTCGCGGCGCGGCGCGCGACATATTCGTGGGCTGCGCCGCCGTGGTTGTGATGACGCCCGTCGGAACGCCACAGGCGCCGCCGGTCGAGCTGGTGCAGTCGCTCTTCGACCTGACGCCCGCTGAAGCGCGCGTGGCGCGCAGCCTGGTCGTCGGAAAATCGCTGGAGGAGATCGCCGCGGACGGCGCCGTCTCGCGCAACACTGTGCGCACCCACATGCGCAACGTAATGGAAAAGACGGGCTGCAACCGTCAGGCGGAGGTCGTCTCGCTGCTCGGCGGGCTTTCGCCGCTGGGGGCAGGTTTCCCCGCCTGACGGTGCCCGTCATAGAAATCCGCCCGCGTCATCCGTTTGGACGATGATCAAGAATTACTTTCGTCATAATTCTTCAATCGAACAACGGGCGGCGGACGAAATTTCCGCGGACGCCAAAAGCCCCGGTGTTCGATACAAAACCGCGTTTTTCAGGCTACCTTTTAATCGTTCTATAGCTTCCAGCACTTTTCTCGATAAATTTTGGGGGGGGGCCTTCGCGAGGCCCCCTTTGCATTTTTATCTATATGATTTTTCTGACGTTTTTTTTGCATAGCGCCCGCACCCTAAAGACAGGTGCGGGAATAAAATGTTCACCGTTCGGGCTTGGCGAGCTTGGCAATCGCCTGTCGCGCGAGCCGGGCGCGATCTGCTTCCTTTGTATAGTGCGACGCCATTTGACCACCCGTCCAACCAAATAGCGCCTCTAGCTCCGCGACGGTCGCGCCAGCATTCGCCGCGCGCGTCGCCGCGACCTTGCGAAGGCCATGCGGCGAAGCGTCGACGCCAGCGGCTCTACAGGCGCAGAGGAACATGGCGCTGAATGCGTCGGCGCAAATCGGTCGACCGGACTTCGTCGCGATGAAATTCAGGTCGCCCGTGGGACTCTTGTCGATAATCTCGGCAAGCGCCGGAAGCATTGGCAGATGCACCGGCGTGTTCGTCTTTTCCGTCCTCAGGCTGATAACGCCGTCTCGGACGTGCTGACGACCGAGCTTCACCACGTCGCCGCGCCTCAGTCCGGTATACATCAGAATCGCCAGCGCAAGCCTCTCGCGCGTGCCAACAGGCCAACGCGCTTCAAAGCGTTCAATATCCGCCTCAGTCCACGGACGATGACCGTCTGTTCTTTGTGACAGCATCTTGACGCCTTCGCACGGATTGGTTGCGACATGGTCCGCCTCGAACGCCCAAGCGAATAGCCCGGCCCTCGCCTTCAAGAAATGATTTGCAGCCGACGGGGTTGCGCGGCGCCGGTCCCTGCCCTCGACAATCTTGGCGCGCGTGACGGCCGTATAAGCCTTGTCGCCTGCGGCCTCGATAACCGCCTGAAATATGCGCTCGCGTCGCTGGCGCGTCTCTAGGGCGAGTTGTGACCAGTGTGAACTCTCGGCGCGGTATTTGTCGATCAGCCAGCGCAATGAGCCGCTCTTTGCGCCGGCGGGCTTCTTCGGCGCGACCTCCCCGGCCATGGCGGCGTGGTAGGCGCTCCAGAAATCATCACTGCCATATGCGTCAGGAAGACGGACGCGCGGCCCCTTCCCTTTCCGGAAATACCAGACGCGACGGCCGTGGCGCGAGATTTCCGAATGCAGATAGGGAGGGCGCGGGCGCGGCATATCGGCCTCACGGGAAGGATTATCGACGCGGCGAATCATAGGACAAAATCCGAATCCGCCTCAAGATGGCGCACCGGGTCATTGGCTGGCGACGACGCAGGGCCGTCATATGGGACGATGCGGATGGTTCCGTCCGGCGCGATCTCGACAGCCATGCGCGCGCCCGTCTGCTCGACGGCGCGGATGGCGCGGGCGATGTCGGCTTGGGTGCAGCGTGCGGGGTATCGGCTCACACCGACTCTATAGCGGCGAGCGCACGGCGAATTCGCGATTTAGCGCACAAATTTTAGGCAATGGCCGGGCGCGACAAAACGCGCGCAAATGGTTAGCGCTTCGATACGGTCAATCATTGTTGCGACGTTAGGACTTCGGTTTCGGAACCGACGCCGCGTCGATCTGCGAGCCGTCGCATTTATCGAACATCTGGATGTCGCCGGCATAGGCCTTGGTCGGCACGCTCGCGGTCGTCTGCGTGACGCCGAACAGGCCGACATGCGTCGTCACCGGCTTCTCGACGGCGCCGTCGAAGGTCTGCTGGCCGGCGATGGTGAAGCACTTCTTGCCGGTCTGAAGCGTCACTTCGGCCGCCTT
Source organism: Methylocystis sp. ATCC 49242 (assembly GCF_000188155.2). NCBI lineage: Bacteria > Pseudomonadati > Pseudomonadota > Alphaproteobacteria > Hyphomicrobiales > Methylocystaceae > Methylocystis > Methylocystis sp. ATCC 49242. Next base: position 1,025,822 of record NZ_KE124774.1, read on the forward strand.
GGTGTAGAATTGCGGCTGCGCCTGGTCGCGGAACGCCAGACCCTCGCCCTTCACCTCGATATGCGCCGAACTCGGTCCGGTCAGCCGAGCCCGAGGCGCTTGCCGTCGCGGTATCGCTTGTGCGCGTCGCGCATGATCGCGGCGCGGTCACAATAGGTCGTTGTCGGCTTGTTTATGTGGCGCTCGGGGGAAAAAGGCGGCACCGCAATATTAACTTGTGCGCGGACGATTTAAATATCGTCCAGCACCTTCAACATTTCATCAAGTTCGCGGTCGCGTTCGTCTTTGGCCGCAGCATCAAGTTCTGCAACACGCGCCTTCAGCCGTTTATTTTCGGCCTCCAAATCTCTTATTTTGGACCGATATTCGTTAAAAAGCGACAAGACCTTTGCTTTATCAAGCGGACGTTCGCTCACGCTTCCCTCCTTTTCAGTTTTCAAATCCGGGCGTTTCGGCGAGCGCCGCCTCGATGCGCTCGATGTCTGCCTGAGTAAGATCGGCGTGAACGACAGGCGCCAGCGGCCCGCCGACGGCTTCAAGCCGATGAAGTAATTCAAGTCGCCGACGCGCCACCATGCGCGTCGCGCCCTGCCCTAGCGCCTCCGCATATTCGGAAAGCGTCGGCTCGCGACCGAGGTGCTCACGGGCGTTGAGAAGCTCGGCGTATGAAGCGACAACGTCGGCGAGCCGGTTCTTGATTGCTCGCTCGCGCGCGCCGGTCGAGTTGCGCGCGACCCACGCCGACAGACGCCGCTCGATTTCGACAAGAAGCGCCTCGCCCTGATTCGGACCTACAGGGAGCTTCGGGGCCGGTAGCGCTTCGGCCTTCTTGCGCTGGCGATAACGTCGCTGGCGCAGCACATTTTTGGCGCGATTCAGGTCGAAACCATCGGCCGGCGTTTCGATTAATTCGGCGTCGTGGCGGCGCGCCGAAGCGTGACGGGACGGATTCGCCGTAAGCTCAGCCTTGAGTGCTTCAACCTTCCGCGCGTGTATGGCGGCGTCACGCGCCTTCTGCAAAGCCCTGCGTCGTTCCGCGTCTTTCTGGAGTCCCGCTTCGATCCGGTCGCGAGACCGCTGAATCATCTCTTTTGTGAGGCTCATTAGCGTAACCTTTCCGTGTCATTCTGACATGACAATAGTGTAATTTTTTTGTGCCATTCTTTCAAGACCGGACGCTGAAAGGCGTAAAATAATTTCAGTCCGGGTGATCCCGCGATGTCTTGAGGGGGTCTGGAGAAGTCTAAATGGTTGTGCCAGTCTCTATAGACGCCGAAGGATACTGGACGAGAGACTGGCGCAAATTCGTAGATATTGGCACGGTTTTCGTGACGCTCCCCCCTATATATATGTATTATTAGAGTCTTAGAGTCTTAAATAAATTTCGCTTTCTGCGCATCAAAATTGTGCCAGTCTTCCCCGGAGTGTAACGACACACCTACGGCTCGCCCCTGCGGGGCTCGCTTCCGCGCTACGCGCGGGGTTGCGCTTCGCGCTCCGGCTCGCTTCGCTCGCGGAGACGCTCCGGCGCAACCGCTTTTTTGAACCACCCCCGGAGGATGGATTTTTGACACCCCCCGGAATGGACTCCGCTGCGCTTTAGTCTACTAAAATTTTAAGCTAATCCCTGCGGGCGTTCGCCGGAGGCCCGATGCTAAACCTTTGTCGACACCTTCCTTTTTCCGCCGCGCCGCGCCTGCTAGCTACGCCTACGCCGGCGAATGCCTCTAGACGGGCCAGAAACGGGCCAAGCATTCGCGGAATCGATACGCTAGCTAAATGTAGCCGCTGAAAAGTTTAGCGCATCAGGGGCGCTTTCTAGCCATTTTAGCTTATACGGTATTTGGATACCTTATTGTCCTGCCATCATGAAGACCTCTTGTCGGCGGCGCCGAGAATGGATGGCAGACTGACGTTGTTCTCGCGGTTGGCGGAATAGATCATGAGCGCCACCCTGCCCTCGCTGACCTCCGGCTCGACCTGGACGGCTGCGGCGTAGTTATTGATGACGATCTGCGGCGCCGCGTCCGGCGCAGGAGCGACTGGAGATCGGTCGTTATTCGAGCGCATTTTCGGCACGATAGGCGGCGCGGCCACACAGCCAGGCGCTCGCCGGGAGCTTGCGGGCACCCACCATCTCCAATAGTTCGCGATGCTCCCAATCCGATCGAACAGCCGATGATTACTGCGAGCCACGAACGCAGAGAATGCTTAGGATGCTCGTCATCATTGAATGAAGGCCGCCAGCGAGTTGCTGACGGCCCTTGCCATGGGCGCCGAGGTCGATCGGAGGGGGCGGTCGGCGCGTTATCCGCAAGTCGATCCCGGTTCAGGGCTGCATGATGACCGTCGCGCCGACGCTCACACGGTCGAAGAGATCCGCGACGTCTTCATTGCGCATGCGGATGCAGCCATAAGAGGCGGCCGTTCCGATCGAGGCGCGCATCTTGTTCGTCGTGCCGTGGATGGCGACCTCGCTGCGATCGAGCAGCATGGCGCGTGTCCCCATCGGGTTATTCGGCGCGCCGCCGGGAATGAGGTCGGGCAGTTCCGGATGGTCGGCCTTCACCGCCGCCGGGGGCGTCCAGTCCGGATTGACGTGCATGGAGCTGATCGAGGTGACGCCCGACCATTCCTTGCCGCGCTTCGGCACGGCGACGGGATAGCTGATGGCGACGCCGTTGCCGACGACATAGAACAGCCGGCGCTGGCTGGCGCTGATGACGATCGCGCCAGGCTCCACGTCCGTCGCGAATTCGACGACAGCGCCGCCCGGGGCCGTGGTTCGGCTCTGGGAGACATTGGCGGCGGCGGGCGTCGCGGCCATCGCGGAGCCGATCATGATCGCCAGGACTGCGCCGGCGACGAATTTGCGAAGATTGATCATTGTCCCCTCCAGGGAATTGCGTCGTTCGATGGAGGGAAGGTAGCGACTGCCGAACGAGCCGCCTGTGTGACGACACACGCGTCTATGCGACGAATTCCTGAACTGATGGGGTGGATGCCCCCTCCGCCCAGCGTCGTAAGATGCTGGGCGGAGGGGGCATCCACCCCATCAGTTCACAGCCGCTCGAGTTCCTGTTGTTCCGGCTTCTGCTGGCCATGGCCGGGGAAGGCCTGCGCAGGATCCGCCGTCAATTCCCGAACCCAGCGTCGCAACACATTCTCATGCACATCCAGATCGCGACAGGCCTGCGCAACGGTGACGCTGCGCTCCTTTACGAGCCGAACCGCCTCAACCTTGAATTCCCGACTGAATATCCGTCTCGCCATAACCGACCTCCGGCCTTATGAAACACCGTTTCTCGGCGTCCACGAAACCGGCAGCAGCTCATCATCAAGAAGACAAACGCCAGCGTGCCCTATCAGTCGAACGCGATCTGATGTCGTTGCCACTTACTCCTAATTCTTCGCTCTGTCGGCGGGTAGCGTGGCGCGGATCGAATAAGACAAGTTCTGTCTCAAATCGAGAGACATATGCGCCGGCGACGTTTTTCTTTTTGATATGGGCGGCAATGATTATCGGCGACTTGTTTCGGATACCACGATGTCCTTGCGCAAAGGTTTCAGCGACCTCCTTATCGACCGTCCATGATAACCCGAGAGGAGCACAGCGGTCTTGCCCACGAAAAGCTATAATCTCTTCTGGTAGCTCATCATAAAAATCGCGATCCTTTAAGTCATCTATGTGGTCGGCGCGCCAATCACTCCGAATGCTCCGAAGCAATTTGGCGAATTTATAATGAGGGATTGCGTCGAAGGAGTTCCAGAAATAATGGAAATGTTCCCACACAAATCGAGGTCGACTATCGAATTCAGAACATACCGCTAAGAACTCGTGCGGGCGTTGCGCAGAACCGAAAGTGAAGAGATAGGCCGCAAATACGTCTCGCACGCGCTCTTTTCCCGCGCTTTCGTAAACAAGATCGCAAAGATCAGAAAATAGCTTACGACGCCTTTCATTCAGATCGTTCCTACATTCAAGCATATAGCGACGGGTATTGTTGTCCATCACAACACGGCTGTGATCAGCGTCAACGATATTCATTTCAAGCATACCTAAGTTAACCTTTCCCATTTGAAAAAGCCACGCTCATGCCGCAGGGAACTATGCTTGCGGCGATCTGCGCCGGTGATTACCGCTCGCAGACGACTTCTAACTCACCCCAAGACGATGACCGTTTTGCGCTCTACGCTGAACGACGGGTGCACTCAGAATGAGCGGCTATGCTAAAGACCGTTAGGTGCTGCCGTTGCTCTTCGATCTCCTCTTCGCGCGGATCGTTGTCTTTCACTTCAAGCTCGACAACGCGCGCCTTCAGCTTCCGATTCTCGACTTTCAAATCTGCGATGCGTGCGGGGGATAGTTGATCATGGATTCTACCTCAGTCCGCGATATCGCCGCTCTCCTTGCCGACAGGGGTGTTGAATATGATCTCTATAGCGTCAAGCGCGCGAATCGCTCGAAAATATTTTTGAGATATTGCGTTGATGGACCCTTGAAAAATGACGCCCGCGTCGCCAACGCACTGCGTGAGCGTTTTCGTTCGAAAATATTAAGTATTTCCTCCGACGACATTGTCGTTACTCATCACGTTCGACACTCCCGTGTTCGGGCGGATTCTTTCTCGAACTGAAGAACCAAGGTGGGCGGCGCCGACGCGCGGCGTCCGATAATTCCAAACGACCTTTTTCTTCTTCGGCTGCGCGGCGATCGAATCTCCGCGTCGTTGCTTAGTTCATCCCCGCGTGTGCGAGGAACGCGCCCAGGCGTCATTTGCGCGCTAGCGCAGCGTCGGTTCATCCCCGCCTGTGTGACGACACACACGTCAATACGACGGATGCCGACCCTTCCGGGGCAAGCATGTTCGATGAGATCAGCGAGTTTGGCGCCGTTAAACCTGATGTCTATTGAACCTCACACTTGTTGTTATGAGGGCTAAGCCCCCGTTCGAACGCAGTCCGCGTAACTAACTGCGGCGGGACAGGTGGACGGGATCGGAGCCGGCGGCATTCCCGAGCCCAGCCTCCATCCCTCCCGAGGCATGGGGTCTTTCCTAGGACTTCGCTATCTTGCGACCCATTGAGTGCAGGACTGTTCCCATCTGGCGCCGCTACCCCGCCCAACATGGCGCGGATAAAAATCCCGGCGCCGGCTGTTACCCCCTCCCCTTTTCATGAGCCGGGGCGCCGGCGCCATTCCGCTCCTCACATCATCGTTCCCCAATGCCGGAAACCGCCTCGCCAAAGGCAATATCAAGTTTCCTCGCGAAATTTCAAAACCTTTCCACAATGAATGACCCGACAAAATAACGAATTTACCAGCAATGTTCCGATGACTATCTGCTATATTAGCTTATGTAGTTACACAGCAACGGAGATATTTACTATGACTACTTCACCCCGCCCGTTTTACAATAGCGAACCAGCCCGGATCATCCGTGACCGTCTCGTCGCGCTACACCAAATGAAAAACGCTGAACAGATTGGGAAGGAAATCGGTTACCGAGATGGAAAAGTCGTGCGCAGCTTCGCCGAGGGAGCACTAAGTGTCCGTCCTGAAAGATGTTGAATCGAATGAATCTGTTGTGATGGATGGGAGGCGGTCTGATTCGTAGGAGGCCGTCGATGTGGACGAAGGCAAACCGGGCGAAATACAATCGCGACAGGTTACGTTATCCGAGTGATGTGACGGACGAGGAGTGGGGGCATGTGGCGCCGCTTATTCCTCCGGCCAAGCGTGGCGGGCGCAAGCGTGAAGTGGACATGCGGGCGGTGTTCAACGCCATCATGTATGTGCTGAGCACGGGATGCCAATGGCGGTACATTCCCAAGGATTTTCCCCCGAAGAGCACAGTGTATCGTTATTTTTGCGATTGGGCCTGGTGCGGCGTTCTGGATCGCATGCACGACGCGCTCTACGTCATGTGTCGCGAACGAGCGGAACGAGAGGCGAGCCCCACCGCGGCGATCATCGATAGTCAGAGCGTGAAGAGCGCGGAAAAAGGGGGGCGCGCATTGATCCGCATGGCTATGACGCCGGCAAAAAGATCAAAGGCAAGAAACGCCACGTACTCGTCGATACGCAAGGTTTGTTGATGGGCGCCGTCGTTCACGGCGCCGACATTCAGGACCGAGACGGCGGCGTCTTGCTGCTTTCGACGTTGCATGGGCGGTTTCCCTTTCTTGAAAAGCTGTTGGCTGACAGCGCCTATCAGGGACCGATCTTCGCCGACGCAACGGGCAAAATCCTACCGTGTCTCAAAATCGAGATTATAAAACGATCCGATCAGGCGAAGGGCTTCGTGAAATTGCCCATGCGCTGGATCGTCGAAAGATCAATCGCCTGGCTAAACCGCTGTAGAAGACTGGCCAAGGATTGGGAAAACCTCAATATCACAGCGCTCGTGTTCCTGCGTTTCGCGTCGATTCGGCTCATGCTACGAAAGCTCTGCAATTGTTGACTAACTTCTGGGACGGACTCTAAGAGTTCCAATTGATAAGGCTCTTCCACTTTCACGCGCTCTGGAAATCGATCCGGCGCTGTTTCTCACTCTCGTGTTCCGTTGTTGGGGCCTTGAATTCGACGGAATTCAGCTTGTCAACGATCCGGCTCCGCCTAACGGTAATCCAACGCGGACATAAAACTGACTTTCGAACAATTCGAGATGCACTGGTCGATCGTCCATCCAACGAGAGGACGATCACTTTCTGTTCCGCCAGGCTCCACCGCATCAGTCAAAGAGATTTCGTCGCCCATATCAGGCGCCGCGTGCGCCCTGCGGCGCATCCCATGCGGCGTGGCTTCCTACCCCACGGGCGCCGCATTCGTGACCACCCCCATCCGTGGCTTTCGTTCCTCCGCCCGGTCGTGGCGGCTTTTCTGACTATGCCGCGCGTCGTGTTGCGAGGGGTTAGCTGTGAATCGGCGTCCAACACTGACCCCACCTCCTTCTGTTATAAGAGGCTGAAATCAAATAATGTCTCGCCCCTAGCGGGGGGGCAGGATTGAACGCCGATCACTTTGTCTGAAAATCGGGAAAAGTCACGCCAGATCAGTCTGTTGGGTCAAGTCTCCAAGGGGTCATTTTTGGACGCCGAGTCACAGCCGATTTATCATATAGCGAAAAAAGAACGGATCTGTATGGGAACATGCGTGATCCAAAATTACCCTCGACCACCGCTGATTTAAGTCGAGTAGTATCGGGATTTTTGATCACTCCAGTGGCACAGAACCATCTGATGCGATTTTTGGACGAGGGATTCCGTCCCGCTCGAAAAGGGCGGATACAGTGGAGATAATTGGATCGTCGGCGCTTCTGGATTCCTCCGCACTCAATAATTTCTGCAGTTCGGCTACGTCTCCGTCCGTGTCGCCCATCGGCCAAAGGGCCGAGCTGGCTAGCTTGCGCTTACGCTGCATGAGGCTTTGCAGCAGACAGTCGAACGAGTTCTCACGGTAGCCCGGATGTATCGCCATCGGTAAGTGGATGCTGACGGGGCGCGTCTGCCCGAGACGATGAACGCGATCGTTGCACTGTTCCTCGACCGCCGGATTCCACCACCGTGAAAGATGGATCACGTGGGTGGCGGCGGTGAGCGTGAGGCCCACGCCGGCGGCCTTGGGACCGAGAACGAGAATATCAAACCCTCGGTCTTCTTCCAGATGCTGCTGAAAGCGGTTAACGATCGCCTGCCGCTTCGGGATGGGCGTGTCACCATTGATGAGATCGATGCGGCTCAAACCGAACTCGGCGCGGGCGAGCTCGATAAATCGGTGTTGCATCTGGCGGTGCTCGATGAAAACCAGCGCGCGCTCGCCCTTCGCCGCAATGCGCCTAAGAATTTCGAAAGTAGCAGACAGACGGGCCGAGGCGCCGATGTAATCGGCGTCACAGGCCTTCGCATCTAGGCTTGGATGCACGGACACGGAGCGGATGTGATGCAGCGTTTTCAAGGCTGCTCCCAGGCCGCCCCGTGCGAGCTTGAGCCGCGCGTCATCGTAGGCGGAGGCCTGACCGGCTGGCATGAGGCGCGGGTGGAGACGCCGGGTTTTCTCCGGCAGGTCCCACGCCACCTGATCTTTCGTGCGGCGAAGCGCGAGCGCTGGACGTCCGTTCGATGGCTTGAAGACGCGGCCATGCAGCTCCGCCATGTTGCTGCTATCCGGTTCGCCGTAGCGGCTTCTGAATTCTTTGAGACTTCCGAGCAAGCCGGGCGCGAGCTGCTCCATGACGGCCCAGAGATCGACCGCGCTGTTTTCGATCGGCGTGCCCGTCAAGCCGATGCGAAAGTCAGCGTTCATGAACAAGGCGGATTGGGAGCGTAGGGCGGCTGGATTCTTGAGCGTTTGAATCTCGTCGAACACGAGGGCGCTGAAACGGATACGGCCGAGCGAATGCTGATAGTTGGTAAGGGTCGTGTAAGTCGTCAACAGCCAGAAGCGGTGGGCGCGACCTTCTCGCAGGGCTTCTGTCAAGAAACCAAGATCGAGCTTGATTTCGCCGCTGTCGATATCGCGACCGGATTTTCCTGTGAGCTTCCGGCTTGAAATGGCGCTGCCATAGAGGCGAATTAGATGGCCGAGGCCCGGCTCCTGGACATGCCGCGCCACCTCCTGTTCCCAGTTTTCGAGCAGTGACGTCGGCGCCACAATGAGCACAGGACCACTTTGGGGCGCTTTTTCCTGCGCTAGGTGGGATTTCAGCCAGACCAGAAACGCAATCGTTTGAAGCGTCTTTCCAAGCCCTTGCTCATCGGCGTTGAGCACGCCGGGAAGGCCCGCTCGCCACGCCGCTACCTGCCAGTCGAAGCTCTCCAACTGATGGGGCTTCAACGACGTGCGGATCGTATCCGGCAGGACCGCCGGAACGCGCGCCTCACGCGGCTGGAATTTCGTCGACCACTCTATGTCGTCGAAGTTTTTCTTGCCGTCGAGGACGTGCGGGCCGCTGCGTTCGGCTTCACGGGCTTCGACCTTCGCTTCCGTTCGCGCCTCGAGATGAGCGTCGATTGTCGCCACCATCTCTGGTTTCGCCGGCAGCTTGAGGTCATCCAAAGGGACAGACTCCTGTCCCTGCTCGATGGCCTCTTCCACATCCTTTCGAAGGCTCTCCAGCTCGGCGGCGGAACGCGCACCAAGCGCCGCCGCGACCTGTCGAGCGAAATGCTCCGGCAGCCAAGTCGTCCCGCTGCTTTGGAAGTCGCCGAGGTCCGGCTTTTCAAAGACCTTGACGCCTGTCACCCGCTCGGAGAATTCCTTCGTTTCGATGAACACCGGGCCTGCGGTGTTCTCGATCACTTCCTCTTCCGCTTCAGGGCTGAGATTCTCGAGGCGGCCATCCTTGCGAAGGGCCGCTTCTATGGCTTCGGTGATGCGGGGGCGAGGGTTTCTGATGAAGGCAGCGCGTTCGGCCCGAGATGCGCGCTGCATCTCGGCCAAGACATCGAGCGCCGGTAACGCGGAGCGTTCGAGGACGAGGAAACTGCCCGACCCCAACCGATAGGCTGGCGACGCGCCGCGCTCACGAACCTTTTTTTGAAAACCCCTCAGCTCCTCGCCACTGAGCTCACTGTCGCTCTCAGAGACTTCTGCGTGTTCTGCGGCATCCGCCAGTCGACGCCCGGAGAAAGGCAACACTTCGAAGTCGTCGCCCTCTTTGTTCGCCGCTATCGACAGGCGGTCCGCCACCCGCACCTGCAGGCTGGACAGGAAATCGGTCATCGAGATTCTGGCGGCGTTGCTGCTATCAGCGATATGAACGCCGGGATCGAGCGCTTGCCGGAACCGCGAGAGAGCGCCCCAATGGTCAATGTCGCTGCCGCCCGGCCGGAACGTTTCGGCGACCTCGATCGCCTCCATGATCCACAATGGCAAACGCCGTGGCCCGCTCGAGGTTTCGAGGATGGCGCCGGTCCTGTGCGGCAGCTGCCGCTGTCCGTTCTTGAACCATTCGGCTTTGAGGCGAAAGTTCGGAGACCCCACGAGTCCCTCTGCGTCCGTTTTCAGGGTGAGGTCGACGAGCGGCGGCAGGCCGAGGATCTGCGCGGTTTCGCCTGGCAGAGCCGCGGCGAGGCGATGGGAAAGGCGGATGTGGTCGGCGACGATCTCCAGCTCCTCGCCCGCCTCCTCGGCGAGAGCGCGCAGATCCGCAAGCGCAATGATGAGATCGCGGTCGGCGGGCGGCAGATGTTCGAGGTCGCGCTTTTTGGCGCGTTTTATCAGGCGCTGCAGAAGGCCGTCGGCTGTCCGCTCGAGGGTGAGGTGGATGGCCTGCTGATCGAAGTGAAAGTCGAACATAGGGGCGTCTCAAATGTTTTCTTTGACCCAGTCTTGCCAGTTTCCCCAATGACGCTTGGCGGCGTCACTTTTCTTTCGAATATCGTCGCAATCATATCCGCGGTTATGTCCCGTCTGATAGAGTTTCGGCGTATGAGGGTTCCCGCTTTTGAAAATGTGGACTTTGTAATCATGTGATCCTTCGACCACAATCCTGTTTCCGATTTGCATGATTAGAAGCGATGTGTCTTTCCGATGCCCTCCAGCGACTTGGCGCCCATATTGTAGTGTGTTGACGCCACCTTTGGCTTTGAGCTGGCTATCCGCGAAATCGGATGCTTTTGCGCCAAAGGCGACCCAGGCGGCGTCGATACGTTTTTCCTCGTAAAGCGACAGCCATAATTCACGACGGGGCGCCCACATGTTCGTCTTGTCCACGACCGACAAAACATCCAGGAAGAAGCGGATGTTTTCCCCCGTCAGCCATCTCATCAACACCGCCAGGTGATCGGGCAGAACGCCAGCCCACGCGCCGCCGCCACTCACGCGCGGATCGCCATATAGGCCCAATAAGGACTCGGTGATAAATGTCAGCTCGCTTTGAGGCGGGGTCTGCTTCAGCCACGGGCTGAGCACCGCCGTTATCGCTTCACCCGCGCCAGACATTCTTGCCCGTTGCCCTCCGGGCTTGAGCCAGTTGAAAAGCTTTTCCAGGCCGGCTCTGCTTTTCAGCTCGGGCCGCATGATCTCGACAAAGGCCAGATGCGCGTAGTCCATCAGGCCGGGTGCGTGAGGAGTCCTGATGCCGATCGCCTTCAGTTCAGTCCAGCAATCGACCATGTTTCTCATTTTCGCGGCGATTGCGTCGGGTGCCCGGACCGGGTCGAGAAGCTCGGGAATGTTTTGGAGAAGCTGATGCCCCTGAGGGCCGATTCTGGGCCAAGCGCTGATCAGCGCCGACGCCAGGGAGCGCGTGTGTGTTGCGCCGGGTTGGTAAGACCCGAGATATACCGATAGCATCGAGACAAGAAAGGAACGGCGCGTCGAGGCATCGATTTCATCGTAGTAGAACTGGCGCAATTTGGCGAGATCGAGCCGCTCCCGTCGTTGCTCGTCGAAGAGCGCCCGGGCGGCAGAGGTCACGAAAGACATCCACGTGTCGTCCCATGCGTTCGCCTCCAGACGACGGAGCATCTCCTGAACGAGGCGTTCGCGGTCTTCTTCGTTTGGCATGGCGACGACATCCGGCCAGCGGTTGAGGATGGCGTTCTTCCGCGTTTCTATGCTCTTGAGATCAGGGAGCGTCGGCGCATTGAAGCGCACCAGTTTCTCCAGGATCGACGCGAGGCTCATCGTGAGCCCGCCCCAGTGACCCCACTGCGCAAATCGTTTTGGACTTTGCTGATCTCTTCCAGCGTCCCCGGCGTAAACATGATGATCCGAAGGTCTATTCGACGGTTGGTGGCCTTCCCTTCTTGGGTGGCGTTATCCGCCACAGGGCGCATTCTGCCGTATCCGGCCACGGACAGGACCGGTTGTGCACGATCATTGCGAAAGTCGACCAGAGCCGGCTCGTGCTTCGTCATCGCGAAAAAGGTCTCGTTAGCACGATTGGTGGATAACGTGATGTTGCTATTGTCCTGTCCGTCGGAATCCGTATGCCCTTCTACCAATACAGCTTCGATGACCGCGCCCGCGGCATTACAGCGGCTGTTCCAGGAAGAACGGGGTCCGAGCGTATAACAGGGCAGCACTTCGCCGAGGCGGGTGGCGATGCTTTCCACGATGCGCCGCTTGTCGGGCCGGAGCTCGCTCGACCCCGTCTTGAAGAGGCCGTCACCCTTGAACCTCAGAGCGTCCATCTCCTCGCTGATCACGACTTGAAGGTCAGGAAAGTCGGCTTTCAGCTTCGACTGAAGGTCTTTGAGAATACGCTCTCGCTGGTTCGCCACGGCGGCGAGATACGTCTCGACCGGGCGGTTCGCGAGCCGTTTCAATTGTTCCCTTAGCTCTCGCACTTCTTTTTCAAGCTTGTCTCGCTCACGAACGATGCTCTCGTATTCCTTGCGCGACACTTTGTCGGGGTCGCGAAACTGGGAGGCAAAGAAGGCAAGGAGGATCATAACGATGAAGAGGAAACTTACCGTCATGTCCGTCATGGACACGAAAACGGACTCTTCTTCGTCCTCATGATGGCGCCGCGGCCCCCCCCTCAAAACCTTCTCCTGCGCTCAGGCGTGAACTGTTCGGCTTGCTCGACGATGGTTCGCAAAGTGTCCAGGGCTGGAGCCAATTCTTCCTGCATTCTGCGAACATGGCCATGAAGGCTATCCACAGTGACCGCGACCTGGCCTGTATATTTTTCGAAGGCTTCCCCGAGTTTCTCGTCAAGGTCATCGAGACGATCGCCCTGTTCTCTTATCCGGGCTTCTTGCGCCTTCATTCGATCCAGCATGTCGCTCAGGCCCTTGAGCGAGGTCTCGATTGCTCTCGCGTGACCCCCTAGCATTTCCTGCGCCGCCGCCAGAGTCTGCGCCGCGCTTTGTGCGGTCGCCTCAGAGGAGCGCACGACCGTATTGGCCGCATGGGCGGTGCTCTCTTTCAAATGCGTCATCGTGGCCTCAAGGCGCTCGTTTGCGGAGCTGATCGGGGCGACGGCGGCGGCGAGGTCTTGCGACGCCGACTTGAAGCTGCTCGCAGCCCGCTCGCTGGCTTCGGCCCCGACACGAACGCCATCAGAGAGGCGTCGCATGCCGGTCGCGCCTTCGGAAAGGCTGTCAACCATGGTGCCGAGCTGCTGCGCGATCCGGTCGAGCGGCGCAAGAAGCTCCTGTCCGGCTTTCTCGGCGAGCTGTTCCGTGCGCTCCGAGATTTCCTTGGTCGTTCGGTCGACCGCCTGGAGCACTGCGACGCCGGCAGATCCGATCGCCCCGGCGGCGTTGGCGCCCTCGGCCGCGATTTGACCGGCCACGGCAGCGCGTCCCTCTCTGGATGCCTCCTCGATTTCCTTGCGGAAACCCTCGGCTGCCTGTCGCATTTCCGCCGCAGCCGCGCTTAGCGCGCGAGCGCCCTCGCCAGTGTTGTCTCGAATGCCCTCCAACGTCTGGTTCATGACGGAAAGCAACTGCTCCGCGCCCTGCGTAAAGGCGCCGGAAGCGGTCTGAGCGGTGGCGCCCATGCCGTTGCGGAGATCCTCCACCGCTTGGGTAAGGCGGGTTACGGCCGCGTCTATCTCTGTGCCGACGCGTCCTGAGCTCTGATCCATCCTCTCCGACAGCGCCGCGATGCGGTCTCCCGCCTTGACGAGGCTTTCGCTGGCCGTGGCCAAAGCGTGCCCGACGTCGTCGGAGAAGCGCTCCGAGAGGCTTTTCACCATCTCGTCCATTCCATCAGCGCCGGCCTGGCCGACCTGCTGCATGAGCGGCGCCATCACTGACGTGATGGAGGTCGATATCGCGGCCGGCAGCTCCTCCCGCAGAGGGCGACCCAACTCCGCCACGAGTTCAAGGCCAATCATGCGAAAGTGCTCGCGCTGTTCGCGCGTCGCCGCCAACTGCTCGACGGCTAGATATTCGAGGCTGATGAAGGTCAGGCGCGTCTCAATCGTGGCGCAGAGCTGATGGATCTCCTTCTCTGTGCGCGACATGCCGCGCCGAAGCACAATCGTAAACACGATCGAGCAGAGCAGTCCCGTAAGCGACATGATGAACTTGGCGGACGCGATGGTCAGGAGGATCTGGAGCGAGTCCTGGACCTTGTCCCCGCGGAAGTCCATGGAGCTCAGGGCGGAAATGAGGCCTAGAAACGTAAGGAAAAGACCGACGCTGACGAAGATGCCGGGAACGATGCGCCAGCTGCCGGCGCCAAATCGCAAATCGTCCGGGTTGAAGAAAACAGCCGGGCGGACCGAGTTTCGTAGCGTAATGGATTCATTCTCGTAATGCGGGACGAGAGTCTCCCTATATTCGCGCCACGCCGTCGCCAGATGCGCGCGCGCCTCTCCCTGCGCCTCGCTTTCGATTTTGTGGTCGAGACCGCTGATGGCCTCCGCAAAGGCGGCGTGGTCAGGGGTCTCATCGATCAATCCGCGCAGCCAACGTATGGCATTTCGCCTCGAGGCCGTGGCGCGATGGAATACAATAACAGCCGCGCCGAGTGCGCCGAGGAGCAAAAGAGTTACAAGACCCGGGGCCGCCGGGAATTTCAAGGTAGACGCGAAGAACAGCACCAAATCGCGGACGTAAATACCAACCAGCGAAAAAAGGCCAACCACGGTTCCCATCTTCGACTTCGCCCTAACTGCCGATTTAATAACCACTAACTTCGCAAGCTTGGTCGTTATACTCCCGCGTGCGTGACAGTTGCAACAGGTGACCCGTGCACGCTTGCCTGGATGGCTCGCCAAGGCTTCGCACGCGGGTCCACTCGGTGGCAGGTTTCTCGCCTGCGTCTGGTGTCAGCGGCTTCGTCGCTTTTGCGCGACCGAAGGCGCGCTGCAGGAACCATCAGGCATCATCAGAATGTCGGCTTGCGGCGCGTATTGGTTCATTGCGCCGGTGGCGGCGTCGACGCCCAACCCGACAACCCCGCCAACCACGATATTGCCCGCCGTCATGCCGTCCATGCTGGACGCAAGCATGCCGTTTCCTTCGCTATAGCATTCCTTGCTGCAGCGAACCGACACGGCGCTGGCGCCCTTGGCGAGCGTGACGACACCCGGCGTCGTGACCATCTGTCTGCCGACCGAAGGAGAGGTCAAGGTGCACGTTGCGCCCGGCGCGCCGGGCGTGTTGATGGCGACGGCCTGCGTCGTCCCGCGCGTCATCGTCGCACAACCAGCCAAGCCAATGAGAGCGGCGCAGGTCATCAGATATTTCAGCATCGTCAAGTTTCCTTTTCTTTTTGTCCAAATCGTATCGGCCGATCACCCGGAAGCGCGGCTTCTAGTCGTCAAGGGCCGCCTCAAAGGTTCAAAAACCCTGTCTGAGCGTCGGGAAAAATCAGCTCGAGCGGTTCATCGGCGGCGACGATGACCGGCGCGTCCCCGACGGGGCGGCCGTGAAGCAGGGCGAGACCGCTCTGCGGCGAGACGAGGAGAACCGCGATCGCCCGCTCTTCCGGGATTGGGACGGTCTTCAGCGTTCCCATCAGAAAGACATCCGCGAAAGCCATCGGAATTGGCAGACGCGGCGACTCGCCCGAGAATGAAAGCTGCGCGAGGATCCTGGCCTCTATCTGCACTTCGTTCGCCAGCGGAATGGAGCGCAGCGTTACGACATGCGCGCCGCGCTGCAGCGGCATGTATGAAACGCGCATGGGCTTGCGGGCTTTTTCGGGGGTTTCAAGCGCCAGAACGAAGTCATTCTTGCCGATGCGAGCGCTTGGGCCCCACATGATGGCGCCGGGAGGAGACAGAAGGGTCAGCACTACGTTGATGGGCGCAGCCTCGAAACTGCGGAAAAAGCGCGTGAGGGTGATGCTCGCAAAGCCATCGCGCACCCATGAAATCTCGATGCGTCGCGCAATCGCCAGTTCGATGGCTGATCCATCAGCGCAAAACCCGACCACTGCGTCTCGAAGAGTGGGGTCCGAATGATGAACGCGGGTCATTTGGTGAAGTGCCCTCTGAAAGAAAAAAGCGCGCGCCGAAACGGACGGCGTTTCCGCGTGAGATGGCATCAAGGGATGACGGCGCGCCGGGATCGGGCGCGCCGCGGGGATGATCGGACGGTCCGGCGCCCCCTCAGGCGTGGGGCCTGTCCGGGATAGGAGGGGGATGGTGAAACGGCGACATGTCCTGCCGGGGCAATGTGCGTGCCGGCGGGCGAAACGGCGTCGCGTTTGGCGCCGCCGGGTTAGCAAGTCGCTGATCTATAAGCGAGATACGATGCCACAGGCGGCGCGCCGGCTCCCGGCCGACGCTGCGCCTATGATAACGTTTCTTGTGAAACCACAAATGATCTTATAAGCCAGCGGCGTGCGTATGCTCGTCTCATGGCTCGGAACGGCCGATCTCAAAGCTCCAGAGGCGGTTGACAGGGCGGATATCGGTCCCGTCGCCTCGACGCTCGCAGCGCGCACCTTCGACCGCGTTCTGCTGCTCGCGGATCAGAACCCCAAAAGCGTGCGGCGCTATGAGAGCTGGCTGCGCACAAATCTCGCGAGCAAAAAGGGGCTCGCATTGTCCGTCGCGCGCGTGGACATCACCAACCCGACAAATTTCGAGCAGATCTATTCCGCCGTCACGCAATGCCTTGATCACGAACTGAGGGCGCTTGAGGAAAGGCCTGCGCTTTCCTTCAATCTAAGCTCCGGCACGCCGGCGATGGCCGCGACATGGGTCGTGCTGGGCAAGACCAAATATCGGGCCGAGCTGCTGCAATCGTCCCGCCAGACAGGCGTCGAGACCGCTTCGGTTCCTTTCGATATTTCGCTCTCGCCCGAGTTCGTCACGGACGTTCTGCGCGGCCCCGATCGGCAACTCGAAAAGTTGAGCGGCGGCGCGTCGGATGCAGGCTCGAAATTCGGCGACATCATCTATCGCGGCCCGGCGATGCGGCGGCTGATCGAGAGGGCGTCCAAAGCCGCGCCGCGCTCCGTGCCCGTCCTCATCGAGGGAGAGTCGGGAACCGGCAAGGAACTGCTTGCGCGCGCCATTCATGCGGCCAGCCCGCGCCGTCGAAAGCCGCTGGAGGTGGTGAATTGCGGAGCCATCCCCCCGGAGCTGGCGGAGTCGGCGCTCTTCGGCCACGTGAAGGGCGCCTTCACGGGCGCCGTGCGCGACCAAGTGGGGCATTTCGAGGCCGCGCATGGCGGCGCTCTGTTCCTCGACGAAGTGGGCGAATTACCGCTGCTCGCACAGGTCAAATTGCTGCGGGCGATACAGGAGGGCGAAATCCGCCGCGTGGGCGACGATAGGACGCTTCAGGTCGATGTCCGCATCATCGCGGCCACCAATCGCCAGCTTGCGGCTGAAGTCGCCGCCGGGCGCTTTCGGGAAGATCTCTTCTACCGTCTCGCCGTTCTGATCCTGCGCGCGCCGCCCTTGCGGGAGCGCGAGGGCGATTTGGAGCCGCTGATCGACGGACGGCTCGCGCGCATCAATGCACAGAGCGCGAAGGAGCCGGGATTTTCGCCGCGCCGGATCTCCCCGGAGGCGAAGGCGATGCTCATGCGCCACGGCTGGCCGGGCAATGTGCGCGAGCTGGAGAACACCTTGCGCCGCGCGGCTGTCTGGTGCGACGGCGAGATCATGGAAGCCGCTGACATCGCCGACGCCCTCTTGCCGCGAGCTACGCCCGCCGCCGACGCCGTGCTTGGGCGGCCGCTGGAAGCAGGCGTCGATCTGCCGGAGCTGCTGGCGGAAGTGGCGCGGCATTATCTCTCCCGCGCCATGTCGGCCTGCAATGGCAACAAGTCTCGCGCCGCCGAGCTGGTCGGTCTCGCCAGCTATCAGACGCTCACCAACTGGCTCGAAAAATACGACGTCACGGAGCCCCGCTCCCGCGAGGCTTGAATCCCGCAACCGCGCTGGCGGGCTAAGGGCAGCGAGGGGCTTTTCGTAAGTTTACGGAGTAAGCGTAGGGATCGGAGCGCTCGATCAAGACCTCGTCTCCCGGCTCCGCGCCACTGCGCGCGAAAAAGTCCTTTATCTGCCCGCGTGCGTTGCGGAAGAAATAATGAGCTGACCGGCCTTCGCGCGCGTGAATGTCGGGACCGGCGATGTCGGTGATCACGGCAGGACCATTCGCGAAAGTTACTTTCATCATCTGCCGCGCCAACTGGCTTTTGTCCGATCCGCCAATGCACTCTTCCGGGAAGAAGGGCAGCACCGTCCGAAGGTAAAAATGATTGTTCGTGATGTTGCCTGACGAGATCGGGATGATGCAGCGATTGCCCTCGATCCTGCCGCTGATCTTCGCGCGGGCGCCCTGCCCGGCCATCGTGGCGGCGGCTTCGGCGCGGCTGGGCGCGGGCGTTCGCGGCGCTTGTGAGGGTGCTTCGATCGCAGAACCGAGGTCGGTTTGAGAAGCTGCATCGCCGACGCAGCCTGCTTCCACTTTCGCGGATACGGCGGGGGCGAGCGTCACCCAGATCACGGCGCCCTGAGGGTGTTCATAGGGAACAGGCGTAGCGAGCGGGCGGGCGTTTCTAAGCACCCAGGGATGACGCCAGCCATCGGCGAAGGCCGTCGCCTGCCGGTGCGGTGGAATGCGGTGGCGATCTTCGGCGGCGGCGTAGGCTTCGGGCGTGTCGAGCGGCGGCAACGTGTCGATCACCTCGGCAGTTCCCACCACCTGCCCGCTCCCCTTGCGGATGAGCGCGATTCGGCCGCGCAGGCGACAGGCGGTCTTGCGCATTTCCCATGTTTTTCGTCCGGTGAGAACTTCGGTGATCCAGGGTTCGTCGATGATCAGCGCCTTCATGCTGTTTCCTTCTTCCTGCGCGTTCTCTTCGCCGCCCGCCGCGCCGCCTCGATGCCTTCCAGCAGTTTTGACGCTGGCTATCAGACCATGAGCAACCGGTTCCAAAGACAGGCCTGCTCGATGACCGAAGGCGCCGTCAGCTACCGAAAAACCTGACCGACTCTGTGTCGATCTTCTTGCCCATTGCCGCACCGATGATCGAGCACAAGGCCTTCCCGCGCGCCTCGAAAAAAGCCTTGAAATCGTCGCCGCGCAGCGTCTGGGGGTCGATCCGATGACTGGCGATCAATGCGTCCATGTCGCAATCAGCAAGCCCGACCTGCCGATGATTTTGAAGCGCGCGCAGGTAATGCGACGGCGCGTTTCCGCCAATCATACGGTTGGCTTTATAGGAGATTGGCGTCTTGTTCACGATGCTGTCGTAGACGGCCGGGCGAATGCCCCTTTCCTCGCACCAAGCCTTCGGGAAGATGTGGTGGATGTCCAACGCGACTTCCTCGGCTTCCAGATCCCGAATGCTCGCCTTCCAGAAAAAGTCTTTCGACCCTTCGCGTTGGATGAGGACATTCAGGCCCTTGTAGGCGGCGGACAAGCGCGAGCGCAGGCTGTTCAGGCGGCCAGGCTGGAAGTTCGCCTCGGTCACGGTGCGGGGCTCGTCGCCGCCGTCGATCCAACGCAGGATTTCCTCGATGTCGTTTGCGATACGGGTTTCCACCGCGCCGCCATAGAGTTCGCCGAAGACGCCGCACCAAAACCACCGGCTGAGCTTTTCGTAGATTCTGGGCTCCAACCAGCGCTCTTGCAGATGCGCCATGACGGCGGCCAGCGGCACGACCTGCGTGCGATAGGGCAAGTCGCGCGTCGTGAGCACGAGTTCCTTGCGCAGGAAGCGCGCGGCGGTCTTGAAGCCGGCCTCGACCTTGTCCGCCCATTTGCGGTAGGTCGGCAAACTCATGTTCAGGATCGTCGCGCGTTTGGCGCTGACGGCCGAGACGAGCTTGCCTGTCTTGCCCGCCACGAGATCGGCAAGGCGGTTTTCGTGGGTGTGCAGCAGCGCCACGGCCTGCAAGAAGTCGGTCGGTTCGATCGAGGCGAGATTGTCGTCCTGGCAAATTCGCTGGCTCCGGCCTTCGACGCCGCGCAGGGCGCTGCCGAACCAGTCATCGCGCAGATTGAAATTGTCGGCGGCGAAGGACGCCGTGACGAGTTCGAAGACCGACAGCGCCACGCCGCCCGTATTGACCTTTTCGAAGACGAGGCAGACCGCCTCCTTGCTCGTCTCCTTGGCGAGCTTGATCGCGGGCAGCTGATAGGCGCGGAACCTGTCGGAGACCTTTTCCCGGAAATCCATGAAGCGGAAGAATTTGTCCCGGTCGATCTCGCTCAGCGCCCGTTCCCATTCGCGCGTGTCGAGAAGCTCGTTGCAGGGGAAGCAGAAGGCCCGGCATTCCTTCTCGCGGCTGGACAGGTCGAGGTCGATCTTCCGGTCGAAATCGCTCTTGACCTTCTTGTCGGCGGGCACGGCGAAAAATGCGTCTTCGAGCGTATCGTCGGAGAGGGCCTTGTCGATATCGACATAATAAAAAAGCTCGACCTGTTTTCCCTTGGCGTCGAAGGTTTTCACTGGCCCGGGTTGTTTTAGAACCTGTGTCAGCGTCGTCAGGCGTTGTTGGCCGTCGAGGATCAGAAGCTCGGGCCAGGGGATCGCGCCGCGAAAGGTCACGCCTTCCACCGGCCGCGTCTGGAAGCGGGCTTCGCCGCCGGTTTCCAGCAACATAACCGCGCCGACGGGAAAGGTGCGCGCGATGGAGACCAGCAGCGAGCGGACGTGCTCATCGTCCCAGACCCATCCGCGCTGGAAATCCGGCAATTGAACCTTGCCCGCGGTAATGTCTTCGAGGATTTGCGGCAAAGCGATTTTGGTGGAATCAAAAGTGCTCATGGCGTCTTTTCTTTGGTCTTGCGGGTTCTCTTGGCTTTGGGCGCGGCGGCGCGCGCCGACTGGATGCGCGCCAGAAGCTCCGACGCCGGTTCGTCATCGGGGTCCTGCGGCACGAGCTCGCCGCGAAAAGCTTTGGACAATAGCGCCTGATCCAGCCGGTCCAGCAGTTTCGACGCCGACGCCGCCTCGGCGGCGATGCGGTCGATTTTGGCGAAGGCGGATTCGATGCGATGGAAAATTTCGCACATCTCGTCTGGACTAGCCAAAGGCAATGGCAAAGCCCTTATCTTTGACATGCTTATTGACGCCAAATTTGTGGTCTGCTTACCTTGGTCCAAGAAATAATCCTGACCGAACGCGTTTGCATAAATGGAAATGAATTTCGGTTCAATTTTTCCTGAGCGCAGTCGTAATCTAAAAACATGATTTTGATGGATGCAGCCCGCAATTTGGCCTTCCCAGACCCATCCTCGCCCCAATTTGTCGCGGTCGCCGCCTTCATTCATGAGAATATCGCCGGCTTTAAGTTCAAGGCTTCTCGCCTCGTCCGGAGTAACTAAGACCGTCTTAATTTGATCAAGTGTCAGCCACCCTCTCTGAACATTAGCAACACGAAGATATGGCTTCTCAACCAATTCCACGTCCTGGGATCGTTTTTTGCCGAGCGCCAATCCGCCCTTCACTTCGCAAATCTCGCCAGCGAGAACCCAAGCCCACCCTCGAGGTAACGGCACTGAACTGGAGATCGCATCTACTCCGATTTCGTCAAGCAGAGCAGAGACGCTCTTTTCGCTGTTATGCAGTCTCCAATCAGCTGTTAATTCCCCACTGAACGCCTTCGCCAAAATCGCCTGCTTAGCGCGGGCGACGAGGGCGGGGATGCGGTCGAGATCGGCGCGGGCGCGTTTGCTGCTCGCGTCCAGCGCATTAAGTTTGACGACGATCCGGCGTTGTTCAGCGAGAGGGGGCGTGGGGATGTTCAACGCCTTCAATCGCCCGCCAGAAATCCTTTGCCGAGTAGTTCCGCTGGTTTCGGTTAATATAGAGGCTCGCACGTCTGGGCTATTCATTATGAAAGCAAGCCAAGCCGGGATGGAAAGTGCACTGTCTGACCGCCAAAGCATAACGTCAACAACAGTAACAGCCGACTGTCCAAGTCCGGGGAAGACACAGGCTCGCCCGATCGGATCTGGCATTCGCGCTATCAGGACGTCGCCTTTTTCGAGGAAGGAGCACCGAAGCTCCAAGGCTTTGTCGCTTGTAAGGAAACGTTCTGATCTGTCGCGAAACTCATTTACGCCGACATCAGCCAGCTGGATTAGCCGCACTTCGCCATTTGGATCCTGATCCTTGGACTCGACCCAATCACCGTCAGTAACGAGACCCTCAGGTCCGGCCAACTTCTCGAGAGGAATTTCAATCCACCCCTGGGGCAAATCGCTCATTCGGCCGCCTCCGCATCAACAGCGGAGCTATCCTCCAACTCTTCCGCCAGCGTCTCAATCTCGCCCAACGCACTCTTGAGATGCCCCAGAATGGCGGCGATCAATTCTTCCGGTTCGCTCAGCGAATCCTCGGCGTCCGCTGACGTATCCCGCAGCCAGCTAATGTCCAGATTGTCGCCCCTCGCCGCGATCTCCTCGCGCGTGAAACGGCGAAAGCGGCCCTCCTCACCTTCGTCGTTGCGTTTGGCGCGGCCATTCGGATCGGCGCCAAAGGCGCGCTCGAAATCGGCGAAATGTTCCGGCGTCAAAGGGCTGGTCTTGCCGAAGGCCGGCATATTGGCGCGCAGATCGTAAATCCAGACCTTTTTCGTCTGGCCGCTGTCGGCCTCGCCCTTGCTGAAGAAGATGACATTGGTCTTGACGCCCTGCGCGTAAAAAATGCCAGTCGGCAGGCGCAGGATGGTGTGCAAGTTGCAGTAATCCATCAGCATGCGGCGCAATTCGCGCCCGCGCCCGTCCTCGAAGAGCACATTATCCGGCACAACGACGGCCGCGCGCCCGCCGGGCTTCAGCGTGCGGATGCAATGTTCCACGAAAGGAAGCTGATAGGAGGAGACCGTGGCAGTGACGGTGATATCGTCGCGCGAGGGCTTGCCGCCCGCGGGGCCGAAAGGCGGATTGGTGAGGATCACATCGGCCTTGTTCATCGCAGCGCCGGCGGGCGAGAGCGTGTCGCCAAGCTCTATGTGCCAACTGTCGACGCCATGCAGAAAGAGGTTCATCAGCAGCAGGCGATAGACACCCTCGACATTCTCCATGCCCTGCAGCGCATGCTTGAGCTGGAATTCCTGCGCCTTTGGCGCAAGGTCGAAAAAGTCGTCGGTCTTCGCCCGCATGTAACGATTGGCGGCGATGAGAAAACCGCCGGTGCCGGCGGCGGGGTCCTGGATGATTTCGCCTGGCTGCGGCGCGAGCAGGCGCACCAGCAATTCGATCAGCACGCGCGGGGTAAAATACTGGCCGGCGCCGCGCTTGGTCTCTTCGGCGTTCTTCTGCAACAACCCTTCATAGAGATCGCCGAAGGAGTCGCGCTCCTCCGTGAACCAGTGGAGGTCGTCGATAGCCCCGATGAGCTTGTCCAGGTTGACCGGCTCGCGAATGAAGGTCGCGGCGTTGGCGAATATGGCCTGGACGGCGCGGTCGCGCTTCTGCTGCGGATCGCCGAGATCGGCGAGGATTTTACGATAGAGTGCGAGACGCCTGACGCCTTCTTCCGCGATCAGATCGCCCCAGCGCGCGCCTTGCGGAATCTTGCCTTCCTCACGCTTCTGCTCGGCCATCATCTTGAGGAACAGCAGATAGGTCAGCTCGGTGACATATTGCTGGTAGGTGACGCCGTCCTTGCGCAGCACGGCGCAGAGCCGCCAAAGCTTGTTGACGAGGTCGGAAGAGGGATTCATGAACGCTCCGAATCGGCCGGCTAGCTCGCGCGGCCCCAGATAGCTTCGTTAAGGTCCGCCAGCACGTCCCGCAAGCGGTGGTCGAATTCGGCGTCGATCTTCTCGAAGCCGCCCTGCGCGGCGAAGGCCGGCTCCGCCAATATCGCGGGGTCGCCGACGGGTTGATCTTTCAACACCCGGCCAATGCGGCGCAGCCATTGCTTTTGTTTCGGCGTCCAGTTTTTCGACGCTTCGATCCTCGTGAGGGCGTTTTCGACGCGGGTCGCGTAGGGCGTGAGCGGCTCGCCCAAAGCCGCCTGGCGGACGAATCCGATGATATGGGCGGCAATGTCGGCGTTGCGGACGCGGCCATAGGCGCGGCGGAGTTTCGCTTCGGAAAAACCGTGGTCGTCCAGTTCGGCCGCGAGCTCCTTGAGCTCCTTGCGCGTGAGTTCTCGCGGCTTTTGCGTGACGGCGATCAGAGCCGACGACGCGTTTATGTTGTCACGGATGAAGCGCTCGAAGGCGGAAATATAGTCCTCCGGGCTGGCGGCTCCTTCAAAGACGTCGTCGATCGAAACCAGTTCGTCTGGATGAGTGGAGATGAAGACGCCCTGATCCCGCGGCGCGGGCTTGACGCTACTGGTGATTACGAGAGCCGCGGACTGGCTCTGTAACCAGGGCGCGACCTCATGCACGGGTGCGCCCCGGAGCTGCGCAATAAAAGCCTCGGGCGTGAGCCCGGCGGCGCGTTCGAAAGCCTCGCGCTGAGGCTGTGAGAAATGTTTGATGGCGCGGCTCAGGCGGACGACGATCTGATCGCGAACGAACGCCCGGTCCTCGTCTGTCGGAGCACGCAGGAAATCCGAGACCAGCGTTTCAAGCGGAATGGTCGCGTCCACCACCACCGGGCGCATGTCGGTGACCGCTTGCAGATTGGCGTAAATGTCCACGGCGTCGAAGATTTTGAAAATTTCCTTGCCGATGTGGTCCGCGCGGCGGGTGGCGCGGCCGATCATCTGGTCATAGAGAATGCGACTGTTGACCCGGCGAACGAAAACGAGATTGCAGATTTCGGGAACGTCTATTCCCGTGGTCAGCAGATCGACCGTGACGACATATTTGGGACGCGGATTGTTCCTGAAGGCGCGGATCAGATCGGTCGGCCGGTCGACTTTTCCAGTGATTTTCTGCACCAGATCATGCGGCTGGGGCCCGTATTCAGCCTCGAGCGCCTTGCGGAGCTGATCGACGAGCGTATCGGCGTGATCATCGCGCGCGGCGAAAAGGAGGGTTTTGCCCGGAGCATTGGGCGGGATTTCGGCGGCGACCGTTTCCGCGACGATGCGGTTGAATTCGACGGAATAGACCTTTTTGTTGAATTCCTGAATTTCGAAATCGACCTGATCCGGCGTTTGGAAAAGGTCGATCTGGCCGGTGCGCGGGTCGATGATTTCAACCTCGTCGCCGGGTGCGAAAGTGATTCCAGCCAGTGCCAGAGCCGTCTTGATCCGGCGCGGCGGCGCGTGATCGATGAGATAGCCGTCCACCACCGCCTGGCGGTAAGAATAGCGAAAGACCGGCGCCCCGAAGATTTCAGCCGTATGCAGGGCCGGGGTGGCGGTCAGAGCGATCTTCGTTGCATCGAAGTAATCGAGCACACGGCGATATTTTGAGAGGTAGTCCTCAAGCGAACGGAATTCGAGGTCTTCCTCGCGCAGTTCGGCGTCGAGCGTATAGCCGCGATGCGCCTCGTCCACGACGATACAATCATATGTTCCGGGGGTCGGTTTTTCGGCCTCGCCTTCCGCGACAAGGACGCGCTTGACCATCGCCTGAACGGTCGCGACGTGGACGCGGTCTTCTTTGTCAGGCAGCTTCTTGTCCATAGCGGCAACGTTGTAGCTTTCGGAAAATTTCAGCAGTCCTTCCAGCTCGGTGTTGTCCAACGCCTGCAGCGTTTGTTCGCCGAGCGCATTGCGATCCACCAGGAACAGGATGCGCCGGAAACGTTTGTGCTTTAGCAGGCGATACATCAGGGCGATGCAGGTGCGGGTCTTCCCCGTGCCGGTCGCCATGGCGATGAGAATCTCTCGCTGGTCTCTCTGGACAGCGCCTTCGATGGCGTTGATCGCTTCCTGCTGATAGGGGCGTAAACCGGCGTAATCGAAAGGCTCCTCTGCGAGGCCCGCGCCATCCGTGGACTGGGCCAGCTTGTCGCGCAAATCCTGGGGGCTGAACCAGTCGCTGAGAGCAATGGGAATATTGGTTTCGCGCCGCGCATCTCGGAACCAGATGCCCGACTTGGTCAGCATTTGTTTGACGTATGGCCGGCCGTTGGTCGCGAAAAGAAAAGGGACGCCTCCTAGCGCAACACCCGCCAGGGTGCGAGGCAGTCGCTGATCGCCCTCAAGCTTCACACCCTCGGCGTAGCGAGTTGTCTGAATTAGCACGGCCGGCACGTCGGTGCTGGCGCGTTTGGCCTCGACCAAGCCGACACAACGGCCGTCGAGAAAAAGGGCGTAATCGACAGGGCCGGCGTTCGTCGGCCATTCAGCAATGGCGATGGCCGGGGCCTGATCCGGCCGACTTCCGGCGCTATGGCGCAGCCGGGCCGAATCGACGCTCCAGCCAGCGGCGGCGAGTTTGGCGTCAATCATGACGCGGGTGTCCGCCTCGTCCAGCTCAATATTCGCGTCGGCTATTTCCGCCGCTTGGGCGAGTTCCGCAGTTAGCGTTGGCGCTCGGCCCGCCGCTTCAGCGCGTAATTGATCGAGCTGGCGTTGGACGGCGTCGCGAGCTGAAGCCTCTTGCGCCGCCAGTTGCTCCCATTGAGCGCGTTCGTCGGCTTGGCGCTTGGCGAGAGCTTCGGCATCGAGCCTGGCGAGCGCCGCTTCCTCAGCCTCGCGTTGGGCTTTTTGCACGGCGCTCTCGGTTTCCGCCAGTTTGGCGCGCAGGCGGTCAAGCTCTCTCGCCAAAGTGGTGGTCGCGTCCTTGGGCCGGGTTGGCGGATAAAAAGGCCCGGGATTGACGTTTCGATCTGGTCCGTAAGCGCGCATGAACCAGGCGCCGAGCTGTTGCGCGAGTTTCAGGCCGGCGAGGGCCTGTTCCGGCGTGCCGCTATTTTCATGAACAGCTAAATTTCCGACCTTGCGAAAGAAATGAAAAACATCCGCGGCTTGGCGGGGGAGCAGGCCTTCCTGTCGTAACACCCGCAACATTTCATCAAAATTAGCCCGGCGGTCGATTCCCAAACCGTTTCGGGCGGCGAGCGCTTTCGCCATATGTTCGGCGAACTGGCGCAACTTGCCGAGCGCGGTTGGCGCATCTTCGTGAAAAGCCCATTCCGCGAGCGCGCCCAAACGAGCTAGCTCGGGGTCAAATGAGATCAGAAAGACGAAATTTCGAGAGCTCGGACTCACGGCGCGACAGTCTATGAATCAAGACCTTGTCATTATGTGGCAAGCCGCTGATCGAGGCAATTTATGGGAGCGCCGACGGCTCTGAATGCACAACGTCCGGCCAGATCGACTGCCCACCGAACGAAAGGGCTGATGATCAAGGATTTCCTATGCTCTGTTTTTTCCCATCCCTTGCAAGCCTCGCTCCGTTAGACGCTTACCGTTCGACTATCTAATGGAACGAAAACGGGCTGAGATATCGGCAGCCACTATCCAAGAAAGATCCAGAAACTTGGATTGCGTGCTCGTCGCCATTCAAAAAACATTTTGGCATCTCTATATAATCAAAAATAAAAGATCTATTGAAATAGGTTGATTTGAACAGTCAGTTCTTACATATTTTTGTATGCATTATCGACTTATAGCATTTTTGAATATGAGGCGAACATTTTGTATGCGCAAACGCATCTAAATGCCGATTCTATCAATGGTTGCACGGATTGCGATTCCGTCAATAGCTAAAAATAAATTGACAGTTGGTTATTTTATTTGAAGAATGCACTTGCAGATTCGCTCGTGTCGAGATGTCCGCCGTCCAGTTTTTCCCGGGATTGTTCCTCTTTCTCAGGTATTCTCGTAGATGGATCGCTCAACCTCTTGTCGGCGGCGGGGATGGAACCGCGCGACGATTAGAACATCTCCGGAGGGGCTTTTGTATCGCCGCCTACCCTGCTGTTTCGGCCATCTACTTGCCCCGAATTCTCACTGCGCTTCCATTGAGATGGTATTTGCGTCCTAAACGACCGGACCATCAAACTCACCCGCCCTCTTGTCGGGGCAGTAATACTAAAGAGGAGAACTGGATGACCGATACGCCGCGAAGGAACCCGTCTCCTTGGGCGTCGCAGCCGACCGAGGTTCCCGAAAAACCCAACGAGCCGACCGACAACGCCCCGAAGAAATGGGCGGACTTCAATTTCAAGGTCGATGATGACTTTCGCGCCTTTTTCGCCATCGAGGCGCGAATGCGGCGCATGAGCAATATCGCGCTGCTGAAGACGGCGCTGAAACACTATCTCGACACTTACGGCTCCAAAGCTGATCCGGAGCGCAAGATCCTCTGAATTTGATGGCTGGGACGGTTAATCATCCGAGTTGAAGGCTTGAGAGTAATCGTTGCGCCCCAGTGCACTCGGGCCTTTTTCGCTTAAACAGCCCCCCGTAAGAATGCTCGGACGATGCTGCCTGGCCGAACAGAAATTGTCGGGTATTTTATTGAAAAGGTGTGGGATATCGTCCGCCCTCGTGTCGACCCGCTCGACAACGTGCTCGTCACCTGCATCAACGAAAAGGCCAAATCCAGGATCTTGATCGGAGCCAACCGAAGTTGCCCCTGCGGCCAAGCCGAGCGCGCCAAATGTGATTATGCTCGCGCACGCGACGGCGCGGTGGATGAAGATGCCGTCAGGCTTGTCGAACCCCCCCGACGCGATTACCTCCAGGTAATTACCCACCCCCATTTTCATCGCGCCTTTCTGGGGTGGGGTCCGGATTTCCGCGTCCCCCTTGCCACGGACTCGGATCTCTGAATCCATGTGCTCATGGATCGCACTGATTTGCAGCGCCTGAGTAAGGACGAGTTGATTGAGCTGGTGCTCCAGCTTCAACGACCGGATAAAACGTCGCGCAATTCGTCGAAGCCTCCCTCCACCGACAAGAAAGAGAAACGCGAGAACTCCCGTCCTGGCGGGGCGAAGGTCGGGCATGAGCCGCACAATCGTCGGCTGGCCGACAATCCCGACGAGTTCCGCGACCACAGACCAACTCGTTGCGACCGATGCGGCGGGTCTGTGTCGCCGGACGCCGACATGGAGTTGATTGGCGAATATGACGAGATCGAGATTCCGCCGGTCAAGCCTTATGTCGTCCGCCACCGACGCTTCGCCTGCCGCTGTGCGCATTGCGGGGTGGGCGTCAAGGCTCCGGTGCCCGCCGTCGCCACGACGACGCCATTTGGACGGCGCATTCATGCGCTGGCGATTTATTTGAAGGGCTTTCAGGCGCTTTCCTATGAGCGTCTGCGCTTCCTGTTCCGCGACGCCTTTGGCCTGATCGTCAGCGAGGGCGC
The DNA here is from genome assembly GCF_000188155.2 of Methylocystis sp. ATCC 49242. Classification (NCBI taxonomy): domain Bacteria; kingdom Pseudomonadati; phylum Pseudomonadota; class Alphaproteobacteria; order Hyphomicrobiales; family Methylocystaceae; genus Methylocystis; species Methylocystis sp. ATCC 49242. The sequence goes on from NZ_KE124774.1 coordinate 1,054,882, forward strand.
GCTCATGAACATGTTCATCCGCTCCCATGCGGGGTTCAAGATCGAGGCGGATAAGGCGAAGGCCATTCTTCGCGAGGCCAAAATCGTCGCCAGCGACGAAACCGGCGTGCGGATCGAGGGGACCAACTCCTACCATTGGGTCTTTCACTGCAAGGATGCGGTGGTGCATCAGCCCGACTATTCGCGCGCCGCCCGTGTCGTGGAAGAGACGATGAGCGACCATGTTCCAAAGGTATGGCTCTCGGATCGTTATAGCGCGCAGCAAAAGCATGGCGCTGCGCATCAAACCTGTCTGGCGCATCTAGCGCGCGACACGGCCTTTGCGCTGGAGCATGGATCGGACGATCTGCCCCTGCGGTTCAAGCTGTGGTTTGGCAAGGCCTTCGATCTGGCCCGAGATATCGCCAGTTTCAAAGCCTCGACGATCGCCAGCAAAAAGCGCGCGCTTGAAAAGCACCTTGCGATTCTTCTTGCCGCCGCGACAGGATGCGATCTCGCTCGCGAGTTGCAGGCCAAAATCAGGCGAGCGCAAAATCAGCTTCTGACCTTTTGCGACTATCCCGGCGAGGTCGAGGCCACCAACAACGGTTCCGAACGAAAGCTCAGGCCCAGCGTGATCCAGCGAAAAGTTACCAACGGCTACCGCGCCATGTGGGCCGCAAAGGCTGAGGCTGACGTGCGCACAACCGTAGACACCGCAAGGCTCAATGGCGCAAACCCCTTCCAGACAATCCTCGACACCCTGGCGTGAATCTGCGGCAAAAACTGCGCCCTAAAAAATGGGGGTGGGTAATTGCGATTACCTCCAGAGCAACAAAATCGACACGTCAATTCCCTGCACGTTCGTAACGGCGGACGACTCTTGTGAAAGAGCATCACAGCTGGAGCTCCGACAAGAAACTGGCGAGACAGAGGCGTTTCTAACGCCGGCGAGGCCGCTGATCGCAGCCGTTTGCACCCACTATGTTCCTTTTTTTGGCGAGCGTTATCCGCACGATTGACGACCAATTATGCAAGACCGTATTTATCCAGCCAGTTCGAAAGTGTCTGATAGCTGGCGAGTCCCAGCATTCCCGCCGCCCGCGTCTTGTTCCCACGCGCTTCTTCCATGGCTCGGCTCAGATAGTGCCGCGCCACCTCGGCCAGCAGCTCTTGCAAATCGATACCCTGCTCCAACGGCCGGTCGAGCACATTGTCGCAGTTGGACTGCGCCCGCGGAAGCAATGCGTCGGCGATATCGGCCTCTTGGATCGTCTCGCCGTCGCTCCAGACGACCGCGCGGCGCAGCGTGTTCTCCAATTCGCGGATATTGCCAGGCCAACGTTGCCGTCTCAACAGGCTCTTTGCGCTGGGAGTTATCTTCCGAGATGCAAAGCCCGGCTCCTTGCCGCTTTGCTGATTTATCCGCTCCAGTAAACCATCGATGAGGGCGTCGAGATCGCCCTCTCGCTCACGTAAGGGTGGCGCCCGCAGGACTAGGACAGCCAAGCGGTAAAATAGGTCCTCTCGAAACCGACCGGCCGCGACCTCTGTGACAAGCTCCAGGTTCGTCGCAGCAATGATGCGAACATCAACCTGAAGATTTTTTTCGCCACCGACCCGACGGATCTCTCCCTCCTGTATGGCCCGCAAAAGTTTCACCTGGGCAGGAAGTGGCAACTCCCCGACCTCGTCCAGAAAAAGCGTTCCGCCATGCGCGGCTTCGAAATGGCCGACATGATCGCTAATCGCGCCGGTAAACGCGCCTTTCACATGGCCGAAAAGTTCCGACTCCACCAGTTCGGAGGGAATGGCGCCGCAGTTGACGACCTCAAACGACTTGCTCCTGCGAGCGCTGGCTTGATGGATGGCGCGGGCGAGAAGCTCCTTTCCGGTGCCCGATTCCCCTTCAATGAGAATCGGCACTGATCGCGGCGCCGTTTTGGCTGCGCGCGCGATCAATCGCTGCATCGCCGGACCTCGGTAGATGATATCCCCGAATTTCGAACGTTCGTCCACGGCGCCGGCGCTTAATCTTTCGAGTCGCCGATCCGGCAGGTGCAGCGCGTCGGTCACAAATTCGGGAGAGAGCGAAATATCGAAAGGAACGGAGGCTGTTTCCACACCCTTTTGACGGGAGGCTTGCAGGAGTTCCGCTCGGTATTTGGTTTTTCCCAGGATCACCCAGGTCGCAGCCATCGCAGGTGTGCCGGAACTGAGATTGAAAGACAGTTGCGGCTTCATTGCGAGATGTTTCAGCTCTTGATCGAGATTATTGGTGACGGCCGTATAAATCTCTTCAAAATTCGTTGGGCTGGTTAATTCCACCCGGACCATGGCCAATTCAAAGCGTTTTTTCCCTCCTACCCTCGCGCGCAGCCAGCTCTCATATTTTCTGACGCGCCTTCGATCCTGATCCGCAAGCAGGAGCGCGCGGTCAAAGACGCGATCCTCCAACGTGTGGGCGACCGGCCCTAAATCTGTCTTATCTTCGGCGTCAGGCGCTTTCAGGTCCGCACTGCCCAGCCACGACACAAAAATCCGCATATGATCAATATATAAAATTTTTTATGCATGGACAAGAAATCTAGAGGGTGTTATGCACCTTGGATCATGAAATCTGCTGCGCGCTTGAGCATGAGACATGCGAAGGCGACGACGTGGAGTCCTGCGAGGGTCTGAGCATAGCGCTCGTAGTCTTTGACGAGCCGCCTGCATCGCGTCGCCCAGGCGAATGAACGCTCGACCACCCAGCGCTTGGGCAGCAACACGAAGCCCTTCTTCGCTTCGGCAAGTTTGACGACGCACAGTTCGGCGCCTTGCGCCTTCGCCGCCTCGGACGCCTTTTCGCCGGTGTAGCCCTGATCGACATAAACGAGTTCGACGCTTTCGCCTGTCACATCCTGCACGGCTGCGATGAGCTTGCCGACCTCGGCGCGGTCATCGACATTCGCCGGCGTGACATGCAACGCCAGCAAATGGCCCAATGTGTCGACTGCCATGTGCAGCTTCGAGCCGCGCTTTCGCTTCGCGCCGTCATAGCCCGCTCGTGGGCCGCTCTCAGGGGTCGAGCGCAAGGTGCGGCTGTCGATGATCGCCGCCGTCGGCTCCGCCGCCCGCCCGGAAGCGACGCGCAACTGGGCGCGCAGATCCTGCGCAAGCGCCTCGAACACGCCCGCCGACAGCCAGCGCTGCGATTGCTGATACACGGCGAACCATGGCGGCAGATCGTTGGGCATGGCGCGCCAGGCGATGCCGTAGCGCAGCACGTAACGCAGGCCGTTGAACAGCTCGCGCAGCGAATGTTGACGCTGCGGCGCGCCTTCGTCCATGAGCGTCAGATAAGGCGCAACCAGCGACCATTCTTCGTCGCTGACGTCAGACGGATAAGGTTTGCGAATCGGAGACATCCGATTCTACTAAGACAATCAATCACCAAAGTACATAACACCCTCTAGCGAAATAATCCCCGCCTGTTGGAGCCGCTTGAGCCGGGCGATGCCCCGCTTCGTATCTGTTCATCGCGTTAAAACAATAGGTTAATGCTAACACAATCTCCAGTGCCGCCAGCAGGGGGATCACAGGCACGATCATTGCGCATTCGTCGACATGAAAAACGAAACGAATGTCTTCGAGGCGCGACTTTGGCAAGGCCGCACCGCATTTCTCGCCGCCAAACAGGCGATGGCTGAATGGGCGTCAAACCCTCCTGCAGTTGGCTTTGACCGTGCTGCAAATTTCCGCGCGTCGCCTCCCGCTACAACCACACAAGGTGCCAGCTGCGTTCGGTGAAGCGCCACGATCCGCGATCAAATCTCGTCGACAAGCCGCAGCGACGGCATTGCGGAGAGGGAATAACTCCTCGCTGAAACGACGTTTTCAGCGAACCATGTCCACACACTAATTGGAGGTTCAACGGATGAATGACGAATTTGAGATCCCGACCGCACCTGAAGGGCTCGCTGACTTCTGGATCGCTTTAATGGAGGACGGCTGCGATATGCGGCATGTCCATAAGATGCTCAAGCGTATCGAAACAGAGCGAGCAGCGGCTACTGCCGCCGCCGCACGCATGTTCTTCCAACATGATTCGAATAAGCCTCTATCGCTTGTGGAACTGCTCGATGGGTTGCGTGAATTGCGGCGGCAGGCGTTGACGCTTGAACTGGCGATTATCGGCGCATGCGGCGAGTCTCGGCTTGGCGATTGCGGCGAGACATTATCGGATCGAGCCAGAGAGCTATGCCGAGGAGTAGAGCGCTTTGAGCGCGCTTTCAGCGCTGAATTGCAAATGGTCAGCGAGAGAGAACAGCAATGACGCGTAATGCGATCGAACTCACAAACCTCGCGATCGATCTACAGCCGCAGGAACCGGACGATTACTGGGAGCGGCTCCTCCATCTCCTCGACGAGGGCGACGTCATCGGTGATATGCGGCAGCTCCAAACCGAAGTGTTCCAAGAGAAAATCCGGAGATTTGAAGGCACGTCGAACGTAAGGAAAGAGGGCCGGCGACGATCCTGAAACCGAAGCGGTCCTTTATCCGCGCCCCTGTCGATTTTGATCTATCCGCTAATTGAAAAGCAAGCACATGGAGGAAATATAGCGTGAAAATACAACTCTTGGCTTACGCGGCAACGATTGGGTTAACTGGCTGCGCGACAATCACCCGCGGAACCACTCAAACCGTCTCGATCAATACGCCGGGCGCACCCGGCGCCGTATGCACGCTCACTTCGGCGTCTATCGGTTCGCAGACGATCACAACTCCAGGCGTCATAACGCTCGCGAAGGGGGCGAGCGCGATATCTATTCGGTGCAGCAAGGAATGTTACAATGACGGCACGGGCGTTCTTGCATCGAGTATGGACGGTATGGCGGCTGGCAATGTCGTTGTTGGCGGCGTCATCGGGCTCGGCGTCGACGCCGCCACTGGCGCTATGAACCAGTATGCTCCACAGGCCGACATCATCATGGCGCCGGATGGCTCCTGCGCTATGTCGTCGACTTCAAGACGAAACGCGCGTTAGTAGGGCGAAACGCGGAAAGTCGAGAAGAAGGGCCTAACATTAGAGTGAGGCGCTTCTCGGTTCAGCGCATTATGGTGGTCCTGGTAAGATTTATTGCGACCGCGGCGTTGGCTCAGAATGCGCTTTCAGATTCCAGGCCGCTCTATGAAACTCGTAAAAACGGAGCGACGCATGCGTGACTACCCTTCCGTGTAGCGGAAGTCGCCGGCCTTCTGTCGACATGCTAAACTTCAGTGCAATCGCATCAACACATTTATGTGCTCGATCTTGCGACACTCTCGAAAAGCGCCGTCGCATCGTCGGCGCTTTCCGGCGGCGTCAGCATGTCGCGCGACAGGGCCCGCTTGCGTTCGAGCAGATCATGCAGCTTAATGTCGAAGGATTGATCCTCGAATTCTGGATGAACCGCGAACGGAATGTGAATGAAAACATCCTTACTCGCGCCGAGCCGATGAGGGCGCGAAACGGCCCCGTCCAAAGAATACGGTTGGAGAAATGACCCGACACCATGCCGCTCCCAAGGTCGCGCTAGCTGTGAGTTTGCAATTGGTTGTCCATCCGGACCGGAGCGAGGAAAGTGGAGTTGCGAAGCTTCACCTTTCACCGGAGCCTCGGATGAACACCCATAAGAATGCCCGTTTGACGCCGCTTGGTCGAGCGAAACTGGCGCGTCGTGTCCTGGAGCGAGGCAAGCCGGTCGCCAAGGTCGCTCGCGACTTCCACGTTTACATCAAGGACTGCTCGAAAATCGGTGGAACGGAGCCGAGAGGCGCGCGCGGAGCCGCTTTGCGATCGGTCATCGCGGCCGCGCCGCCTGCGTAAACCCACGCCACAAACCGTAATCGACGATATTGTTCGGCTACGCCGCCATCGCTTCACCGGAAAGCATGTCGCCAAGGTTGCGGGCGTCAGCGCGGCGACAGTGAGCCGCGTGCTCAAACGCGCCGGTCTCAACCGCTTGCGCAATCTCGAGCCAGCCGAGCCGGTCAAACGCTACGAGCGCCAGAACCCCGGCGAGATTATCCACATCGACATCAAGAAACTCGGGCGCTTCGAGCGGGTCGGCCACCGGATCACCGGCGATCGCACCGGCCAGAGCAAGAGCCGCGGCGTCGGCTGGGAGTTCGTCCATGTCTGCGTCGACGACGCCTCGAGAGTGGCTTTCACGCAGATCAAGCCGGACGAAAAGGCCGCCAGCGCTGTCGACTTTCTGAAGGCGGCGGTCGCCTACTACAAGAGCATTGGTGTCACGGTCGCCCGCGTCATGAATCTCCCGCATCGGCCTGACCGGCGACAACCTGTTGACGCTCCACAACTAGTTCAGCGATATCCGTGGCCCCCCATGGATTAACTCTTGGATGAAGCGCTACCTGCACATTTTTGCAGACCCTCCCCGAGACCATGGGACTCGCGCCCGCGGGGCATATACGCGGGGAGTAACGTCTTTTGATACAATGATTTACAGATGGGGAATCGGTGGTGTCTGGCCACACATAACGATATATTTGTATGTTTATATCTAATCGGGAAAAGATTTGCGATGTGATGGCGATGAGAGAACCAGCGGTCTCGCCGCACCGCTTTTTCGTCCATTTCCGGCGTATCAGGCGCTTCTATACGCACCCGACACTCTCAGGCCCGCGACGTCTGCTCACCGGCTCCTCCTGCGAACCGACACCACTCACCGGCTTTCTTGAGGCTCGCCACTAGCGTTCACTGCGGTTCACTATCTCTCCGGCGTCTCTGGGAGCCATCTTCTCGTGTCTGTTTCCGGTGTCGAATCTTCTAGCTCTGTCTCATGCGCCGAGGATTCGCAGAGAAGCTTGCTGGTGCGTCCTTTTGAGATTGAAAGCTGTCGGTTGTGCTGTCTCGTCGTTTCGCGCACCGGTGCGCTTTATAAGCGCTTCTCTTGAAGATGGCGGAGAATTTTGATGCCGGAGCCATGTCCGTGTGCGTTTCCGGGACCGCGAAAGCGAAATATATGCTAATATTAAGAATTTATAAGTTTATATTATATTCGCTTTCGCGGACGCGGATTTCACGTTCCGGCGGTCTCTGTTCCGGTCCATGATGAGCTTGGTTCTCACAGATTTAAGAATCTGAGAATCTAGGTTCCGGCGTCATCTTGTTCCCGTCCTCTTTTGGTCAGTCTCTTGGAGATCCCGGTCGTCTCGTTCCGGGTCCGCGCAAGCAGTCTCGGCTCGCTCTCATGTTGACGAAAATTTTTTCTGGGAGATTGTGGCGAAAAAGCGCCAAAACAGTCTTAAATCGGGGTTTTGGTGCTCATACTGGACTTACGATGTATAAAACGGGCTGAAATGGGCGTGTTTCGCGTTTACGTGGAAATTGACGCGCGGTTGACGAATCTCCGGCTACGTTTGAGGCTGTAAACGTTGTGGAAAGCTGAAAATGGGTTTCCTCACCTGCTCGTTCGCCTGTTCATTAGATTGGTGGCAGACTCAAACAGTAATGCTCCAAGGCGAACCAATTAGATTCGGTGTCCGCTATGGACCTGATGTCGTCCGCTTTGATCACCCAACGGCGCGACGGCTATCCGATCATAATGAATCATAGCCGGATGTGGCGAAGTAATTCCCTCATTCGTCGGACATGCCGCTTCGCATGGCTTCTGCAACCGCCGCCAGCGCAGTGGCGGTGCGCGCCGCGATACATCGTAGGATCGACTTGAACTTCGAGACTTCGTCCCCCTGCCGCGCCGCTGGGTCGTCGAACGAAATTTCGGCTCGATGATCCGATGACGCAGGCTTCGGTGATTACTAGCGCCGTATCGATGTCTCGATCGCCCTGATCCATGTCGCGATGGTCGGTCTCCTTATCCGCCGGAACACTCACCCATGATTTTCCAAACAGGTTCTGAGACATGATAAGGTGCTGAATCTTGCCGGCGTCGGCGAATGTCTCGGCGCGGATTTCAGCGGCGAACGTCGCGGCTTTCGAGCCTTTCGTGACGCCTTCCCGCTTAAACAGATATAGCAGCGCCCGAGGCGAACAATCGAAGCGCCCCGCAAGGTCTTCGATTGTCGATGATCCTGCCTCCCATAGCGCCACCGCCTCTGCGCGTTCGTTGTCTGTTAGACGCTTATAAGCGCGCGGCTCATACCTGGACATTGCCGCCGCCTTTCTGCGGAAGGCTTGCCTTGATCCGCTGGATGTTTCGCCTGACCGTATTAAACTTCATGGCAAGTTGGTTTACCGGCATGCCGGCAGCGAGAAGCCGCATGATCTCTTCGCGTTGATTTTCGTCGAAAGCAGGCGGTCGACCGGGCTTCTTGCCTTCGGCGCGGGCGCGGACAAGGCCAGCTTGGGTGCGCTCGATAAGCAAGTCGCGCTCGAACTCTGCGACGGCGGCGATGACGCCCATGGTCATCTTTCCAGCCGGCGAAGTCAGGTCGACGCCCCCTAGGGCCAAGCAATAGACGCGGACGCCACGCACCGCGAGAGCCTCAACGGTCTGGCGAACGTCAATGACGTTGCGGCCGAGACGATCGAGCTTGGTCACGACAAGCACGTCGCCATGTTCCAGTCGGTCCTGAACCTTAGCGAAACCGTTGCGTTTTGACGCCTGCACACCGCCGCTGACCGTCTCGGTAATGATCCGATGCGGCTCGACCTTGAAGCCCGCCGCCTCAATCTCGCGAATCTGATTGTCGACAGTCTGATCGGCCGTCGAAACGCGGCAATAGGCGAAAATGCGAGACATGGCGGCCTCCAAGAGCGCGATTTATAGCATATAATTACGCGCATGCGCTAAATGTGCCAAGAGCTATATTTTACGCCCGTTGTGCAGAGGGGGCGCTTAAACGATCGTTTTCGCGCAGCGCTGTTAGGAGCGCCTCCCGGATCGCGCCGGCCTCTAAAACTTTGTAAGGGTGATGCTCGGTAAAAATTTTGGGCTTTGGAGACGCATGGTCTATTTTTGCGAGAAGTGCCGGACAGAACTTCGACCGAACGAGCGAGCCTGTTCGGCTTGTGGAAGGGATGCGGGTTTCCCGAATGTCAGAGCAGCAAATTCGCCGGAAGAACGGGCGGCGTTGGATGGACGCTTCAAAGAGGCGCAAGCCTCAGCGGTCGCCAAGGGGACTACAATAGAACTGGATGCATTTGTAAGAGAAGTCAGCCGTTCCCGTGCCGTCATGAACCGCTCGCTTGGGGCTCTAAGCAACTGGATCGAGGGACCGACCCCTCTTTTCTGCTCTTTCCATCGCCAAGTTGAGATCATGGGGCGGACCCCGAACGAAACGAATTATGATCAGCAGAGAGTAGCAGCGGAAGCCGCAATTAATCCTTTTTGCTACGCAGAAATCGGCTATGCGGCCCTCAGTTTGGACGAAACGGGGCTCGCTCTATACGGACCTTATACCGTGATTCTCAAAGACCTAACCATCGAGGATCGAAGCTCCGTATTTGAAGAGAACCCGTTTGAGTTCAACCAAAAGCATCACGTTATAGCAGGCCAAAGTCCTCCCCTTGGCTACCGCGCGCCCTGGGCGGAGCGAGGGCGTCTCGCCGGTGCAAAGCTACAGCGTAAACTCGAACGAGGTATGCAACCTATCGCCTTCCCCGCTGTTCTTATGGAGGAACGACGTGAGGAGCCGGACTGTGATTATATTGAGGTTCATATCTACGGTTCGGTAAGCCGGCTGTGTATAGAGAAGGTTATTGGCCCGAAACCTGCTAATCGCGCTGAAGTGGCTTTGTGGCGTCGAACAGTCCGCACTCTGGAAAAGGCGGGTGTGGTCGTGGAGGAAGCTCCATGAAAGCAATCATTTCTGGAGAGGCTGCTGCTGCAGCGATCCTCGAAAGGGACGTAGAATTCCGCCCAGCTGGTGGAAAACCTGTTGAGAACCTGCGCCCATACGACGTAAGCCGTGCATTCGATGGTTGTCTTGACCTGCGCTTAGTCGAGGTGAAGGACAAGCAGGAAGCTGACGCTCTTGTCGAACTGGCTTGGGCGGAGGATAGGGCTCTGCGACTTTTTCTATTTCTGCTCGATTCGGAAGAAGAAGATGATGATCTAAAGGAATATGCAGAGTGTATCGAGGAGTTGATGGAGTATGATGGAGTAACGCCATATTTGGAACGGCGCTTAATAAGTAATACAATTCCCGTTTTAGTTGAGATTAATCGCGTTAAGAGAGCGCTTGAGTCAAGCCAAAAAACACTTGCATTGTTTTCTCGTTTAGTTTCATTGCAGATCAGTATTAAGCGGGTGCGTGAGGCATTCGACCAAGTTGAAGCCGAAGAGTTCGGCGGTCAGTATGAAAAAAATCATTGCCTCGAACTCTTAATAGATGAGGGCCTAATACGCGAGCTCGTGCTTGCTATCAACCAGGGTAAGGATATTAACTTTTTGAGGCTCCAGCTTATCTCCAAACATAGGGCCCAATCAAAAGCTATTCTTAAGTTCATGGCTCAGTTGCAGCCGGCGCTCGACAGAGTGCCTCGATCGCTGCTTCAAGAGCCAGAAACCGACGAAGAATATGAACACGATTCTTTTGGCCTATCCAGAGATGGAGATTTCCAAGCCTATTCCAGGGTGCGCGCCCAGCAGAAAGGTATAATTGACAGACTGAAGGTGCACGATCTTGGTGCGGCTAAGCGGTTTGCCGACCAGTTGATCGAGGAACAGCGCCGCGTATCCGATAAAGAGCACATCGCCAAATCACTCTGCCTTCTTGCCCAACAGGCTAAACAATACGAAGCCACAGAGCTGCAGCTTGAATGGGCGGAGCTTGCAAATGCAATCAATCCCAGCGACCCAATGACGTCCGGCCATCTGGCCGATGCGCTTATCGGCAAGGGAGATTTCGTCGCTGCCTACGAAGCGATTGACCAAACCGAACGTCGCGGAGACCCACTTTACGCGGCAACATCGCGTGCGCGCATTCGTCGATTAGAAGGGCATTATGCTGAAGCCCACGAGCTTTATCTCAACGCGGCTCGAGCCCATGATGCTGAAGAAACTGTCGTGCATGCCTGGACAGGCGTCGCCGAGACATTGCGAGACATGGGCCAATACGACCAGGCACTCTCCCAATATCAAACTCTGGTTAAAAGATGGGAGAACGACGGCGGACTTAGGAGTGGCCTCGCGTCACTCCTGATGGAAACCGGGCAATACCAAAGTGCCATACGCGAATTCGGCATTGCGTTACAATTTGGTGGAGGCGTTGTAGCGGAAAACGGCCGTGCCACTGCATATAAGTTGGCAGGTAATATCGAGGAGGCACTTCGCTTATATGATAAGATCCTTGAAGGATCGCCATTTAATTCGGCGACGTTATGCGGACGTGCAGAAGTTTTTCGAGCCAACGACGATTTGATTGCGACTTTAGAGGCTTACAAACTCGCCGTCGACAGAGCTCCTCATAGTCCTCGCACGTGGGCCGGCCTAGGTTCCGTATTGGAAGACTTGGGGCGTTATGACGAAGCGAGGCAAGCCTATGCGGAGGGAGAGCGGCGGTTTCCGGGCGATGAATTCATTGCAGTTGGGAAGGCGCGCTTGCTTCGACGTGAAAAGAATTTTGCAGCGGCTCTAACCGCTTTTGAGGAGTTGTCCAGCAAGTTTCCTTTCAATCGCTGGGTTAAGTGGGCTCGGGGGGATGTGCTGCGGCGAATGGGCCATACTGACGCGGCTTTACAGTCCATGGAGTCCATTCTTTCGGTTTGGTCAGATTATGCCCCTGCAAAGACTTCCAAAGCGGCCATGTTGATCGAAGCAGGTCGCCTGGATGAAGCCGCTGCGCTGCTAGACGCTAACGAAGGTCAGCTTACCGATTGGTCCAGATCGGTGCTTCGTGCGGCCGTCTCAAAAGCGCGCAGCGAGTGGGATGATGCGCTGCTAACGCTCACCAGCAGTTTGAGCAGGGCACGATTACCGCGAGAGCGCCGTTTCATCAAATCGGCTATCGCCGCCTTGGATTTGCAGGTGGGCCGTCCCCAGGCAGCTGCACTTCTCGCGGAGTCTAAAACTGGAGAGATAACTAACGTCATATGTTTTCATGCACTTGCTGCTGCAGGGAACCGGCAAAAGGCAATGAACATGTATAAGCATATTATTCAGAGCGAAGCCGACAATGCATATAGAGGCATCGTTGTAGAAATAGCTCGCAGGTTCCGCATTACTCCAGGAACACCATCTCATACGTCCGACTGGATTGCTCAACAGGAAGACAAGGCCTTGCTCCTTGAAGTGAGCTAACATAAAATCACCTGTTTTTCCGCAGCACGGTCGGATAGCCGAACGGGCGGCAACGATAGTATTGGCTGGAATAGGCCCCCACCTCCTTGGTGGATTTACACGCTGATCCCGCTTGGTAGTCAGCGTGTCGAGCTGCTTAGCCCCCTGGCGACCATCCCAGGAGGGCGATCGTCGTTGGTCAGATCGCAGGCCAAGTCGGCGCGGCGGTCTGTGCTGTAACTCACTATCTCGCTGGGCACCCAAAATGTCTCCTAATGTCGGGTCACTGCAGCGACGCGAGGCTTCGAGCTGTGACCGAATCGGGGCGTTCCCTGAGCAGCGCTCCGTTCCGCCGTCAGCCTAGGCGATAGCTTGGACAGAGGCGTAAGCTGGCGCAAGAAAGATCGGCGAACCCACGAATCGTGCCCCGCTACAATGCTACAAGACCAGATGACGCACACGGCCAACAGTCTGTTTTAAAAAGCTTTTAATTAGTTCGCTCAGAGTTCAATCCTCTCTTGCAACACGGCGAATGATCGAGCAATCCCGCGTGCGGCTGAACGACAAAGACGTGCGGGCGCGCACCAAAAATCCCTTTAGCTTTCAAAGGGGCTTATCGCGCCCGCACCTTCACATAAGAAATTGATTCTAGGGTATATTCTCAGATTTCGCGAGGCCCCCATTCTAGTTAGACGCCCGTCGGATAGTTCGGGCTCTCGCGGGTGATGGTGACGTCGTGGACGTGGCTTTCGCGCAGGCCCGCATTTGTGATGCGCACAAATTGCGCGCGCTCCTGGAACTCCTTGATCGTCGGAGCGCCGACATATCCCATGGCGGCGCGGAGGCCGCCGGCGAGTTGGTACAGGATCGGCGAAATCGGGCCGCGATAGGGCACCTGCCCCTCGATGCCTTCGGGAACCAGCTTCAGCTGATCCTTCACATCGCCCTGGAAATAGCGCGTCGCGGAACCCGCCGTCATCGCGCCGACCGAGCCCATGCCGCGATAGGATTTGAACGAGCGGCCCTGGTAGAGGAACACGTCGCCGGGCGATTCTTCCGTTCCGGCGAAGAGCGAGCCGATCATCACCACATCCGCGCCCGCCGCAATCGCCTTGGCGAGGTCGCCGGAATATTTCACGCCGCCGTCGCCGATCACGGGCACGCCGGCTTTGCGCGCCTCCTCCGACGCCTCCATGATCGCCGTCAACTGAGGCACGCCGACGCCCGCCACGATGCGCGTGGTGCAGATCGAACCCGGGCCGATGCCGATCTTGATCGCGTCCGCGCCGGCGTCGATCAGCGCCTTGGCCGCCTCGGCGGTCGCGATGTTGCCGGCGATGATCGAGACCTTGTTGGTTTCCCGCTTCACGCGCGCGACCTGATCGATCACCGCCTGCGAATGGCCATGCGCGGTGTCGACCACGATGCAGTCCACCCCTGCGTCGATGAGCTGCAGCGCGCGCTCGAAGCCGTGGTCGCCAACCGTGGAGGCGGCGGCGACGCGCAGGCGGCCCTCGGCGTCCTTGGCAGCGTTGGGGTGCTGGGTTGCCTTCTCGATGTCCTTGACGGTGACGAGGCCGACGCAGTGAAAGTCCTCGTCGACGACGAGCAGCTTTTCGATGCGGTGCTCGTGAAGCAGACGCTGCGCCTCCGCCTGCCCCACCCCTTCACGCACGGTGACGAGCTTCTTCGTCATCAGCTCGGCGATCAGCTGGCTCTTGTCCTGAGCGAAGCGCACGTCGCGGTTGGTGAGGATGCCGACGAGCTTGCCCTTGGCGCTGTTCGGCCCGCGCTCGACGACCGGGATTCCGGAAATGCCGTGTCCCGCCATCAGCGCCAGCGCGTCGGCAAGCGTCTCGTCGGGGAAAATCGTGATCGGATCCACCACCATGCCGCTCTCATAGCGCTTTACCTTGCGCACTTCCGCCGCCTGGGCCGCGGGCGAGAGATTCTGGTGGATGACGCCAATGCCGCCGGCCTGCGCCATGGCGATGGCGAGGCGCGCTTCCGTCACCGTGTCCATGGCGGCGGAGATGATCGGCAGATTGAGCGTGATGTCGCGGGTCAGTCGCGTGGAGATGTCGACGCCCGAGGGCATCACCCGCGAATGGCCCGGCCGCAGCAGCACGTCGTCGAATGTCAGCGCTTCGGTCAACGTGAGGGGCGTACGGGCCATAGAGCCAACTCCTTTTCGCAATAGCGGCAAAAGCGACGGCGCGTCGCCGTGCAGGGTTGGCGGGTGCTCATAGCATTAATCCTTGTAAAGGCAAATGCCCCGCCCCGGACCCCCTCGCCTGCGCGAAGCTGGCCGCCTTAATCCCCATTAGGTTTTTGAGCGCATGGGATTTTACTCAAGCTTGACAGGTTGCGCGCAAATTACCCTTCGCAAATCGAACGGGGCCATTCGACATGAAATCATTGATCTGCTCGCTCGCTGGAGACCTCGTCAGGCGCGCAGAAAATCTTCGGAAATCCCGGTCGGGAACGGCGATGATCGCATTCGGTCTGGCCATGATTCCCGTTACCTTCATGGCTGGAGCCGCGATAGATTACGGCCGCGCGACCCTCCTGCGGTCAAGCCTTCAGAAGGCCGCCGACGCTGGCGCGCTCGCCGCTGGCGCACGGACCTCCCTGACCCAACTCGCACGCGAACAGATCGCCAAAAACGCCGTCCTCGCCAACCTGGGCGCAAAGGCCCGGAACCTCAGCCTGACGATCACCGAAACGGAGCCTTCGGCCGGCGTCTTTCAGGTTCAGATTCAGGCGTCGATTGCGACCAGCATCATGAAGGTCGCGCGTTTCGACACAATCCCCGTCGTCGTCACCTCCGAAGCCCGAGTGGTCGGCGGCTCGACCAATCCGATCGAGATCGCCCTCGCGCTGGACAACACTGGCTCCATGCGCGACGACATGCCGGCGCTCAAGCAGGCGGCGAAGACTCTGGCGCAAAATGTCATGAGCGGCAGTGGCGGGAACGTGAAAGTCAGCGTCGTGCCATATGTCGCCGCAGTCAATCCGGGTCTCACGGATTTGACCCAGGTCGACACGGCCGCAGTCGCTCCCGCGACCGGCAACTGGTTCATGTATGGCTGGCTCGGATATGACAAGAACTGCACGCCCTCATGGGGACCTGGCGGCGGCACGGGGCCCGGCAGCGGCTCGAGCGGCGATACGACCGGCGACGCCCGCGACCTGATTCAGCTTCTCGATCCGTTTCGTCGCATCGCGAGAGAACTCTTCGGCGTCGGCGCCGCCTACGCGGCCGACGTCACGCCGAATACTGTCCCGCCGTTGCTGCTCCAAGTGCTTCAGTCCAACGTGACGTGGCGACTGTTCTCGGCCCCCATGGGATTCGGCATCCTGCCCAAATCGTCAACCACGGCGGGCTGTGACTGGGTGACGAACCCCGGCGTCGTCAGCAATTACGAGCTCTTCAAGCGCCTGCGCGACAACAGCGGCAATGTCGTGCGCTGGAAGGGCTGCGTCGAGGCGCGCGCAAACGCCGTCGAGGTCGCCGCCGCCAATGCGGCCTTCGGACGTTCCTACACCACGGGCGTCGACTATGACGTCACCGAGACGCCGCCGGTCGCCGGAGACCCAGCATCCCTGTTCGTTCCCTATTTCTGGCCCGACGAACCCGATTACCTGCCGAGCACGGGCGCCTATGCGGCTCCAGGGCCTTATGTTGCCGGCTCGGGCCGGTTCCACAACAATTATCTCGCCGACTTCACGGTCCCGATCTTGTGGAACTGGGTCGCAAATCCCTGGAACAACGGCCAGAGCATCCTGAAGTATGACGGATCGACGCGGGCGGCGATCATTTCCGAGACCTCGCCCGAGACATATGGCCCCAACGCCTCCTGTCCTGAGCCGTTGACGCGATTGACCAACAATCTGTCGACCGTCACCGCTGCGATCGACTCAATGAACTACTGGTTGAACGGCGGCACGGTCATCTCCGAGGGACTGATGTGGGCATGGCGCACCCTTTCGCCGCAAAAGCCCTATGCCGATGGCGCCGCCTATACCGATAAGAAGACGAAAAAAGTGATCGTGCTGATGACGGACGGCGTCAACGGCCTCGCCGACAACGGCAACGCCGCCAGCGCCAACATCTCCGACTATTCCGCTTACGGTTATATGGGCGCGAGCCGACTGTCCGTGGCCGATGGCGTGACGACCTACGCCGGCCTGCAGACCTTTCTCGACGACCGTCTCAAGAAAGCCTGCGACAACGCCAAGGCGAAGGGAATCTCGATCTACACGGTAATGTTCAACCACAATGGCTTTTTGAGCGCGACCGAACAGGCCCGCTCGGCCACGCTGCTGAGCTATTGCGCGAGCAAGCCGGAATACGCCTTCCTCGCAACGGATTCGGCAGCGCTGAACAGCGCTTTCGGGCAGATCGCGTCGTCCGCCGCGGCGTCGCCCCTGCGCCTTACGCGCTGAGGGGGGACGGCCGCGTCGCGTCGATCAGCGCGGCCGTGTCGTAATATTCGAAGAACTCGATCGCCTGCCCCTCGGCGTTGAAGCGCCACACGTCGCATTTCGGCGAGTCGGCGACCTTGCCGGTAGACCTGTTGCGCCACGACGTCCGGCCGATCGCCACGACGCGGTCGCCCTGCGCGACATGATGGTCGACGACATAGTCGATCATTTCCCAGTCGCGCGTCAGTTCGCACAGGTAGCTCGCGACTCCCTCACGGGTGTTGCGGGTGCAGGTGAAAGCGAGGGAGTCGGGACGGCCTTGCGCCAATGAGCCAAAATTCAGTTCGTCCGCGATGAAACCGAGCCAGCAATCGACGCTGCCGGCCTTCGTGTCATGCCATGTCTGGTATGCGTTGCGTAAAATTGCGACGTTGCGATCCTCGGGCGACATTGAAAACTCTCCCGTGCAAATGACAACGGAAGGCTAAAGCGTCTGGAAATCGACGCAAGCGGAAAAGACTTCACAAGGGCGCGCTCGCGCGGTCGGTGTCGAATTGCAGCTTCGCGAGACGCGCATAGAGTCCGCCGGCCGCGCTGAGGCTCGCATGCGTGCCCTCCTCCACGATGCGCCCATCGTCGAGCACGACGATGCGATCGGCTTCCAGCACAGTCGCGAGACGATGCGCGATCACGATGCTCGTGCGGCCCGACATAACGTCGTGCAGCGCAGCCTGCACGGCGGCTTCGTTCTCGGCGTCTAGCGCGGATGTTGCCTCGTCGAGCAGCAGGACGGGCGCGTCGGCGAGAATGGCGCGCGCGATCGCAAGACGCTGGCGCTGGCCGCCGGAGAGAGTCACCCCGCGCTCGCCAAGCATCGTGTCGTAGCCTTGCGGCAAGGCCACGATGAAGTCGTGCGCCTGCGCGCGTTTCGCGGCCACGACAATCTCCTCGCGCGCGGCGCCCTCGCGGCCATAGGCGATGTTTTCGGCGGCCGTCAGCCCGAAAATCACCGGGTCCTGCGGCGCCAGCGCGAAGGCGGCGCGAAGAGCCGCCGGATCGAGCGCGCGAAGGTCCACGCCATCGAGCGTGATCGAACCGGCGTCGACGTCGTAGAAGCGCAGAAGCAGCGAAAAGAGCGTGGACTTACCCGCGCCGGAAGGCCCCACCAGCGCGACGCGTTCGCCCGGCGTGACCGTCAACGAGAGATCGTTCAGCGTCGTTATGTCGGGCGCGGTCGGATAGGCGAAGCGCACATGGTCGAAGACGATGCGCCCCCGCCAGCGAGCCGGCGCAGGAGCAGGATCAGGCGGCGCGACAATCTTCGGCGCCACGGCGAGAATCTCCGCAATGCGGCCGGCGGCGCCGGCGGCGGCGGTGACCTCGCTCCAGACCTGCGACAGTTCGCCGAGCGAACTCGCGCCGAGCACCGCATAGAGAACGAATTGCGACAGCAGGCCCGAACTCATGCGGCCCGCCAGCACATCCTGCGCGCCGAGCCACAGCACGGCGACGATGCTGGCGAAGACGACGAGGATGGCGCCGGCCGTGACGAAGGCGCGCATCTGCGTCGCCGCCTGCGCGGCGTCATAGGCGGTTTCGACCGCGTGTCTGAAGCGCGCGACGGTGGAAGCCTGCGCGCCATTGGCCTGCATGGCGCGCACGGCCGAAAGATTCTCGCCCGCGTAGGCGGCGGCGTGCGCCAGCGCGTCCTGCGCATGGCGGGAGCGGCTGCGCACGGCGCGGCCGGAGGCGATAAGCGGCAAGACGATGACGGGAATCGCCGCCAATGCGAGGCCCGCGAGCTTCGGGCTCGTCGCGACCATCATCACAACCGCGCCGATGAACATGAAAAAATTGCGCAGCGCGACGGATGCGGAAGAGCCGAACGCCGATTTCAGCAGCGTAGTGTCGGCCGTCAGTCGCGACAGCAACTCGCCGGTCTTGGCGGTGTCGTAGAAGGCTGCGTCGAGCGACGTGAGATGCTTGAAGAGATCGGCGCGCAGGTCCGCGACGACGCGCTCGCCGAGCGTCATCACGAAATAATAGCGGGTGGCGGAAGCCGCGGCGAGCGCCGCCGCAACGCCGATCATCGCGCCGAAATAGGCGTTCACCGCGCCCGCGCTGTCCGCCGAAAAACCGTGGTCGATCATGCCACGCACGGCCAGCGGCAGCGTGAGCGTCGTCCCCGCCGCGACGATGAGCGCCGCGAAAGCGAAAGCGATCGTCGCCTTGTAGCGCAGCGCGTAAGGCAGCAGGGGCCGCAAGGGAGAAAGCGTGGCGCGGAACCGGTTTTTCGATTCGGCGGAAGGGGATGCGACGCCGGCGCGCGAGGCTTCTTTGATTTCGGTCATGGGACCTCGGTATAGCGCCCGCCGCGAGGGAAAACGACCCCGCTTCAGGCGCCGCCCTGCGCCCGCCTATGACAAAAAAAATCGATGACCGAAAAAATTATTTTTCATGACGGCCGGCGGAAAATTGATGCTCCTCAACAGAAGCACAATTATTAACAATAACTTATGATGCGCGACATGGTGTCGCACCCATTTCACCGCGACGCTGGACAGCGCCGAAACTTGTGGTAACGTCCCCCTGCGTCGAAATGACGCGGCCCTGAGGGGCGAAGGAGAATGCGCCACAGAAAAAACGATAAGGCGCAGCTTCGGGAACGAAAGAGGAGTGAAAGAAATGGCTGATAAAGAATTCGAAATCACGACGAACACCTACATCTTCGCTGGCGTCGGCGCCGTCCTTCTCGGCGGTCTCGCCTCTTTCGCTCTCGGCGGCCTGCCGAACACCATCGCGGCTGGCGTTGTCGGCGCTCTCGCCGGCGGCTGCCTCGGCCTGTTCTTCTAATCTAGCTTTCCCGGCCAATCTGGCGCGGTTCTGCGAACGAAACAGGAGTGAAGGTTATGGCTGATAAAGAATTCGAAATCACCACAAATACCTACATCTTCGCTGGCGTCGGCGCGGTTCTCCTTGGTGGCTTGGCTGCCGCCGCTCTCGGCGGCATGCAGAACACGATCGCGGCAGGTGTTGTCGGCGCTCTCGCCGGCGGCTGCCTCGGCCTGTTCTTCTAGTAAACGATAACCGACGGCTTCCGGGCGTCAAGCCCGGTCCCGAAGCCAGTCGACAGCAGCCAGCATTCGCGCAAGCGATTGCTGGCTGTGTTGTTTTCAGACAATGTCTTGACGCAGGGCGCTCGCCCTCAGAGCGACGCCGTGGACGATCCCGCCGGCCACATTTCGCGGGCGCGCTCGCGCAGCACATATTTGCGGATCTTGCCGGTCGAGGTTTTCGGCAGCTCGCAGAACACGATGTGACGCGGGCATTTGAAATGCGCGAGATGGGTGCGCGACCAGGCGATCAACTCGTCGGCGGTCGCCTCCGCGCCCGCCTTCAGCTCCACGAAGGCGCAGGGCGTCTCTCCCCACTTGTCATCCGGCGCGGCGACGACGGCGGCGGCGCTCACCTTCGGGTGCTTGAAGAGAACGTCCTCGACCTCGATCGAAGAGATGTTCTCGCCGCCGGAAATGATGATGTCCTTGGAACGGTCCTTGAGCTGGATATAGCCGTCCGGATGCATGACGCCGAGATCGCCCGAATGGAACCAGCCGCCGTGGAAGGCATTCTCGGAGGCGGAGGGGTTCTTGAGATAGCCCTTCATGACGATGTTGCCGCGGAACATCACCTCGCCCATCGTGGCGCCGTCGCGCGGCACCGGTTGCATCGTTTCGGGGTCGATCACGTCGATCGCGTCCAGAACCTGATATCGCACGCCCTGGCGCGCCTTCATCTGCGCCTGCCCCGCGTCATCGAGTTCGTCCCAAGCCTCCTGCCACTCGTTGACCGCGGCGGGACCGTAAGTTTCGGTGAGGCCGTAAAGATGCGTGACCTCGAACCCCGCCGCCTTCATGGCGGCCAGCACGGCCTGCGGCGGCGGCGCGGCGGCGGTGAAGAATCGCGCGGTCACCGACAGCGGCTTCTTTTCCGATTCGCTCGCGCCCAGGAGCGTCGACATCACGATCGGCGCTCCGCACAGATGCGTGACGCCATGTTCCGCCATCAACTCATACATGTGCCCCGCCCGGACCTGCCGCAGACAGACATGCGTGCCGGCGGCGACAGACAGCGACCAGGGGAAGCACCAGCCGTTGCAGTGGAACATCGGCAGGGTCCACAGATAGACCGGATGCTGGCCCATATTGCCGGTGAGCACATTGCCGAGCGCCAGCAGATAGGCGCCGCGATGATGATAGACGACGCCCTTGGGGTCCCCGGTCGTGCCCGAGGTGTAATTGAGCGAAATGGCGTCCCACTCGTCGCGTGGCGGCTTCCAGTCGTAATTGGGATCGCCCGAGAGGATGAAATCCTCATAGTCGATAGAACCCAACCGCTCGCCCGGCCCGGTATAAACCGGATCGTCGTAATCGATGATCAGGGGTTTCGTCTTTGCCAGCGCCAACGCCTCGCGGATGACGCCGGAGAATTCGCGGTCGACGATCAGCGCCCTGGCCTCGGCGTGGTCCAGCGTGAAGGCGAGTATCGCGGCGTCGAGCCGGGTGTTGAGCGTATTCAGCACCGCCCCGGTCATCGGCACGCCATAGTGGCATTCCAGCATCGCCGGCGTATTGGCCAGCATTACGGAAACCGTGTCGCCCCGATCAATCCCGGCCTTCTCCAGCGCGCTGGCGAGGCGCCGGCTGCGCGCATAGAAGTCGCGATAGGTCCGCCGCAGATCGCCATGGACGATCGCCACCCGCTCGGGGAACACCGCCGCCGCGCGCGCCAGAAAAGTCAGCGGCGTGAGCGGCTGGAAATTGGCGGGGTTGCGGTCGAGATCGCGGTCATAGGCGGAGGCGGTCATGAAAAATGCTCCCGGATGCGCAGAGCGACGAGCGGCAAGAGCGACGCATGCAAATTCCGGCGAACCTGCAACCCGGGCAAGTTCGCCGGCGTCCCGCGCCTCTCGCGTTACTCGCCGAAATCCATGTCTTTCAGGCGACCGAACACGCGGTCGGCGTCGAAATTGTCCTCGTCCTCCGCGGGCTGGGCCGGCGCCGTCGGCTTGCCGAAGACGTCCTCGGTCGTGACCGGCTCCCGGGCGCCGCTGGTCGTGACGCTGGCGGGCATGAGCGTCTGGCCCTGCTCCTCCAGCGCCGCCGGACGGTCCTTGGCTGCGCGATTGACTTCGAAGTCGAGGTCGATTTGCGAGCACAGGCCGAGCGTCACGGGATCCATCGGCGTCAGCGCGGCGGAGTTCCAGTGCGTGCGCTCGCGAATCGCCTTCAGCGTCGCCTTGGTCGTGCCAACGAGGCGCATGATCTGCGCGTCCTTCAGCTCCGGATGGTTGCGCACCAGCCAGAGAATGGCGTTCGGCCGGTCCTGACGACGCGAGAGAGGCGTGTAGCGCGGTCCGCGCGCTTTCTTGACCTCCGGCACGACGACCTTCGAAACCGAGAGGTGCAAATGATAGTTCGGGTCGCGCTCGCCCTTGGCGATCTCGTCGCGGGTCAACTGTCCCGAGGTGATCGGATCGTGGCCGCGAATGCCCGCCGCCACTTCGCCGTCGGCGATGCCCTTCACCTCGAGCGGGTGGAGTTTGCAGAAGTCGGCGATCTGGTCAAAGGTCAACGACGTGTTTTCGACGAGCCAGACAGCCGTCGCCTTCGGCATCAAGGGGGCGTTGCTCATCTTGCGAAATCTCCTTGGATCGCGGGCATGGAGGGAGCGTCCGGCGCCGCGCTCTCTCGCGCCGGCGACCCATGAGGGCGAACCGTCCATGATGGGGATACTCGCCTATATACGCTCCATCCGCCCAAAGCGCAATCAAACTGCTTCAAATTCCGGACCGTCCCGGCCGGGGCCTTGACGCCCGTTCCGCCCAGAAAACCGGAGAGGCGGCCTGTAAGCCGCCCCGACAAAAAGTTCCGGGCGCTGGCCAGACGCGACCTTCAGCCCCGCTTCGACAGAGCCGAGCCGGGCCTCTCCTTCGATCGCCGCCGCCAGATCGCGGCTACGCCGGTCGGCGGGGTCTTTTCGCGCGCCGCGCCGGCGAGGAAGCTGTCCCTTGTTTCGGAAATGGAACGGGAAGGCCCGGAAATGGATTCCGGCCTCTGTTTTCCTATCAGCGCAGAAAGTCCTAATCGAAACGACATCGCTAACTCCAATAGAGCGTCTTGCGATGTTGCTTTTAAGCGGCATTAACCGCGAAAGACGTGTGAGGGCGCACACGCGCGCCCTCACCTCTCCTCCCGCGCGTGAGCGGGGCGCATGAAGCGAAGATGCGCCGGCATCAGTTCGCCGAGCGTGTCGCTGACCGCCTTGCCATATTTGTGGAACAGCAGGCCGAAGGCGATCAGCAACACGCCGATGCCGGAGAGCGCAAAGGGAAACAGGATCGAGTCCTTGAAGACGTCCCACGCCAGATGACCGAGATACATGGTCACGCCCACCGCGCCGAAGACCGCATAGACGCGGCGCATCAGGAACAGGGACAGGACGACGAGCCCGACATTGATCGCGCAATACATCGCCTTTCCGAATTCGTCGCCACTGTGTTGCGCCGTCAGTCCGCCCCAGAAGGCCATCAAGCCGAAGAGGTGCAGCCAGAACGCGAAATCGCCGTTCTTCCAGCGCTTCAGATCGACGAGCCACGCGACGGCGAGAACCAGCAGCCCGAAATACATGCTGACCATCGCGCGCTGCTCCCACGAAAACTCCGTGATCCCCATCAACCATGGCGTGAGATCCATGGACATGAACCACAGGCAGAAGGCGATGATCATCACGAGGAAGGGGAAGGGAAAGGCGATCAGCGCAAGCAGCGCGGCCGCGATCGTCCCCAGCTCCATCGGCAGCCAGCTGGATTTGATCCAGACATAGAACTCACGATAAGAATGGCCGTCGTCCACGGGGCTATGGCCCCATAACGACTGCAACGCAAAGATCGCCAGCGGCGCCATGCCGACCGCGCAGGTGACGAGCAAGCCGCCCGGGGTGCGCAGATCGCGCCGCCAGAGATAGGCGCCCGCCAGCGTGAACAGAACGGCGTAGATCACCGCCGTCGTCAGAAGCGCCTTGTCGCCCCACAGGCCGAAGGCCGTGGTCGAGAACATGCCCATGGCGCCGAGCACGATCAACGCGCCGGCGTACCAAAGCAGGTTCACGAAATCATAGCGCGGGGCCTGATGCGCCGGCGCATGAGCCGACGCACGCGCGGCCAGAAATCTCAAAAGGCGCTCGAATGTCGCTGCGTCGATGACGCCGGCCTCACGCGCGGCGGCAAGATCGTCGGTGCTGATGCGTGTTTTCATGACGCGACTCCTTTGTCGCCGACGATCCCTACACCGGCCGTGTCGAAAAACCGTGCGCGGCCTCACATGAGCGTAACCCACAACGTCTCATTTGACAGCCGCCGTCGCTTTCGCCCATTTACCGAACACGGGCGGGGAGGCCCGACGGGAAATCTCGCAATGCAAAATAATTCAAAGGGCCTCACCTATGCCGAGGCGGGCGTCGACATCGACGCGGGCAATCGGCTGGTCGACATGATCCGCCCCGCCGTGCGCGCCACGCGCCGTCCGGGCGCGGATGGTGAAATCGGCGGCTTCGGCGGCGTGTTCGACCTCAAGGCCGCGGGGTTCAGCGATCCCCTGCTGATCGCAGCCAATGACGGCGTCGGCACCAAGGTGAAGATCGCGATCGAGTCGGGCCTGCACGGCACGATCGGAATCGATCTCGTCGCCATGTGCGTCAATGATCTCATCGTGCAAGGCGCCGAGCCGCTGTTCTTTCTCGACTACTACGCCACCGGCAAGCTCGACACGAAGGTCGCCGCCGCCGTCGTCAAGGGGATCGCCGACGGCTGCCTGATGGCCGGCTGCGCCCTGCTCGGCGGCGAGACCGCCGAAATGCCGGGCATGTATTCCAAGAGCGATTACGATCTCGCCGGTTTCGCCGTCGGCGCGGTCGAGCGCAAGGGCCTGCTGCCGCGCGACGTTTATCCGGGCGACGTGGCCTTTGGCCTGCCCTCCTCCGGCGTTCACTCCAACGGCTTCTCGCTGGTGCGACGCATCGTCGATCGCGCCGGCCTCGCCTGGAACGCGACGGCCCCCTTCGCGCCGGACATGAATCTCGCGCGCGCCCTGCTGGAGCCGACCCGCATCTATGTGAAGCCTGTGCTGGCCGCCATGAAGCGCACGCCGCACATTCGCGCGCTCGCGCACATCACCGGCGGCGGCTTCCCCGACAATCTCCCGCGCGTGCTGCCCAAGGGCCTCGGCATTTCACTCGACCTCGCGTCTTTCGATGTTCCGCGCGTTTTCCGCTGGCTCGCCAAGTCCGGCGAGGTGGCCGAAAGTGAGATGCTGCGCACCTTCAACTGCGGCATTGGAATGGTGATCATCGCCGCGGCCGATGGCGCGAGCGAGGTCGAGGCGGCCTTGCGCGCAGTCGGCGAGCGGCCGGTGAAGATTGGCGAGATTGTCGAGCCGGAAGAAGGCCAGGAGCGCGTGATCCTGCGCGGGGCGCTGGGGTTGTGACACGCCTGCGCACCGCCGTTCTCATCTCCGGCCGCGGCACCAATATGGACGCGCTGATCCTGGCCGCGCGCGCGCAGGATTACCCCGCCGAAATCGCGCTCGTTCTCTCCAACCGCCCCGACGCGCCGGGGCTGGCGAAAGCGAAAGCCGCCGGGATCGCCGTCGCAGCCGTGGACCACAAGATTTACGCGGGGCGCGAGGAATTCGAGCGCTCGCTGCAGGTGGTGCTAGAGACCTACCGGATCGACTTCATCTGTCTTGCGGGTTTCATGCGGCTGTTCACGCCATGGTTCATCAATCAATGGCGCGGGCGGATGCTCAACATTCACCCCGCCCTGCTGCCCTCCTATCGCGGCCTGCACACGCATGAACGCGCGCTTGCGGATGGCGTGAAGATCCATGGCTGCACCGTGCATTTCGTCGTGCCGGAGATGGACGAAGGCCCCATCGTCGCGCAGGCCGCGGTGCCCGTTCTCGATGGCGATACGGCGGAGACGCTCGGCGCGCGCGTCCTTTCACAGGAGCATGTCATCTACCCGCTGGCGCTGCGGCTCGTGACGTCGGGCGCCGTACGGGTGGAGGGCAATCGCGTGCTGGGGGCTCTGCCCGCGAGCGACGCTGCGCTCGTCGCGCCGTAAGGCGTCCTCCGACGTGAAAGGGCGTTCGTCGCTGCTCAGGCCGAGCGCGGTCTATCTTTTCTTTCTTCCGCCAGCCGAAGCGGGCGGCGCAAGAAGATAGACTCCGCCAAACGACACATTCATGCCGCCGCATCTCTGATTATCCGCCGCGAGCATGAAAGGCGGAAGCAAAGTCATTTCGACATGACATTCATCTTCTTCGTCGATGAAAGTGACCCGGTTCCCCGTCGGCGACGCGGAGCCGGACATTTCGCCGAGATGCGGCCCGCCCGGAGCCGCTTCTTTCGACGGATTGGCGGAAGGCCAGAAAGCCTCGCCTCGGGCGCGCAGCTTGCCGCCCCTCGCGAGCAGGGAGATGTAGTCATCGCCCTTCCGCCACTTGCCGAGCCACGAGTCGAGAGTCAGCGTCGCGGAAGGCTCGGGAAGAAGCCGGCTCTCGTGGACATAGCCGGCTGAACCAGCGCTGTCTTTCTGATTACGATAGAAAACGCAGCGATAGGCGCCGAAGGATTGACCCGCGATGACCAGATCGCCGGGAATGAGATAGCCGCCGGATCGGCACGCGGCGCTGTCGCCCGGACAGGGAAGCGTGTCCGAAAGCAAAAAGGCCTTATCTTCGCCCGTGATTTTCGACAGGCTGTATTTGCCGCCGGTCTGGACGAAGGTTCCGTTCCGGCAATCCGGCGGAGCGGCCTGCTCCGCTCGGGTAAGGGAGCACGGAGCGATTGATGCGGCCAGCAATAAGAAAAGTCCCGAAAGATGCTTCATCACGTCTGTCCGTTGCCGAATTTGGGGGCTCGCCGAGCGGGCGGTTTTCAACGTATCGCATTGCGGCGACGTCGGGAACGTGAGGAACCGCACAAGGCGCGGACCCTGTGTCGCACAAACATGAAACGCGCGATAACTCCCATGTCTTAATGGAACGGGATCGTCATGATCACTCTCTATTGCTTCACGCCCATCGCGGGCCTGCCCGACGCTTCGCCCTTCGTCGTCAAGGCGATGACGCTGCTCAGGATGGCGGGCCTCGACTATGTCGAAGACCGGAAGGGCTTCGCAAAGGCGCCGAAAGGCAAGCAGCCCTACATCGATGACGGCGGCGTGATCGTCGCTGACTCGACCTTCATCCGCTTTCATCTCGAAAAGACGCGCGGAATCGACTTCGACGCACATCTCACTGAGGCGCACAAAGCCGTCGGCTGGTGCGTCGAGAAAATGTGCGAGGAACATCTTTACTGGATCGTCGCGCGGCTCTTCTGGCTCGACGACACCAATTTCGAACGCGGACCCGCGAATTTCTTCAGAGGAATTCCCGCCGTGATCCGGCCTCTCGCGAAATGGTACATGCGCCGGCGCATCGCGAAGAATTTATGGACGCAGGGAATCGGCCGACACAGCGTGGCCGAGGTCGATGTCCTTGGCGTGCGCGACATAGAGGCGCTGGCGACGCTGATCGGGGATCGGCCTTATCTGTTCGGAGAAAATCCCTGCGGCGCGGACGCGACGGTCTTCGCCTTCCTCGCCGCGATCATGGCGCCGCTGGCTGAATCCCCCATTCGCGACGCGGCGTTGGCGAAGCCAAATCTGGTCGCCTATCGCGACCGGATGATGGCGCGGTATTTCCCGAAATGAAAATGGCCGGGTCGCCCCGGCCATGACACTGCTGACGTCGGGTTATCGCCCCTCGCGCTTCGAGTCCCCTCCACTGGAGCCTCGAAGCATGAGGCGGCTCTCAGTGATTTATCGAGAGACTCAGCCGACGATCTCGTTGCCCGAGAAGAACTGCGCGATTTCGACCACGGCGGTCTCCGGCGCGTCGGACCCGTGCACCGAGTTCTCGCCCACGGAAAGCGCATGCTCCTTGCGGATCGTGCCCGGCGCGGCGTTGGCCGGATTGGTTGCGCCCATCACTTCGCGATAGCGCGCGATGGCGTTCTCGCCTTCGAGCACCTGCACGACGACCGGCTCGGAGATCATGAAATCGACGAGCTCGCCGAAGAAAGGACGCTCCTTGTGGACCGCATAGAAGGTCTCGGCCTGCTCACGGGTCATGCGGATGCGCTTCTGCGCCACGATACGCAGGCCCGCGCCCTCGATCAGCGCATTGATCTTGCCGGTGAGGTTGCGCCTGGTCGCGTCGGGCTTGAGAATTGAGAAAGTGCGTTCGATCGCCATGGCAGCGCATCGCCTCGTCTGTTGGAGTTTGGGAAAGGTTAAGCGCCGCGCTTATACCGGGGGCGCCGCGAAGCGGCAAGTCTGGGCGCCTTACCGATAAGCGGCGGCGATTGCCATGAAATCCTTCGCGGTCAGGCTCGCGCCGCCGACAAGCGCGCCATCGACATTGGCGACGCCCATCAGCTCCCGCGCATTGGCGGGTTTCACCGAGCCGCCGTAGAGGATGCGCACGGTCGCGCTTTTGCCGCGGCCGAGACGCGCCTCGATGCGCTCGCGCGCGAAGGCGTGCATCTGCGCGACATCGGCGAGCGTCGGGGTCAGTCCCGTGCCGATCGCCCATACGGGCTCATAGGCGACGACGATTTGTTCGGGCGCGTCCGCCGGCAAAGAGCCTTCGATTTGCTCGCCGACGACGCCGAGCGCGTCGCCCGCCTCCCGCTCGGCGCGCGTTTCGCCGACGCAGATGATCGGCGTAAGCCCCGCTCGCAAGGCCGCCGCGGCCTTCGCCTGCACGATCGCGTCCGTCTCGCCATGGTCCGCGCGCCGTTCGCTGTGGCCCACGATGACATAGGAGGCGCCGGCGTCCTTCAGCATCTCGGCTGAAATATCGCCGGTATGGGCGCCATTCTCGGCCGCATGGCAATTCTGCCCGCCGAGCCCCAGCCCGCCGCGCGAAGCGGCCTCTGCGGCCGGCGCGATCAGCGTCGCCGGCGGACAGACGATCAGCTCCGCGCGCGCCCTCAGCGCTTCATCATAGGCCGCCCCCATCGCTTTGATTTCGGCGAGCGACGCCCGCAAGCCGTTCATTTTCCAGTTTCCGGCGACGAGCGGGCGGCGGGTCATGTCAAAACGCTCCATGTAAAGAACGGGCTTTCGTAACAGAGCCTCGGGCGCAGGAGCAATGCGGCGGGCGGGCGCAGCGGTTTCTTCTGTCATAGACATGTCATAAATTTCGATATATCTGGAAATATGGAATCCGAAAACGCTCTCGCCTGTCTCGCAGCGCTCTCGCAACCGACGCGCCTCGACGCTTTTCGTCTGCTCGTGCGGCATGAGCCCGAGGGTCTGCCGGCCGGCGAACTGGCGCGCCAACTTGGCGTGCCGCAAAACACCTTATCGGCGCATCTCAACATCCTTTCGCACGCGAGGCTCGTTACGAACGCCCGAAGCGGCCGCAGCGTCGTTTATCGCGCGGAGCTCTCGCGGCTGAACGCGCTCGTCCGTTTCCTTGTGGAAGATTGTTGCGGCGGCGCGACTTGCGCGCCTGCTCGAGCGCTTTTCTCCGCCAAATGTGAAGAGACCGAAAGATGAGCGAAAAAATCTACAATGTGCTGTTTCTGTGCACGGGCAACAGCGCCCGGTCGATCATGGCGGAGGGGATTCTGCGCCGCGACGGCGCCGGGCGCTTCAACGCCTTTTCCGCCGGCAGCCAGCCGAAAGGGGCCGTCAACCCTTACGCGCTGACGACGCTCGCGAGCTTCGGCTATCCGGCCGAAGGCTTCAGCTCCAAGAGTTGGGACGCCTTCGCCGGGCCCGGCGCGCCGGAGATCGATTTCGTTTTCACCGTCTGCGACAACGCGGCGGGTGAAGCCTGCCCGGTCTGGCCGGGTCAGCCGATGACCGCGCATTGGGGCGTCGAAGACCCCGCCGCAGTGGAAGGGTCGGACATCGAGAAGCAGCGCGCCTTCGCAACCGCCTTCCGCTACCTGAAAAATCGGATCGACCAGTTCCGCGCCATCCCGCTACATCGGCTCGACAGGCTGGCGCTCGGGGCGCGGCTGCGCGAGATCGGCGACATGGAAGGCGCAACACATCCACATGTGGGAGCTTGAGTGATCACATGACGATTTTCGAACGTTACCTCACCCTCTGGGTCGCGCTCTGCATCGTTGCGGGCGTGGCGCTCGGCCATTTCCTCCCCGCCGTTTTTCACGTCATCGGCGGCATGGAGGTCGCCAAGGTCAATATGCCCGTCGCGGCGCTGATCTGGCTGATGATCGTGCCCATGCTGATGAAGATCGACTTCGTGGCGCTGAAGGACGTCGGCCGCCATTGGCGCGGCATCGGCGTGACGCTCTTCGTCAATTGGGCGGTGAAGCCCTTCTCCATGGCGCTGCTCGGGTGGATCTTCCTCGGCCATTTCTTTCGGCCCTATTTGCCGGCCGAACAGATCGATTCCTACATCGCGGGGCTGATCCTGCTCGCCGCGGCGCCCTGCACGGCCATGGTGTTCGTCTGGTCCAATCTGACGAAAGGCGAGCCTCATTTCACCTTGAGTCAGGTCGCCCTCAATGACGCGATCATGATCGTGGCCTTTGCGCCGATCGTCGGTTTGCTGCTCGGGCTCTCGGCGATCACCGTGCCGTGGGACACGCTGTTTCTGTCCGTGGCGCTTTATATCGTCGTGCCGGTGATCGTGGCGCAGATCGCGCGCCGGCGTCTGCTCGCTTCGGGCGGCGAGGCGCGGCTGTCGCAGGCGCTCTCAAAGATCGGACCGCTGTCGCTCATCGCTCTGCTCGCGACGCTGGTGCTGCTGTTCGGTTTTCAGGGCGAGCAGATCATTCGTCAGCCTGCGATCATCGCCATGCTCGCCGTTCCGATCCTGATACAGGTCTATTTCAACTCCGGGCTCGCCTATGCGCTCAACCGCGTCGCGGGCGAGGAGCATTGCGTGGCGGGCCCTTCGGCGCTGATCGGCGCCAGCAATTTCTTCGAGCTGGCGGTGGCGGCGGCGATCAGCCTTTTCGGC
Organism: Methylocystis sp. ATCC 49242; assembly: GCF_000188155.2. Classification (NCBI taxonomy): domain Bacteria; kingdom Pseudomonadati; phylum Pseudomonadota; class Alphaproteobacteria; order Hyphomicrobiales; family Methylocystaceae; genus Methylocystis; species Methylocystis sp. ATCC 49242. Next base: position 1,085,622 of record NZ_KE124774.1, read on the forward strand.
TTCGACTCCGGAGCGGCGCTGGCGACAGTCGTGGGTGTGCTCATCGAAGTGCCGGTGATGCTGTCGGTGGTGTGGATCGTGAACCGGAGCAAGGGCTGGTACGAACGGGGCGTCCCGCAGCCGGCGCAAACGGCCGGAGCGCGGGAAAGCTGAGCCGGGCCCTCCGGCCGGAGCGACAATTTGTAGCCGTGATCGAGCCTTATCGAGGCCTTACATGACCGGCTGTCGCCCGCCCGGACACGGGACGGCCGGCCGGCTCCCCTGCGTCTCGTGAGAATCCCGACCTTGTCGCGTTTTCGCATCCTGCTCGCCGTGGTTCTCGGCGCCGCATTCCTTTCGCTTCAATTCGCGAACTGGACATCTCCCTCGACGCCCGCGCGCGACTGGCGGGACGATGGCCGCCTGCATGTGTTCTTCTCTCCCGATTGTCCCCATTGTCACGAGGCGATCGACTATCTGAAGACGCAGCCGGGGATCGACTACGTCCTCCACGATATTTCGACGCCGGCGGGAGAAGCGCTGCTCGTCGATGTCGCAAGGCGCTTCGGCATGACGCGCGTCGCCGTTCCCATGTTCGTTTACGGCGCGCGTTACATGACCGGCTTCGGCTCCGGAGAAACGACCGGCGCGCAACTCCGCGAGTTGCTCGACGGGCCAAATCCCAAGGGCGCCAGCGCCGATCCCCCGAAAATCACCTTGCCGCTGCTAGGGGAGATCGACCCCACTCATCACTCGCTGCTCGCGCTGACCGCGCTGATGGGGCTGTCGGACGGGTTCAATCCCTGCGCGATGTGGGTGCTCGTCTATCTGATCTCGCTGATCGTCAATCTTCAGGACCGGCGCAAGATCTGGTGGCTCGTAGGGATCTTCGTGGTCTCCTCGGGCATCCTCTATTTTCTCTTCATGACCGCGTGGCTGAACGCCTTTCTGTTCCTCGGCTATGTGCGTCCGCTCACTCAGGCCATCGCGCTCCTCGCCATCGGTTTCGGCGTGGACCATCTCATCCAGCTCGCGGTCAATCGTGGCGAGGTGGCTTGTGAAGTGGGCGACATGGAGCAGCGCCGCCGGACGATGGCTTGGGAACGCGAGATCGTCGCGGCGCCGATCGGCGTCGCCAGCCTTCTTACCGTCGTCGCTCTCGCATTCACGGTGAATGCGATCGAATTCATGTGCTCTGCGGCGCTGCCGGCGATCTATACGCATGTGCTGGCGCTCACCGGCCTTCCGGCTGCGCTTCATTACGCTTATGTCGCGCTCTACGTGCTCTTCTTCATGCTCGACGATCTCATCATTTTCGGGCTGGCCGCGTTCGCCGTGCAGAAGATCGTCGACACCCGCTACGCCGCCGTCAGCCGCGCCGTGGGCGGCGTCATCCTCGTGGGGCTCGGGGGCTGGATGCTCGGCGGAGAAGCGGCTTCGGCGCCCCCGCCGGGCCCGGCGCAGACCGCGCCCCGCGAGGCCCCCGCCCCTTCCCCCGCCCCGGCCGACAAGCCGGAGCCGGCGACCGGCGGCGAACAGGCCGCCCCGCTTCCCGCGCCGCGACCGGCGGAGGAAAGCACGCGGCCCGGGGAGGATCGCGGCAGCAAAACTGAAAGCGTCAGGAAGCAGCGAAAGAAGCAGCGAGAGCGCCCTCGGGGAACAAAAGTTCAGTCCGCGCCCGTTTCGCGCTGAAGACAGCGACGAAACGCGGGAAGATGGCGCTCCAGCGACGCTTCCCTGAGACGCTGCATCACCTTGCGCGCCTCCGGATCGCTGATCTGATTCAGCAGCCGATCATACATGGCGGCGTTCTCGATTTCGCCCTGGACCGCAGCCCGGCAAGCCTCGACGAGCGTTGTCGGGGCGCGAACCTTCCCCGCCCATTTGTCCTGCGGCGGCTCGACTCCAAAACACTCGAACAAACTCAGCAGAGCGTCGGCGTGCCGCGTCTCCGCCTCGAGAATGTTCACGAATGGACGCACCGGCCCGAAAGCGTCGATCACGCTTCGATAGGTTGCGCGCGAGCGGTATTCCTCGTCGATCGCTTCTCGCAGCGCATCTATGGTTTTCTGATCGACCGGCATGACGCTGTCCCTCGCAATAATTGATTTCAGAACTTACCTAGCCGCCGTCCTGGGAAATTGTAGGCGGACGCCGCGCGTCGATTGGCCACATCGCGTCGATTCCAAAACGATTTTCGAGGCTTAGACCCGCCTCGGCAAATCTACCCGCGCGAATATTCTTGAAACGGGAAAGCGCGGAACCTTTTTTATCGAGGAGCGGAAATTCGACGCTCGGGGCGGGGCGACATTGAGAGGGGCTTTTGCAAATGGTCACAGACGAGCAGCTGAGCAATATGCGCGAAGTGGTCGGCGTATTCACCGACGCGGACACGCTTCAGGCGGCGATCGACGAATTGATGTCTTCGGGCTTCGACCGTGCTGAGATCAGCCTCCTCGCCGGCGAGAAGGCGGTCGACGAGAAGCTTGGCCACAAATACAAGAAGGTGACTGAACTAGAGGGTGTTATGCACCTTGGATCATGAAATCTGCTGCGCGCTTGAGCATGAGACATGCGAAGGCGACGACGTGGAGTCCTGCGAGGGTCTGAGTGTCGGTCCGAGGACAAGTTGAATCGGATGAATCGGTTATGATTCAATGATGCGGCCTGATTCTCGAAGGGGCCGCCGATGTGGACGAATGAAAATCGTGCGCGATACGATCGCAGCAAATTGCGCTACCCGAGCGACGTGACCGACTCGGAATGGACGCTCGTCGAACCGCTGATCCCACCTGCGAAGCGGGGTGGAGGGAAACGCACGGTCGAGATGCGCGCGGTTGTGAACGGCTTGATGTATGTGCTCTCGACCGGCTGTCAGTGGCGCGCGATCCCGAAGGATTTGCCGCCCAAGAGCACGGTTTACGGCTATTTCGATCTTTGGACATATGACGGGACGCTCGATCGCATCCACCGCGCTCTCTACGTGAAATGCCGCGAAGCGGCGGGGCGCGAGGCCAGCCCGACCGCCGCGGTCATCGACAGCCAGAGCGTGAAAGGCGCAGAAAAAGGGGGCGTCGCATCGATCCGCATGGTTACGATGCAGGAAAGAAGATCAAGGGCAAGAAGCGGCATATTCTCGTCGATACGATAGGGCTGCTGCTTCACGCGCTCGTTCATCCTGCCGACATCCAGGATCGCGACGGCGGCGTTCTCGTCCTGCGCACGATGTTGGGAAAATTCCCGTTTCTGCAAAAACTGTTCGCGGATGGCGGCTATCAGGGTCCGCAATTCAGGGACGCGCAGAAGAAGGCCTTGCCCTTCGTCGTCACCGAGATCGTCAAGCGCTCGGATGCCGCCAAAGGTTTCGAGGTTTTGCCCCGACGCTGGGTCGTCGAAAGAACCTTTTCATGGCTTGGTCGCTGCCGAAGGCTGGCAAAGGACTTCGAAAACCTCAATTGCAAGGCGCTCGCGTTTCTGCACCTCGCTTCCATCCGCCTGATGCTCAGAAGGCTCTGTAATCAAGAATGAAGTTCACGGACAGACTCTGAGCATAGCGCTCGTAGTCTTTGACGAGCCGCCTGCATCGCGTCGCCCAGGCGAATGAACGCTCGACCACCCAGCGCTTGGGCAGCAACACGAAGCCTTTTTTGGCCTCGGCGAGTTTGACGACGCAAAGCTCGGCGCCCTGCGCCTTTGCGGCCTCGGACGCCTTTTCGCCGGTGTAGCCCTGATCGACATAAACGAGTTCGACGCTTTCGCCTGTCACATCCTGCACGGCTGCGATGAGCTTGCCGACCTCGGCGCGGTCATCGACATTCGCCGGCGTGACATGCAACGCCAGCAAATGGCCCAATGTGTCGACTGCCATGTGCAGCTTCGAGCCGCGCTTTCGCTTCGCGCCGTCATAGCCCGCTCGTGGGCCGCTCTCAGGGGTCGAGCGCAAGGTGCGGCTGTCGATGATCGCCGCCGTCGGCTCCGCCGCCCGCCCGGAAGCGACGCGCAACTGGGCGCGCAGATCCTGCGCAAGCGCCTCGAACACGCCCGCCGACAGCCAGCGCTGCGATTGCTGATACACGGCGAACCATGGCGGCAGATCGTTGGGCATGGCGCGCCAGGCGATGCCGTAGCGCAGCACGTAACGCAGGCCGTTGAACAGCTCGCGCAGCGAATGTTGACGCTGCGGCGCGCCTTCGTCCATGAGCGTCAGATAAGGCGCAACCAGCGACCATTCTTCGTCGCTGACGTCAGACGGATAAGGTTTGCGAATCGGAGACATCCGATTCTACTAAGACAATCAATCACCAAAGTACATAACACCCTCTAGAAGACGACAAGGAGACGCCGCGCACGCATTACGTTTCGCTCGAATCCATCGGCGCCGCTCAGGGAGCCATAATTGGCGGGCTCGTCTATCTCGGCGCGGCCGCCACGATCACGGCGGTCTTCGTTTCGGGCGGAACGGTCGCGACAGCGCTCGGCGCTGCGGCAGTCGCCACCGGAACGTGGGGAATGGTCGGCGCCGCGCTCGCTGAACTCATCGGTGAGCATCATGCGAAATATCTGGAAGAGCAGCTCGTGCACGGCGGATTGCTGCTATGGGTCCGCACCTGGGACGCCGAGCGAGAGAAGACAGCGACCGAGATTCTGAAGAGGCACTCCGGACGCGACGTTCACGCTCACACATTCACGGCGGAGGCCTGACGCACGAAACGGTCATCGGCCCGAACACAAAGCCCCGGCAGCCTTGATGTTGGCAGCCGGGGTTTCTTTTTTCGAGCCGGCGGATGTCAGCTCCGCTTGCGCTTCTTGTCGAGGTCGAGCGACTTGCCGATGATATGCTCGCTGCGGCCGATGACATGGGCGCTCGCGCCGACGATCAGGGGGTCCGGGCCGCGCACGACGCTCGTGTCCTTGTTGGGGTAGTCGAGGCTCGACAGGAAGTGCTGCATGCAGTTTAGGCGCGCGCGCTTCTTGTCGTCCGACTTGATGACCACCCATGGCGAGTCCGCTGTGTCGGTAAAGAAGAACATCGCCTCCTTCGCCTCGGTGTAGTCGTCCCATTTGTCCATGGAGGCGCGGTCGATGGGAGACAGTTTCCACTGCTTCAACGGATCCGTCTCGCGCGCCTTGAAGCGGCGGGTCTGCTCCTCGCGCGTGACCGAGAACCAGTATTTGTAGAGGCCGATGCCCGAATTGACGAACATGCGCTCGAGCTCGGGGCACTGTCGCATGAAGTCGAGATATTCATTGGGCGTGCAGAAATTCATCACGCGCTCGACGCCCGCGCGATTGTACCAGGAGCGATCGAAGAACACGATTTCGCCCGCCGATGGCAAATGATTGATGTAGCGCTGGAAATACCACTGAGTGCGCTCGCGCTCGGAAGGCTTTTCCAGCGCGACGACACGGGCGCCGCGCGGATTGAGATGCTCCATGAAACGCTTGATCGTGCCGCCCTTGCCGGCGGCGTCGCGGCCCTCGAACAGCATCACGACGCGCTGGCCGGTCTCCTTGACCCAGTTCTGCGCCTTCAGCAGCTCCACCTGGAGAGATTCCATATGGGCGAGATAGACCCTGTTGCTCAGCCGGGTCTTGTAGGGGAACTCCCCTGACTCGAAAGCGTGGCGGATCGCGTCCGAATCGGCGCGGAGCCGGCGCACGTCCTCGCGCGGCGGCTGAACCTGCGGGCGAGCGGCCTTGGTCGCGGTCTCTTCCCCCTCCACCGTCCCGGCGCCCATTTTTTCGAGCGACTCGACGGCTTCGGCGCTGATGGTGGTGGTGGTGGTGTCGTCCATCAATGCTCCTTACGAGAAATGCGCCCGGGTCGGCTTACTGACCTCCCGCGGCCTGAATTCGGCGGCCAAATTGTATCGTCCCGCCTGAGCCCGCAATGACGCATATCGACGCGGCGCGAGGCTGTTCTCCGCGGCTCATTGCCACGGCCGCCGCCCCTCCCTATAGTCCCGCGCCAAAACGGGGGGCGGGTCAGCCCGAATTACGCACAAGGGAAGCCAAAATCATGTTAGAGGGCCTGCGCGTCGCTTCGCAGAACTGGATCGGCCGCACCATCATGGCGGTGGTGATGGGCGTCATCGTCGTCAGTTTCGCGATCTGGGGCGTCGGCGACGTCTTTCGCGGCATGACCACCAGCCGGCTGGTGAAGGTCGGCAGCGGCGAGGTGAGCGTCGACTCCTTCCGCAACGCCTACCAGAACGAATTGCGCCGCATCCAGCAGCGCCTGCGCCGCGCGGTCACCAATCAGGAGGCGCGTCAGGCCGGTCTCGACCTGCAGGTTCTGGAGCGCCTCATCACCGAAGTCGCGCTCGACCAGAAGGCCCGCCAGCTCGGCCTTGCGTCCAGCGACGAGACGACCCAGCAGCTTCTCGCGAAGGAAAAGGTGCTCCAGGGCCCCGACGGCAAGTTCGACGTCGAGCGTTTCAAGCAGATCGCCCGCGACGCCGGCTTCACGGAGCGCGGCTTCGTGGCCGACCAGAAGAGCGCCTATCTGCGCAAGCTCCTGACGGACCTGGTGACCAACGGCGTCGAGCCGCCGCGCCTGATGATCGAGGCGATCCACCGGTTCCGCAACGAATCGCGCACCATCGACTATTTCGTGCTTCCCGTGTCGGCCGCCGGCCCCGCGTCCACGCCGTCCGACGAGGAGCTGAAGAAATATTTCGACGAGCGCGAGCAGACCTTCCGCGCCAAGGAATATCGCAAGCTGACGGCGCTGGTCGTCAGCCCGACGAGCGTCGGCAAGCCGGGCGAAGTGACCGAGGACGAGGTCCGCAAGCTTTATGAGGAATCAAAGGCCAGGCGCTTCGGAACGCCCGAAAAGCGCGACGTGCGCCAAATTGTCCTCAAGACCGACAAGGAAGCCGAGGACGCGCTCGCCAGGCTCAAGGGCGGTATGGACATCGACGCGCTGGCTGCCGAGCTCAAGCTCAATCCGAAGGACGTGAATCTCGGCTTGGTCGAGCAGCGCGACTTCGGCGACGCCAAGGTCGGCGCGGCCGTCTTCGCCCTCGCCAAGCCCGGCCTCGCGGAACCGGTGAAGACCGCCTTCGGCACGGTGATTTCGCAGGTGAAGTCGATCGCCCCGGCGGTCTACACCAAGACCTTCGAACAGGCGGCGCCGGAACTGCGCGTTGAGATCGCCGCGCAAAAGGCTGGCCCGGAGGTGCGCCGTCTCCATGACGCAATCGAGGACCAGCGCGCCGCCGGCAAGACTCTCGCCGAGACCGCGAAGGGCGTCGGCCTCGACGTCCGCGTGATCGAGGCCGTGGACGACGCCGGCCATGACAAGGACGGCAAGGCGATCGCCGACCTGCCCGCCGGCCCCGATCTGCTGAAGGCGGCCTTCGCCTCCGACGTCGGCGTCGACAATGATACGGTCGCGACCCGTGACGGCGGTTATGTCTGGTTCGAGGTCAACGCCGTCGAGCCCGCGCGCCAGAAGACCTTCGAGGAAGTGAAGGGCGCAGTTCTGGAAGCCATGCGGAACGAGGCCGCGCAAAAGGCGCTCGCCGAGAAGGCCGACGAGCTTGTCGGCAAGCTGCGCTCCGGTCAGCCGATCGAGGATGTCGCCAAGTCCGTGAACGCCGAGGTGAAGCGCGCAACCGACGTGAAGCGCGCCGCTCGCCCCGACTTCAACAACCCCACGATCGTGCAGTTCTTCGACGTGCCGCCGCGCGGAGCGGGTTCGCTCCCCGGTGACGCCGGTCGTCTGGTGTTTTTCGTGAAGGACTCGACGGCGCCGGCCTTCGACCCCCTCTCGATCGAGTCGAAGACAATCGCCGAACAGCTGAGGCCGGCGCTGCACAACGACCTGCTCGAGCAGTTTGTCGGCGGACTGGAAAAGGCGCTCAACGTCGAAATCAACCAGAAGGCGCTCGAAGCCGCGACGGGGACGGAAAAGGAACAGTGACCGGCGCCATGTTCGAACCGTCCCTCGATGAGTTCGGCGAGAATTATGACGCGGGCCGCGCGCAGCTCGTCGTCACCAGGCTCGTCGCCGACCTCGAAACGCCGGTCTCGGCGTATCTGAAGCTGTCGCGCGAGCGGCCGGGCGCGACCTTCCTGCTCGAATCCGTCGAAGGCGGCGCCGCCCGCGGCCGCTATTCGATGATCGGGCTCGATCCGGACGTGATCTTCCGCGCGGTGGGCGACAGGGCCGAGATCAACCGCGACGCGCTGACAGACAGAGGCGCCTTCACGCCCTGCGACGCGCCGCCTCTCATCGCCTTGCGCCAGCTCATCGCCGAGTCGGCCGTCCCTCAGGCGACGCAGCTTCCGCCCATGGCGGCCGGCGTCTTCGGCTATCTCGGCTACGACATGGTGCGCCAGATGGAGCGGCTCGCGCCGGCCAAGGAAGACAAGATCGGCGTGCCGGACGCGCTGCTGCTGCGCCCGACCGTCATGGTCGTCTTCGACACGGTTCGCGACGAGATCTCCATCGTGACGCCCGTGCGCCCCCGCGCCGGGGTCACGGCCAAGGCCGCCTATGAGGCCGCCCTCGCGCGCCTCGACAGGATCGTGTCGACGCTGGAGGCCCCGCTCGAACATCGCGAAACCGGCGCCGACCCGCAACTTCTCGTGCAGGAGCCGGTCTCCAACACCTCGCAGTCGCGCTTCCTCGAAATGGTCGAGCGCGCGAAGGAATACATCCGCGCGGGCGACATCTTCCAAGTGGTGCTGTCGCAGCGCTTCACGGCGCCTTTCGCCCTGTCCGCCTTCGCCCTTTACCGCGCCCTGCGGCGGGTTAACCCGGCCCCTTTCCTCTGTTTCCTCGACTTCGGCAATTTCCAGATCGTCTGTTCGAGCCCCGAGATTCTCGTGCGCGTGGCGGACGGCAAGGTGACGATCCGCCCCATCGCGGGCACGCGCTGGCGCAGCGACAACAAGACTGAGGACGAGCGCCTCGCCGCCGACCTCCTCGCCGACGAGAAGGAGCGCGCAGAACATCTCATGCTGCTCGATCTCGGCCGAAACGACGTCGGCCGCGTGGCGAAGACGGGCACGGTGCGCGTCACCGACAGCTTCACCATCGAGCGCTACAGCCACGTCATGCACATCGTCTCCAACGTCGAGGGCGAACTCGACGACGCGCGCTTCGACTGTATCGACGCGCTGTCTGCGGGGTTCCCGGCCGGCACGGTCTCCGGCGCCCCGAAGGTGCGCGCCATGGAGATCATCGACGAACTGGAGACCGACAAGCGCGGCATATATGGCGGCTGCATCGGCTATTTCGGCTCCGGCGGGCAGATGGACACCTGCATCGTCCTGCGCACGGCCATCGTGAAGGACGGCCGGATGCATGTGCAGTCCGGCGCCGGCGTCGTCTACGACAGCCAGCCGGAATATGAGCATCGCGAATGCGTGAACAAGGCGAAGGCGCTGTTCCGCGCGGCGGAGGAAGCCGTGCGTTTCGCGACGCGCGCGCGCCGAGGCCAGTAAGAGCGAAAATTAACGAGCGCGCGGCATGATGTTGCGCACACGAAGGACCATGGATGGCGGACCCGACCATATATGATGACGGCGACGACCCCTATCGTCCGATCCGCGTCGGCGACCCCGGTCCTGCGGGCGAAACCGCGAAATGGGGGGCGCTGCTGTCGCGCTTCATGCGCATCGTCGCGCTGTTCTGGATCGTGCAGGGGTTGATGCACTGGCGCATCGTGCTGTCGGCGCCGCAATCGATCTTCGACACCATGCCGCAGAACGCCGCCTTCGCGGTGATCTTCTTCGCGGTGCTCGATCTCATCGCCGGCGTCGGCCTGTGGCTTGCGACGCCGTGGGGCGGCGTGCTCTGGCTGCTGATCGCGAGCGGACAGATTTTTCTCACGCTCAGCATGCCGGGCTTTTTCATCGGCGGCTATTGGCTCATCGGCGTCAACGCCCTTCTCATCCTGATGTATTTCGGCCTGACCTTCGAGGCCGGCCGCGACGTTGATGCGCAGCGGCTGCGCGAACGCCGGCGAAGAAAGGCCGAGAAGCGGAAGGCCCGCGCCGCGCCCGAGACCGCCCCCCCGGCGAAGTGATCACTCGGCCGCCGACGCCCGCGCACGAATTTCAGCGAGCGATTCATCCACGAGCAGCGCGCCATTGCGATAAACCGGGCGCAGGAGATTGACCCCGCCGCCGATGGGCTGGAAGCGCTCGCCATCCACCGGCACGGTAGTGTAATGCGGTCCCGCCACAAGGCCGAGAAGACCGCGCTTGGAGCGTTTCCCATGGTCCGTGACGGGATCCTTGTAGACGTCGCGCCAGGCGCCGTTCACCTCGGCCGCGCTGGCCTTGTAGGCGAATTTCTGCGTGTCGCGATCGAGCCGCTGCAACAGCGCGCCGCCCATTCCGAAAGCGACATTCGCCGCGCTGAAGCCGTCGGCGACTATGCGCGACAGCATCTTCCTTATGCTTTCGGGATTGACGCCGTCGCCCTGGATGACGCGCACATGGCGCAACACCTTGTAGCCTTTTGAATTGACGTCGACGCCGAAGCGTTCGCCGAGAATCCGCAGCGTATCGGCGACAATCGTTTCCGGATCGCCGCTGTCGGGCCGAACGACCAAAGTCGCGCCGCTGTCGACGACGCGCTGGCGCAAACGCTCGCCCCAAAGATGATCGACCGCAGCGTAAATATCGTAACTGTCCGAGACGACGGCGAAGACTTTGCCCGGCTTGCCGAATTGCGCGACCATATTGGCGTAGGCGTCGCACTCCCCTTCCCGCCCCCAGGCCGTGATCGTGCTGTGCTCCGCGGCGGGAATGCTGAAACCGGCCATCGGTTCGTTGTAGAAATCACGCGCCGCGACAATGCCCGCAAGAGTGTCCGTGCCTTTGAAGCTGACGAGATGCGCAAGGCCGCCGAGCGCGGCGCTGGCGTAGCTGGAGACGCCGCGAGAACCGAAATCATGCAACTTGAACGGCAGTTCGTCAGCGGGCGCGTCGGCCGTCTTTTCCAGAGCCTCGGCGATCGTCTTGCGCACGTGCCAGCTGATCGTGCCGACGGTGATCGGGTACCACACGCGCAGCAGCGCGGTCTCGACATAGCTTGTCAGCCAATAAAATTCCGGATCGGTGTTGACGACGCTCATCATCGCGTTGCCGACAGGAATGGCGCTGCCCTCCGGGGCCGCGCGTATTTCGAGCGGATAGAGTCCACCGTGTTTTTCGATCAGCCGGCGCCAGCCTTCCTCGTTGAAAGGAACGCCGTGCAAAGCGAGCAACTCGCGCGCTTCCGCTATGTTTTCCTGCGTGACGGGGCGGAGGAACTCCTGTTTCAAAATCGCCTGCAAGCCAAAGAAAAGGGTGCGATCATAGGCGCCGCCCCGGCTTTCGACATAGGAGAAGACACGCGTCGTTCCCGGCGGATATTGCAGGAAATGACTGGTCTTGTAGCTGTCCGTATTGAGGATCGGATTGAAAGAAAGGGTCATGGCGAAACTCCTTCGCGCGCTACTTCCGCTTCGGGGTCTCTCCCCTCGCGGGATCAATGGGCGTTGTCAGGCGGCGCCGAGAAAATGTTCGAGAATGAAGAAATGATCCTCGAACAGGCTCGCGCGCATGCCCTGAATTTCGGATACCGGAATCCACCTCGCGCGCGCCGCATCGTCCGCGCCACGCACGCCCGGCAATTCGCCCGAGGGAAATTCGAAATAGAAGGCGTGAGTGATCGTGCGCCCGCGCAGCGATCTTTCGGGATAGTCGAAAACTTTTTCGCCGCGAATGCTGCCGCGCAATACGGCGGCAGGAATTTTCAGCCGCGTTTCCTCGCGTAATTCGCGGATGGCGGCGTCGCGCAATGTTTCGCTCTCATTGACGAAGCCGCCGGGCAAGGCCCACAGGCCCCGGCCCGGCTGCGACTTGCGCTTCACCAGAAGCACATGGCCCGAATGCGCCACGACGGCGTCTACGGTGACGAAGATCGGCGGATAGGGCGCCTTCGCCCAGGCTGCGCGATAGTTTTCGACATGACGAAATTCATCGAGCGTCTGCGCATAGGCGGCCGTGTTGCGAAAGGCGCTGATGATCTCGAAAACGGGCGCCGGAACATTGGCTTCGATCAGCCGCAACGCGCCTGCGTCTTCAGAGAAAAGATGTCGACGCAACTCCGTCGCGGAAAGCAAAGGCACGGATGCTGCGTCGACAAGCTCCCATTGCGGGAATGCCTTCAGATAATAGCTCGAAGCATCCTTGCTCAAGCCGAAGAGCGCGATCGATCTGGCGTCGCCCGCGACGCTCGCGACCTGCGCCTGCGCTTCTGCAAGCCAGGCGTTCTCATTGTAGAGATGATCGCGCAACGGCAGCGTCACGACGCGCTTCCCGTCCACGCCGAGCGCGGCGTGAATCATCACTTCGCGCTCCGTATAGGTCCATGGATTCTTCGCATTGCGCGGCGCATCGGCCGAGCCGACGAGCACGACCACGCGCTCCGCCTGCGCCAGCGCGCGCTGCAAAATCGCAAGGTGTCCGAGATGAAAGGGTTCGAAACGGCCGATGAAGACCGCAAGGTCGTAACGCATCATGAGGCTCCCTCATGCAGTGCCGTCCGGTCTGCCCGAACGTGGCGGCGATCCGCCGTCTTCCACAGGCTAGGCCGGTGTTTAGCGCGCGACAAGAGACAAAATGACGTTTCGTTAAAGGCGCGGTCCGGCACTCGTTAAACTTCGTTACCTCCGCGAGCGCGCGCGGTTCAATATGCTTAAGGAAGATTCAGCGTAAACGAGCGATTGAGTTTAGCCGTTGTTCACCCAATGCGGGCTTTACTGGGTAAACGTCAGATTCAGCTTGTTGTTTAAACTGCTTTTCATTCGGATTGATCTAATTTGAACTCATCAAACGCCGATCAAGAGATGCTCGATGCATCCGAGGAAATGGAGAAGACGATGAGCGCCGTCACGAAAACCGCCCCGCAGCAGGCCCGCGCGGAACGCATCAGCGAAATTCGTCCCGTCTACCTCGAGGCTCTGACGCTCGTGGAGCGCCTTCATCGCCGCCTGCTCGACGTCATCAAGGACGAGTTCGATCGTCGCGATCGCGGCGACGTCAACTCGGTGCAGGCGCTCCTCCTCTACAACATCGGCGACAAGGAGCTGACCGCGAGCGAACTGCGCACGCGCGGATATTATCTCGGGTCCAACGTCTCCTATAACGTCAAGAAGCTGGTCGAGATGGGCTATCTGCATCACGCGCGCTCGCGCCTCGACCGTCGCTCGGTCCGCATCAGCCTCACGCCCAAGGGCAAGGAAGTCCATGACATCGTCTCGCAGCTCTATGAGAAGCACGCGATGACGGTCGAGCACATCGGCGGCGTCTCATGCGACGAGTTCCGCAATCTGAACACGTCGCTTTCGCGTCTGGAGCGCTTCTGGACCGACCAGATCCGCTATCGCCTCTGACATTTCAGGTTTCGACTTCTTCTCCCGCAGTCTTCAACTTTTCGCCGGCAAAGCGTCCCAAGCCGCTTTCGCCGGCGATTTTCGTTTTTGAGCCGTCGATCTGGCGCGAACGGGGCAGACGCTCTATTTTCTGGTAAATTAACTTTCCTCTCGCCCGGGCGACCTCATGCGCTGGTCCTTCACGATAGGCACGTTCAAAGGGACCGCGGTCCGCATCCACGTCACGCTGCTGCTCTTTCTCGCCTGGATCGGCTTCGCCGCCTATCAGCGCGGAGGCGCGGAAGCCGCGGGCCAGAGCGTGTTGCTGATCTCGGCGATCTTCGCCTGCGTGGTGCTGCACGAGTTCGGCCATATACTGACCGCCCGGCAATTCGGCATCGTCTCGCCCGAGGTCACGCTCCTGCCGATCGGCGGCGTCGCGGACATGAACAAGATGCCGGAGAAGCCCTATCAGGAGCTGCTGATCGCGGTCGCCGGGCCGATGGTCAACGTCGCAATCGCCATCGTGCTGCTCGCCCTGTCCGGCGCCTTCAATTTCGGCGACGCGGCGCAGATCAGCGATCCCTCGATCAGCATGGTGGAGCGGCTCGCGGCGACAAACATCTTTCTCGCCATTTTCAACCTCATCCCGGCCTTCCCCATGGACGGCGGGCGCGTGCTGCGCGCCGGGCTCGCCATGTGGCTCGGACAGGACAAGGCCACCCGCATCGCCGCACAGATCGGCCAGGGGTTCGCCTTCCTGCTCGGCTTTCTCGGGCTTACGTCCGGCCATCCCATGCTCGTCTTCATCGCCATCTTCGTCTACATGGCCGCCGCCGGCGAAGCGCAGATGACCAGCATGTCCGAGGCGGCGCGGGGCCTCAGCGCGATCGACGCCATGGAGACGCGGATCGCGACGATCGACCGGGGATCGACCGTGAACGAGGCCGTTGAGATTCTGCTCGCAACGTCGCAGGATGACTTTCCCGTCCTCGATTCGGCCGGCTGGTTCCATGGCCTGCTGTCGCGCTCGGACATTGTCGAGGCGCTCCGCACCTCCGACCCCGGCGCGCCGATCGCGCCCTTCGCCCGCAAGGAGACGCCGACGATCAATTCGGACGCCACGGTCGATGCGGCGCTGCCCGCTCTCAACGGCGGCGAGACCGTCGGCGTGATCGACCCTGACGGCCGGCTTGTCGGCCTGCTAACCCGTCAGTCGCTGGCCGAGATCATGATGATCCGAGACGCGCGCCCAGACTGGCGGTTTTCGAGACGCAGCCAAAGCTCTCGGACGGTTGCCTAACGCCGCCGCGCGGCCTATGGGACTTTCAGCGCCAAGAGCGGCGAAACCGGACCCGTAACAGCAATGTCCAATGTCACGCTGATCGACAATTACGACAGCTTCACCTTCAATCTGGTCCATTACTTCGGCCAGCTGGGGGCGAATGTCTCTGTGCGCCGCAACGACGCCGTATCGGTGGCGGAGGTGCTGGCCGGCGGGCCGGACGCCATCGTCCTGTCGCCCGGCCCCTGCACGCCGCATGAGGCCGGCATCTGCATGGACCTGATCCGGGCCGCGGCGGAGACGATCCCGATCTTCGGCGTCTGTCTCGGTCACCAGTCCATCGGCGAGGTCTTTGGAGGCGAGGTGATCCGCGCGCCGCTGCCGATCCATGGCAAGATGGCGACCATCCTGCACCATGGCGAGACAGTCTTCCGCGGCATCGAGGGGCCGTTCCAGGCGACGCGGTACCATTCGCTGGTCGTGAAGCGCGAAACGCTGCCCGAGTGCCTGCACATCACGGCCGAGACGCCCGACGGGCTGATCATGGCGCTCTCCCACAAGACGCTGCCCACCCATGGCGTGCAGTTTCACCCGGAGAGCATCACCTCGCAGCACGGCCACAAGATCCTGCGCAATTTCCTCGATCTCGCCGACGAGTGGAACGCCGCGCAGCGCGGCCGGGCCAAGGTGGCGTGAGCGACTTCAAACCCTACATCGCCGTTATCGCCGAAGGCGAACCGCTGGCCCGGGACGAAGCCCGCGCGGCCTTCTCGTTGATCTTCGAGGGCGCGGCGACGCCGGCGCAGCTCGGCGCCTTTCTGATGGGACTGAGGATGCGCGGAGAGACGGTCGAGGAGATCGTCGGCGCAACTCAGGCTATGCGCGCCGCCATGACGCCTGTCGAGGCGCCGCCGGGCGCGATCGACATTGTCGGCACCGGCGGCGACGGCGCCGGCACATACAACATTTCGACGCTCGCCTCGATCATCGCCGCCGCCTGCGGCGCAATCGTCGCCAAGCATGGCGGCAAGGCCGCATCTTCTCTTTCCGGCGCTTCGGACGTTCTGGGAGAACTGGGCGTGAAGGTCGGCATCCCGCCCGAGGCCGCGAGCGCCTGCCTGCGCGAGGCGGGCGTCTGTTTCATGGCGGGCCCGACGCATCACCCTGCCCTGCGTTTCGCGGCGCCGGTGCGCTCGGAGCTCGGCGTCCGAACCATTTTCAATCTGCTCGGCCCGCTGAGCAATCCGGCGCGCGTCGAGCGGCAAACCATCGGCGTCTACTCCCGAGAGTGGCTGGAGCCTCTCGCCCGCGCGCTCTCTGAACTCGGCTCCCGCCGCGTCTGGCTGCTGCATGGCGAGGACGGGCTGGACGAAGCGACGACCACCGGCGTCACCCATGTCGTCGCACTGGAGGAAGGCGCGATACGCGCTTTCGACATCACGCCCGAGGACGCCGGCCTCCCCCGCGCGACGGCGCAGGAACTCGTCGGCGGCGACCCTGCCCATAATGCGAAAGCGCTGCGCGCCGTGCTCGCGGGCGAAAAGAACGCCTATCGCGACATCGCCGTGCTCAACGCCGCGATCGCACTCGTCGTCGCCGAGCGCGCCGCTGACATTCGTGACGGCGCGGAGCAGGCCGCCCGCGCGCTCGATTCGGGCGCGGCGCGCGAAAAACTCGACGCGCTGATCCGCGCCTCCAACGCGTGACGCGCGCCGTCCGCGACCTTTTGGAGGGATAGGATTGCGCCCGCTAATCGGCTAATCTCACGAAATCAAAAGGCAGGGCGCGCTGCGCTCGCTGCAGGCAGCTATCATGACCGATATTCTGGATCGAATCGAAGCTTACAAGCGCACCGAAATCTCCGAGGCCAAGGTGCGCATGCCGCTCGCGACTCTCGAACGCAACGTGCGCGATCATGATCCGCCGCGCGGCTTCGTGCATGCGATTGAACAGAAATTGAACGAGCGCCGAATCGCGCTGATCGCCGAAGTAAAGAAGGCGAGCCCGTCCAAAGGCGTCATCCGCGAGAATTTCGATCCGCCGAAAATCGCCCGCGCCTATGAAAAAGCGGGCGCGGCCTGCCTGTCCGTGCTCACCGACGGGCCCTCCTTCAAGGGCAAGCTCGAAGATCTCGAGGCCGCCCGCAAAGCCACGCATCTGCCGGCGATCCGCAAGGACTTCCTCTTCGATCCCTATCAGGTGTTCGAGGCGCGAGCCTACGGGGCCGATTGCATCCTCATCATCATGGCGGCCGTGAGCGACGACGAGGCGAAGGCGCTCAACACCGCCGCGCATGATCTGCGCATGGATGTGCTGGTGGAAGTCCACGACGAACGCGAACTCGATCGCGCGCTGGCGCTGGAGACGCGGCTGATCGGCATCAACAACCGCAATCTGCATGATTTCAAGGTGTCGCTCGAAGTCAGCGAACGCCTCGCCGAGAAGGTTCCGCACGACAGGATCATCGTCGCGGAAAGCGGCATCATGACTCACGACGACTGCCTGCGCCTGGAGAAGTCGCGCATCTTCACCTTCCTCGTCGGTGAAAGCCTGATGCGGCAGGAGGACGTGGAGGCGGCGACGCGCGCGCTGCTGTTTGGATAAGGTGCGCGAGAGTGGCGCTGCGAGTGAAACGAGCGTGCCTATACTTGTCGCGTGTTCAAAATAGCTTTTAACTGCGGTAGATGTATATGGCGCTCTCAGCCGAAAATCTCGACCGTATTGTTAAACTTCTTTTGCTCACAACGAGCAGCAATGACGCCGAGGCATTATCAGCGCTCCGCCGCGCGCAGCACATAGCCGGTAGCGACTTCTTTGCTTTGATCTACCGGCTAAATTCGGAGAGTGCCGGCCTAAGAGTTGAAAGCGCTCGCGCCTATAGCCATACGAAGCCAAGCCGCCAGTCGAAAAAAAAAGCTCCCGAATACGATAGATCGAAAGCCTCAGCGCACGAAAAGTCATACAGCCCGAACGATAATCTTACTGCTAAAATGACTGAAGGCGCAAAATATAATCCGTTTAGATGGACAGGGAATAAGTCAGACGCCCACAATGCGGCAAAAAACTCGTCGTCGGATGCCTTCGCCGAGGAGGAAGACGGAGCGGCGAGGTATAAGTGGACTGCTTGGAAGCCAACCGCAAACGGATCGACGAATGAAATGTCAATGGGCAGCTTTTCAGATCGGATGGCTAGAGCGGCGAGATACAATCCAACATCTCACATGCCGGAAATGGACGAGGTCGCGCTTAAAATGTCGAATCGACGTGGTGACGCAGGATGAGGCGGGTATGGAGGGAGATCCGGATCGATCAGCACTCACAGGGAAGGCGACGTGGATCAACGGACAAAACACGGATGACTGAAGAGCTCGGATGCGAATTTCTAACGCGGATGGCGAGCGATATAGCAAAGTCGCTTACTGTCTGGATTTTACGAGAAACCTTCCTTCCTTCCCGACATATCTTTGATGGGTAAACGCGCGAAAACGCTTCGGATGACCAAACTCACCCACCTTTCCACGACGGGCGAAGCCCATATGGTCGACGTCTCGGCCAAGGCCGACACGAAGCGCGTGGCCCAGGCGCGCGGGCGCGTGGTGATGGCGCCGGAGACCCTCGCGCTCGCCGTTGCGGGACAGGCGAAGAAGGGCGACGTTTTCGGCGTCGCGCGCATCGCCGGGATAATGGCGGCGAAGAAGACGAGCGACCTCATCCCGCTGTGCCATCCCCTGCCGCTGTCGAGCGTGACGGTGGAGATTACGCCCGACGAAGCGCTGCCCGGCGTGCGAGTGAGCGTCGAGGCGAGTTGCGCCGGCAAGACCGGCGTCGAGATGGAGGCGCTGACGGCGGTTTCCGTGGCCTGCCTCACGATCTACGACATGCTGAAAGCCGCCGACCGCGCCATGAGAATCGAGGGCGTGGAGCTGGTGTCCAAACAGGGCGGCAAGTCGGGCGACTGGCGGCGCGACGACTGAGATTCCATGCGAGCCGGAAGAGGCTCCCACATGAACAGAGGCTCCCCCGCAATGGCTGACAACAAGCTCCTCTCGGTCGACGACGCCCTCGCCCGCGTGCTGGCGGGCGCCGGAATGCTCGGCGAGGAAAATGTCGCGTTGAACGCCGCGCGTGGCCGCACGCTGGCGCGCGATCTCGTCGCGAAACGCACCCAGCCGCCGGTCGACGTCTCCGCCATGGACGGATATGCGCTGCGCGCCGCCGATCTCGCCTCGGGCGCGCCCCTGCGCCTTGTTGGCGAAAGCGCCGCGGGACACGGCTATGGCGCGACGCTGAACGCGGGCGAAACCGTCCGCATCTTCACGGGCGCCCCCGTCCCCGCCGGCGCCGACGCGATTCTCCTTCAGGAAGACGCCGTGGCCGAAGGCTCGGCCATCATCGCGAAAGACCCCGTCAAACCGGGCCAGCACATCCGGACGGCGGGCCTCGATTTCCGCGACGGCGCGGCCGCGCTCTTTGCGGGGACGCGTCTCGGCCCGGCCGAACTGGCGCTGGCGGCCGCGATGAATCACGCGGCGCTGGCGGTTGCGCGCCGACCGCGCGTCGCCATCCTCGCCTCCGGGGACGAGCTCGCGCCGCCCGGCGCCGAGCCCGGGCCGTCGCAAATCATCGCCTGCAACGGCTATGCGGTCGGTGCCATCGCGGAGGACGCCGGCGCCGAAATCATCGACCTCGGCCTTTTCCGCGACGACATCGGCGAGCTAGAGCGCGGCATCGCCCTCGCCCGCGAGGCCAAAGCCGACATTCTCGTCACCCTCGGCGGCGCCTCGGTGGGCGATCACGATTTGCTGCGTCCGGCGCTCGCGCGACAGGGCATGACGCTCGACTTCTGGCGCATTGCCATGCGCCCCGGCAAGCCGTTGATCCACGGCGCGCTCGGCGACATGCGCATCCTCGGCCTGCCGGGAAACCCCGTCGCCTCCATCGTCTGCGCGATGGTGTTCCTCGCGCCGCTCATCCGCGCGCTGCAGGGCGATCCGCGCGCGGGAGAGGACAAGACCGAGGCGGCCGTCGCCGGCGCGGACCTGAGCGCGAACAAGGGGCGGCGCGACTATATGCGCGCCCGGCTGACGACCGGCGCCGACGGCCGCCTGATCGCGACGCCGCAACCCATGCAGGATTCGTCGCTCCTTACTGAGCTGACGCAATCGCAAGCGCTGCTGATCCGCGAAGCGGGGACGCCGCCGCTGCCCGCCGGGGCGCCCTGCCGCATCTGGCGCTTGCGCTGAGGCCGTCGCACGGCCGTGACTTTGGCGCTGCAACATGGCAAACAGTCGCAATCGCCCTCAGATTGACTCGCCGCGCCGCGCAACGGGAGCCTGCACCAAATGTCCATTATCGATTCCGTTCGCAAAGTCCTCGTCCCCATTCATCCCGAGGGATATGTCTTCATCGCGGGCTTCGCGGTTGTCTCCTTCCTTCTCGACTGGTTTTCGCCGACCCTCGGCTGGATCGGCTTCATCGCCACCGCATGGTGCGTCTACTTTTTCCGCGACCCGCCGCGTGTGACGCCGCTGCGCGAGGGGCTCGTCGTTTCCCCCGCCGACGGCGTGGTGTGTTCGATCGGCTTCTTCCTGCCGCCGCCGGAACTCGGCATGGGCGCCGATCCGATGCAGCGCGTCTCCGTCTTCATGAGCGTCTTCGACTGCCATGTTAATCGCGCGCCGGTTACGGGCCGCGTCACCAAGATCGCCTACAAGCCCGGCCTTTTCGTCAACGCCGACCTCGACAAGGCGAGCGAGGACAATGAGCGCAACGGCCTCGTCATCGACTCCCCGATGGGGCGTTTCGGCGTCGTGCAGATCGCTGGCCTCGTCGCGCGGCGCATCGTCTGCTTCATCAAGGAAGGCGAGAATGTCGGCGTCGGCGAACGCTTCGGCCTCATCCGTTTCGGCTCGCGCGTCGACGTCTACATGCCCTCCTCCGCGCGCCCGATGGTCGCCGTCGGCACGCGCGCCATCGCCGGCGAAACCGTCCTCGCCGACATGAACGCGGGCGCGCCCGCGATCACCTTCAAGGCCGGTTGAGACCGCACATGACCGACGAGCCCCTTACGAACGAACCGCACGCAGACGAACTGACGGCCTCCGAGCGCCGCCGGCTGAGGTTCCGCAACATTCCGCTGCGCGTCGTGTTGCCGAATCTCGTTACGCTGCTGGCGCTCTGCATGGGTCTGACCGCCATCCGCTATGCGATCGAGGGGCATTTCGAGACCGCCGTCACCGCTGTCATGGCGGCGGCGGTGCTCGACGGGCTCGACGGGCGTCTGGCGCGCGCGATCAAGGGCACGTCGCGTTTTGGCGCGGAGCTGGATTCGCTTTCGGATTTCGTCGACTTCGGCGTTGCGCCGGGGCTGCTGCTCTATTTGTGGACGCTGCACGAGATCAAGGGACTCGGCTGGTTCGCGGTTCTCGTCTTCGCGATCGCCGCCGCGCTGCGCCTCGCGCGCTTCAACGTGATGATCGACGATCCGACCCGGCCCGCGTGGCACGCGGAATTCTTCGTCGGCATGCCGGCGCCGGCCGGGGCCGTGACCGTGCTGCTGCCGCTCTATCTGCATTTCTCCGTGCTGGAGCTGCCGGCGACAAAAACCGCGGCGGCCTTCTATATCGTCTACGTGTTGGCCATCGCCTTCCTGATGGCGAGCCGCATCCCGCATTTCTCCGGCAAGCGCATCGGCCGCATCCCGCGCGATCTCGTGATCCCCGTGCTCTTCGGCGTCGGCGTCACGGCGCTGCTGCTCGCGATCTATCCGATGGAAGTGCTCGCTGTGGTGAGCATCGCCTTCCTTGCGATGATCCCGTTGAGCGTGAAGCGCTTCAACGCCTTGAGCAAGGCGGACGCCGAGAGAGCGAGCAAATACGCCGGTTATTCCGAGACATAAATGATCTGATTTTTCGCTAGACGCTCGGTGGGTGGAGTGGCGTTATGCTGAGTGGCATTGCACGATTAATGCTCACCGCTTCGTCAATTGCACCTGTGGGGTTCACTTACGCTTGGGTTGCATACACACAAAATGAAATTCGAGTATCCGTCATTGCCGCCTTTGTAAGCATCTTATCGGTAATATTATGCTTAATAGTAGTAACATTCGCGAGAAATAATATTGAGAAGATAAGCTTTAAGGCATCTTCTATTGAGGCTGCAGACAAGGAAAACGTCGGATTTATGCTATTGTATTTACTGCCACTGTTTACAGATAAGATAAATACCCTCAACTGGGAATTATGGATTCCTGTTATTGCGATTTTTTCATTTATAACCGCGTTTGGCTATTCTTATCACTTCAACCCGCTTCTCGGACTCATGGGTTGGCACTTCTATAAGGTCGAGTCAACAGATGGCGTAACCTTTGTATTGATTACGAAGAAGCATCTCCGCACCGCAGCAGACACCCTCATGGTTGGTCAACTTACCGAATACATCTTGTTAGACTTGGAGCGATGATATGAGCAATCTGTTCGCATTTTGCAAAATTCACGACCGCCCGACGGTGAAAAGAGTTTCGGTTACCGCAACAGTTCAGTCGAAAATTGAAGGAATATTCCAAGCACAAGCCGTCTCGTTCCTTGACGGCGTAACTGACGAAGTTGATTTCGCCGGCGATTGGAAGCCCGACAATGACGAAATTTTAGTCATTGATTTACCTGAAGAAGCAACCTTACTTACTGGCGCAGTTTCGGCAAATGCCATGTCATATCCAGAAATAGATGCAAGAAATTTCTTATCGGAATCAATAAAGGCTCTTTTTACTTCTATTGAAATTGCAGGAACAAGACAGGTTTTAATTCAAAATTTTTCTGCAAACCAGATTCTTGCTAGGAGGTTTTCACTTATGCTGGATGGAAACTCCTTCAAGGAGCTGACAGATCCAGCTTTTACTCTCGATAATTACATCGTAGCTATTATTCAAGATGGGAAGCTTAAATTTAAAAGCTTTCATAATATAAAGAGAATTTTTGAACTTAATCAATTTTATTCAGAAGCAACTAACGAGCAACTAGAGGCATTTTGTGGAAACAGCCACCTGCATGTTGACG
Source organism: Methylocystis sp. ATCC 49242 (assembly GCF_000188155.2). NCBI lineage: Bacteria > Pseudomonadati > Pseudomonadota > Alphaproteobacteria > Hyphomicrobiales > Methylocystaceae > Methylocystis > Methylocystis sp. ATCC 49242. Next base: position 1,108,319 of record NZ_KE124774.1, read on the forward strand.
ACGTACAAGCATTTAAAGAGCTTGCTGACCAAAACATCAGGAAGATGGTTCACGCTATTATAAAGACGAGCGTGCTGGACAGTTATCCTGTTGAGGACATCGCAGAAAAGGCGGGCTCGTTGGGTCTGGATATCGCAATGAAAAACGGCAGGATCGTTGTTCCAAATGACAGGAAGAGCATCAAAGAGCTTTTACGTTTTCTTGATGACGGCATATATGAAGCTGCTTTAACGGCAAAGAAATACATTACGAATTCGAAGCGCCCATTCGGATGAGTGCATCTTCACCGCCCGGCCAGCGGCGGTAGCGGCTCGGTCTCGATCTTCGTGCTGGGCGGTGGCGCGGGCGGGCCCGCCTCGCGCAGATTGATGACCGCCTGCTTGTCGGCTTCGGCCTCGCGGGGCGCGGTGAGCTGGGCGCCGATCTGGCGCACCACATTGGGCGCCTCCGCGAAGGAGCCATGTCCGACGAAATCCGTCGAGAAGGACGTGATGTCGTGCACCGAGACGCCGAGCCGGTCGAGCGCCTCGCGGTCCTCGGGTTTCGACGGGTCGAGGGCGCCGAGCCGTGGACGGTCGCCGGCGATACGCGAGGAAATGGACAGCGCGCGGTCATTGCTTGCGACAAAGATCGACACATGATGCGGGTCGAGCCGCGCGATCTGCTGCCGGAAAACGTTGAGGTCGATGTCCGGCGCCGCGAGCATGACTTCGCCGAGCCTCCCATCGAGGTCGGGATGACCCGCGATCGCCACGCCGCGCAGCGTCTCCATCGTGAGCCAGGCGCCCATGGAATGCGCGAGGATGTGCACACGCCCGACCCCGGGCGTCTGCGCGAGACCCAGCAGCAGCTTCTCCAGCGCGTCGCGCGAGACGGTCGCCGCCTCCTTGTCTGATTCGTAATTGAACAGTCCGCCGCGCGAATTCCATGTGAACAGCGCCGCGACGCCCGAGAAACTGCCGTCGGCGACGATCTGCGCGAGGCGGAACCGCGCCTCGTCCAACCCCGTGTTGAAGCCATGCACGTAAAGCAGGATGTCCCGAGAGACGCCGACGCGCCCCGACACATGGGCGGCGACCTCGTTGTAGAACTCCTGCTCGTCCATGCCACGCTTCGCCAGCACCGTGAAATGCCGACCCCGATCCGCCGCGCCGAAGCTCGGCCGCTCGATTGCGCCGGGACGATGATCCCGCGGCACGCCGATCGACGTCAGCGAGTAGCGCGCGCGGCCGTCGTCGGCGCTCCCCTCCCCGCGCCGCGTGGAGGCCACGAACAACGGCACGTTCATCGGCTCGCCGCGCGGTCCGCCCACATATGAAACCGCATTGGCGACATGGCCGTCGACCGCGCGCACGCCATCCGACACGCAGCCGGAGAGCGCTGCGGCGAGAACGATTGTCGCGAGTTTTGCTGCAGTCTTGAACAAGGCGATCGTTTCGATCCGGCGCTGTCGGGAAAATTTTCCCGTCGTGGCGAGAGTTATTTTCCCGGCGCCCCCTCCCGAGCCGAACTTGTGGCCCGGGAAAGCGACGAAAGCGGGGCGAAGCGCCCGTCCGATGCGGGAGAAAGTCTTGATAATTCATGAATCCGGGCGGATTTGCCGCACTTGCGCGCTCGCAGCGCGACCGTGCATATTGCGCCCCAACGACGAAAAAAGAACGGGAGGAGCGGCGGGCTCAGCGCGCCGCCGGTCTGGACATGCGGATCAGAATTCTGGGATCGGGCGCCGGCGGCGGCTTCCCGCAATGGAACTGCAATTGCGCCAATTGCCGCGCGGTGCGCGACGGCGTCGCCGGCTATGTCCGACGCACGCAGTCGTCCCTCGCGGTGAGCGCGGACGGCGCCAATTGGGTTTTGCTCAACGCCTCTCCCGACCTGCGCGAGCAGATCGCCGCTGCGCCGGAGCTTTCGCCGCGCCATGACGACCCCCTGCGCGCAAGTCCGATCAAGGCCGTCGCGCTCACCAATGGCGACGTCGATCATGTCGCGGGGCTGCTGAACCTGCGCGAGGCGCAGCCCTTCAGCGTCTACGCCGCGCAACGCGTCCTCGATGCGCTCAAGGCCAATCCGATCTTCTCGATCCTGCAGCCCGCGCTCGTGCCGCGCATCGAATTGCAGATGGACCAGCCGATTGCGCTTTCCGGCGCGGGCGTCGATCTCGGGCTTTCGATTCGCGCCTTTCCGGTTCCCGGCAAGATCGCGCTCTATCTAGAGGACGCGAACGCGCCGAATTTCGGCACCAGCGCAGGCGACACGCTCGGCCTCGAAGTCATCGAATCGAAGACGGGCAAGTCCTTCTTCTACATTCCCGGCTGCGCCAGGGTGGACGCGCCGCTCGCCGCCCGGCTGAAGGACGCCGCGCTCGTCTTCTTCGACGGCACGCTGTTCCATGAAAACGAAATGATCGAACAGGGGCTGATGGGCAAGACCGGCTCGCGCATGGGCCACGTGAACATGAGCGGCGATGACGGCTCGATGGCCGCATTCGCCCCGCTCAATGTCGCGCGCAAGATTTACGTCCACATCAATAATTCAAACCCGGTGCTCAACGAATTCTCCGACGAATACCGTGTCGCGCAGACGGCGGGCTGGGAAATCGGCGAGGACGGCATGGAGGTGAGGCTATGAATGAGATCGTGACCGCCGACTGGCGCGACGCAGCGCCGCTCTCCCGGGAAGATTTCGAAGCCGCGATCCGCAACGTCGGCGTCGAGCGCTACCACGACAAGCACGAGTTCCATAAGCTGCTGCACGGCGGCAAGCTGAACAGGAACCAGGTCGCGGCATGGGCGCTCAATCGCTACTGCTATCAGGAGGCCGTGCCGCGCAAGGACGCCGCCTTCATGAGCCGGGTGCACGACCGCGAATTGCGCCGCGAATGGATTCACCGCATCCACGATCACGACGGACTCGGCGAGGAAGGCGGCGGCATCGAGCGCTGGCTGGTGCTCACCGACGCGCTCGGCTTTTCACGCGAGTATGTCGCCTCACGCCGCGGCGCCCTGCCCGCGACGAAATTCGCGGTCGAGGCCTATGTGCGCTTTGTCGTCGAGCAGCCGCTCGTCGTCGCTGTTGCGTCGTCGCTGACCGAGCTTTTCGCTCCCTCGATCCATCGCGAGCGCATCGCCGGGATGCTGGAGAATTACGATTTCGTGGACGACCATGTGATGGCCTATTTCAAGCGCCGGCTCTCGCAGGCGCCGCGCGACTCGGAATTCGCGCTCGGTTACGTCCTGGAAAACGCCCGCACGCGCGAGGAGCAGGAAGCCTGCGTCGGCGCCGTGCGCTTCAAATGCGACGTCTTGTGGGCGCAGCTCGACGCCTTAAATCACGCATATGTCACGCCCGGGCTGATACCTCCGGGCGCGTGGCGTCCGGGCGAGTAACGGACAGCGAATAGCTCCGATCGATCGACATCGACGGACAGGGAAGAAAAATGGCAGCGCGCTACATCATCGGCCCCGAGTCGCGGCCCGCTTTCACACGTTATTCGCGACTGCATGAGGATCGCGCGCGCGAGCGGACCGTTATTCTCGCGCCCGAGCGCGCCTATGAACTCGATCCCATCGGCCTGATCGTGCTCCACGCGATCGATGGAAGGACGAGCGTGGGGGATCTCTGCGCGCGTCTCGCACAGCAATATGCGGCGCCGCTGGAAGTCATTACGCGTGACGTAACGGCGCTGCTGCAGGGCCTTGCGGACAAGCGCCTGCTACGAGACGGCGTCGATCCGTTCTCGCCGCCAAAACCCTCGGCTTTTGCTTCTTCGATTGCGCCCTTCGCCGGCGGCCCCGCCGGACTTCTCGCTGAGCTCACGCATCGCTGCCCATTGCAGTGCCCCTATTGCTCCAATCCGCTGGAGCTCGAGCGCGCCAATACGGAAATGACCGCCGATCAATGGGGCGAGACTTTCCGACAGGCGGCGTCGATCGGCGCGCTGCAACTGCATCTCTCCGGCGGCGAACCGACGGCGCGACGCGATCTCGAGGAAATACTCGCTCACGCCGTCGACGCGGGGCTCTACACGAATCTCGTCACCTCCGCCGTGCTGTTGACGCGCGAGCGGCTGGAGCGCCTCGCCGAGATCGGCCTCGACCATGTGCAGGTGTCGATTCAGGACGTCGTCCCGGAGAGCGCCGATCGCATTTCCGCTTACGCGGGAGGCGTGCCGAAGAAGCGCGACGTCGCGCGCTGGACCCGCGAGCTTGGCCTCGGCCTCACGATCAACGCGCCGATGCACCGCCAGAATATCGCGCATCTGCCGCAGATCATCGACTTCGCGGTCGAGGTGGACGCACAGCGCATCGAGATCGCCCATATCCAATATTACGCCTGGGCGCAGGTGAATCGCGCCGCGCTCATTCCCACGCGCGAAACTTTTATGGAGACCGTAACGATCGTCGAGGAAGCGAAAAAGCGGCTCCAGGGCGTGCTGAACTTCGACTTCGTCATCCACGACCATTACGCGACGCGTCCGAAGCAATGCACCGGCGGCTGGGGCCGTTCGATCATGGCGGTTACGCCATCCGGAAAAGCCCTGCCATGCCACGCCGCACAGACACTGCCGGGTCTAATATTCGACGACGTGCGCGAGCGGCCGCTGGGCGATATCTGGCTCAACGGCTCGGCGTTCAACGCCTATCGCGGCACGGGCTGGATGAAGGAGCCTTGCGTTTCCTGCGACCGGCGTGAAATCGATCTGGGCGGCTGCCGCTGCCAGGCTTTCGCGGTCACCGGCGATCCGGCAGCGACCGATCCCGCCTGCCATCTCTCGCCCGATCACGCACGCTTTGCCGCCTTCGCCGAAACGGAATCCCATGCGCCGGCGCCGGAGTTCATCTACCGTCGGGTCGGCGGCGCGCCACAGGCGTCGCCGGGCCTCGTCAAAGAGCAGGCCTAAGTTGGCCTAACGCGTTGGCGCGGCGGCGGGATCGTCGCGGGGGTCGAGGTAATTGATCTTCATCGGTCCCACGCCGTTCACCTGAACCACGGCGTCTTCATTCGCGACGAGCCAATGCTCTACCCCCGGCGGGATGGCGACGAAGTCGCCCGCGTGAACGAATTTTTCGACGCCGGGATCGATCTGCTTGCCCTGACCGAAACGAAACGCGCCGGAGATCACGGTCAGCAATTCCATGTCTTCATGCGAATGCGCCGCGATCTGATAGCCGCCCGGCGCCCGCAGCCGTATCACGAACGGCCCCGCCTTGGTCGGGTCGCCGAACAGCGTCGCGACCTCGGCGCCACGCTGAAACGCGCCTGGCGCGGCTTTCCAGACAAGCCCGTTCGCGAGCACGACCGAAGCCGATTCCGCCACCGCTCCGGACGAGCTGAAAGCGAAAAAAGCGCCAGCAGAAATTTGGAGTGCGAAGGTCCGCATGGCTTTCTCCTCCGTCGATTTCCCTCTCATGAGAAATAGGGCGGCGCAGCGGCGGTTAACTCTTCAGGGGCCGTAAATTTTCGATTGCGGTAACAAAAGAGCAACCTCCCCCATGCATATTTATCGCCGTCTCGCGGAGTTAATCATTTGTTTCGCATACGAGTCGCGTCATGGAGTTGAGTGCATGAAATCGCGGGATACACTTGTTCGTCTGAAGCGCTTCCAGGCCGAGGAAAAGCGCCGGCGCGTCGTCCAGCTGAATGCGATGATCGCGGAATTCACGCGCATGTCGACAGAGCTCGACCGCGAAATCGCTCTCGAAGAGCAGCGCGCCAATATCAGCGACCCCAATCATTTCGCCTATCCGACCTACGCCCGCGCAGCGCGCACGCGTCGCGACAATATCGTCGCGTCGCTGACAGAATTGCGCGGTCAGCTCGAAGAAGCCGAGGCTCAATACAAGGAAGCGAATGAAGAGTTCGCCAAGGCGCAGAGCCAGGAGGCGCGTGATCGCGGAGTCGAGCGCATGGTGGACGTCGTCGCCGAACGCCGGTCGGCGGAGATGCCGGAAGCTTTCCGCCGGGCGTAAATCCCGAAAAGACGCGCAGCCGCGATTTACGCCGCGGCGCGCGAAGAGACAGTCAGAACCAACAGCCGGCGCCGAAAAGCGCGACCTTAGTCGTCGCCAGCGCCGGATGCGCGCTCGAAGGATTCGGGAAACTTCGCCTCGGTCGTGCCCTTGAGCACGGAAAACCCATACAGAGCGATGAGGAAAAGCGACGCGCCCTTGAAGGCGCGCGCCTCCGGCCCCGGCGAGCGGATATGGGCAAGCGCTTCCTTCAGGCGATCGGCGTAAGCGACGCGCATCGCCTCGAGATAGGCTTGACCCCTGCGGCTTGCGGCGTCGCGCGTGAGCACATAGCCCTCCGCAAAAAGCGCGGCGACGGCGGCGACCATCAGGAAAAGCAGATAGGAGACGTTCTGCCCCTCAGCAAAAGCCATCTGGAGCTTCACGCCCGCGACGGCGACGATGAGAATGGCGCCGATGATCTCCAGACGGCGTCTCCAGACCTTGACGGACGGCGGCTGCAACAGATCGTCGGCCGCGAGCCGATCCCGCACCGGCTGAAGCTGCTGCTCCAGCGCGTTCCGGAGCGAGCGATCCTCCAGTAGTTCTTGCGCGGTCGGCCCGTTTCGCACGGCCTCCAGCACGCGCAATTCGAGAGCGTTCATGTCACCGCTCTGAGGCGCGGCGCCGGTCGGGACAATGCGCGACTCCGGCCCGAGAACGACGAATCCCCGCTCATCGAGGTCGTAAACCAGCGTGCGGATGACCTGATTCACGCCGCCCTGAAGGTAAGCGACCTCCATCGCGTCCGGCGTCTGCGGAACCGGCGGCGGCGGACGACGGCCAGTGCGATCCGCGAAATGAATGACGAGAAAGGTCGTCGCCAGCACGGCGATGACGACGACGCCGAAGAAGTTGAGAAACTCGGGGCCGGAAAGATTGAAGAACGGTAGATCCTGCAAGGCGAAACTCCTCAGCCTGCGAAAACGTCATCGAAAAGACGGCGCGCCTGAAGCGTCGCGACCGCCAGCACAGCCATGCCGATCGCCTGATGCGCGAGCGCAAGCAACAGATGCGGCGTTCCGGCGAAGGGCGGCTCGACCAGCACGAGCGTCGCAACGCCCAGTGCGATCTGCATCAGCACATGCCCAAAAACGATGATCGCGCCGCGCCGCGCCTTTCCCTCGACGTTCACCAATACGTCGATGAGATGCAGGCTCGCCACGGCGAGGATCACATAGGCGATCATGCGGTGGAAGAATTGCGCAGTCACCGGGTTGTCGACGAGATTCGTCCAGACAGGATCGAGCCGCCAGAGCACCTCTGACGACGGGATGAAGACGCCGTCCATCAATGGCCAGGTGTTGTTGACGAGCCCCGCGCGCAGGCCAGCGACAATCCCGCCCGCGAAAATCTGCAGGAACACGAGCCCGAGCAGCATGGTGGCCACCGTGCGCAGCCGCCCCGCCCCCTCATGCACGATTGAACGTGCGCGCGGCCCAAGCCCGCCCGCGACCCAAAGGCAGGCGGAAAAGATCAAGGCCGCCAGCAACAGATGAGTCGCAAGCCGCTCCTGCGCGACCTCCGTACGGTGGATCAGTCCCGAGGAGACCATCCACCAGCCGACGCTGCCCTGCAGCGCCCCTACCGCGAGGATGCCAAGCACCTTGGGCTTTACAGATCGCGGCAGCTGTTTCGTCGCCCAGAACCAGATGAGCGGGACCGCGAAGACAACGCCGATGAGCCGCCCGAGCAGCCGGTGCGCCCACTCCCAGGCGTAGATGAACTTGAAGCCGGACAGGTCCATGTCCGGGAACAGCTCCTTGTATTGCGGTATCTTCTTGTAGTCCTCGAAGGCTTGCTTCCACTCCGTCTCGGAGAGCGGCGGAATGACGCCCGTGACGGGCTTCCATTCGACGATGGAGAGGCCGGACTCGGTGAGGCGCGTCGCCCCGCCGACAATGACCATCAGGAAGACGAGAGCCGCGACGACCCATAGCCAATTGCGCACGGCGATCGCATTTTCTTCGTTCGCATGCGGCCGGATCGCCGGCACGGGTTGGGGAAAATGAAGCCAGTCTTCCATAGCCCGCTCGCCTGAGTTGTCGTTTGTTCTGGCCGGCAGTTAAGGGATGGGGGCGACGCTTGTCCACACCTTGCGGCGGGCCGGCCGCTCGCGAGTCCGATTTTCGACTGAAAACGGCGCGCCCGGCGATGTAAGAATGCGGTCGTCTTGAGTCGAGGATGGGATGTGACCGGCAGAAGCGCGCCCGGCAGAAACGATATGGCGATGCTGCGCACGATCGGAGAGGTCGCGGAGAGTCTCGACCTTCCGCAGCATGTGCTGCGCTTCTGGGAGACGCGCTTCAAGGAAATCGATCCCGTAAAGCGCGCCGGCGGCCGGCGATTCTACCGCCCGCACGACATCGAACTCGTCGCCGCGATTCGCCATCTGCTCTACCGCGAGGGCTACACTATCAAAGGGGTGCAACGCATCCTCGCCGAGCAGGGCGTCGACGCTGTGATCGAGGACGTCCGCCGCCGCCAGAGCGGCGAGGCCGCCGTGGAGCCGCCCGCCGCGCCCCCCGAGCCCCATCGGCAGGCGACGCTCGACCTGCCGGAGCCAAAAGCGCCCGAGGTTTTTCTCGAGCCGTCGATCCTTCAGCCAATGGAGGAGGAAGAGACAGCGCCGCCGGCTGAAGAATCGACGGAGCCGGTCGAGCAAATCGCCGAGGAACCGAAAACTGCGCCGGCGCAGATCATCCATCCGCCGGCGCTGATCGACACGCCGGTGATCGTGACGCGCCGTCTCGACGAGTCGCAGGCGCGGGTCTTGCGCGAGGCGCTGGCGGAAATCGAGGAATGCAAGCGTCTTCTGAACCTCACCCGCCGGTAGGGCGAATCCGGCAAATTCGGATTGACGGGATTCGCTGTCGCTCCCGCAATTGCCGGGCGTTCAGTCGGAAAGCAGCACGCACTTTTCCTGAAACCGCGCGAAAGGCGTGATCGACGTTGCAAGCCGACGAGCGCCTCTCTATAAGGACGCCAAGTCGGAGTGTAGCGCAGCCCGGTTAGCGCACTTGTCTGGGGGACAAGGGGTCGTGGGTTCGAATCCCGCCACTCCGACCATAAAATCAAAGACTTACGTAAGCTAAGACAGAGCGATAAGGCGACGGGGGTTCACGGGGGGTTCAAATCCCCCGAATCGGAAATGGCCCTTGTGGCTGGCGCTACAGAAGCCGCCGGTTTGTCCCGTCCGACTCCAGCCCGACAAGAAAAAAGCCCGAGCGCCGCATCTTCTCGGCGGCCCATGCCGTCGAGAGGCATTGCGACCAAGACCAGCCGAGCCCGAGACGCTTGCCGTCGCGGTAGCGTTTATGGGCTCCTCTCATAACGGCGGCGCGGTCATACATCGCCGCCGGTCCCCTGCCCCTCGAATTGCGCTCGCGCCGCTGCGGCTGCGTCTTCGACCTGTCCCGCCAGCGCCCGGACGGCTGCGGCGTCGGCCGGATCGTGGAAGAGGTCGTCATTCTGGAGAAGCAGCCAGAGAACGCGCGACATGTCCGCAGCCGTGTCGAGATGCTGGCCAAGTTCATAGCGGCCGCCCGTGGTGGTGGTGGTGGTGGTGGTGCTCATGTTCGTCTCCTTCAATGGAATAAATCGCCGCCGCGCGATCGGCCAAATCGAAGCACAGGCAAATAATTCCGGCAAGCGTCGCTGTAGAAACGCCCGTATCGGCAGCTTTAGTGGTTTTTTATACAGTATGTTTTGTCGCTCTACGAAAGCGACGAAAAAACTATTCTTTGTCGCGCCAGCTGAAAACAGGGAAGAAGGATCAAGGTGGAGTTGTCCACCTTGAAATCAATCCTTGCACTACGAGGATAGTTTTTGCGCCGCGCGCAGTGCTTCAGCGTGTTCCGCAGGCCGCGCCGGCAGCGGCGGCGAGCCCGGCGGCAGGCCGGGCGTTAGGTCGGTCCCATAAAATTGCGGCGAGGCCCATCTGAGAGAATCGAGACCCGCAGCCCATGCCCGCACGAGGGCGACGTCGACCATCGCCTTGCGGCCCGCCGCTCGCGCCTCATCGGCGGGATCGAGCAGCTTCCTTTTCGCCAACAGCCGAGCCTCCGGTGGCCTGTAGACGTCGGTCAGATAGGCGAAGAGTTCGTCAGGGTCCTCCATCGCCGAAACCGCGTCGATCGCCGGAATGACAATCTGGCGAATGCGGTCCTCAGACTGAAAACGATGGATTGCGCAGCCCCGGTAGACTGCGCCGTGCGGCATGTCGTCGCCCATCAGCCGCGCCGCCCATCCAGCCATTGGATCACGTGCGTTTCCGGCCCTGCCTCCGACTCCTCGCGAACGCCGTCGCCGCCGAGCAGGGTCCGCAAAACCTGGCCCTTCACATGCGCCGGCGTGTCGGGGTCAGTCGCCAGGCGGCCCAACAACCGCCGCACGTCTCCCTTGCTCAGTTCCGGGGAGGATTCAATAAGGCGCTGCAATTGCTGCGCCTTCGTCGGCCGGCCGCCGCGGTTGGGCGCGGGCTTTGCTGGAACCTTTTTCGCTCGTTTTGTGACCATGTTCCTTAAACTCGCAATAATGGGGATATATTCGCACAAATACCGCGAAAAATGGGTAATAGCAACCAACATACGCCCGCAATCCTACGATTTAGGCCATTTTTCCTATTCTCGCGCGGACATCGCCGCGTGAGCCCCTCACCGGTGCTACGCCCCTGATTTCAGGAAGGTTTGACCCTCCCCCCTGGCAGGGAGAGCGGGGCGCGCGCCGATACATCCACGGTCGCGACGCCCCATATCAGGCGACATTGCCGCCGGATTATTTGGCCGGCGCGTCTTCAGAAAGCCCGGCCTTGATGGCGTCGACTGCGGCGCGCAACTCGGCCGCAAGCTGCGCCTCGATGAAATCGAGAGCGCCATCATGATCGAATCCGCTGGCCTTGCAGCGCGCGTATAGGGTCGCAAGGTCGCCGATCATCTCTTTCTCCCCTTCTTCGTCTCGCCGCTGGCCAAGCGAGCTTCGAGCACAGCGACGCGGCGGGCCAGACCCTCTATCGACTTCGCCGCGTGTTCGCGCTCCCGCACGATGACGCCTTGCAGGAGCGCCAGCAGCACGCCCCTGCGCACGAAACCGTCGTCGTCATCGGCCACAGCCGCCGGCGGCGCAGCCCGCGAAGGGGCGGGCGATTGCGGGACCGTTGCGCCATCACCCTCGCGCGCCCATCCATCAGCGGCGCCGGCAAAGGGGCGCGGCTTGCCGAGTGTCTGATTGGCGCGGCTTAGCGCCTCTTCCGCGCGTTCTGCGGCGCGGGCGCGGAGCATGTCCGCGACCATCTGGCCTTCGTCTTCGATCACCAGCTCACCCCCGTCATGACTGCAACCCTGTCGCCGCGGGAAACCCAGGCACAATCGAGAATCACGCGAATGAAGATGCTCGCGGTCTGAAAGGCACTCCGCACCGGGTCTGCGACGACCGAAGCGCCCGAAACGACCGGCAACGGTTGGTCGGACATATGAACGATCGCCGACTCGGAGCGCATGATTTGCATCTCGCCAACGCCGGCCGCGAAGCTGTCCAGGTCGATCGCCAGCGCCGTGCCGACGGGCAATCCGCGAGTCGCCCAAAACGGAACCGGCGATTGCGGATAGCGTAAGAGCGCATGGGCGTGCTCTCGCGGGTTCAAGATGATCGCTGTCCTTCCGCCGCCGCCAGCGTCAACGACGGCCTGCATTAGCGCCGCAATGTCTGCGTCGACGAAGCCGGTTGATGGCGTCGCAACCACGCCGTCGCGCAGACCCCGATGGGCCGCATCGCTGGCGGGCGTGTCGGAGAAAAGCGCGGCGTCGAGCATTCCCGCCAAGGTTTCGCGCACAAGCGCGTCAAACACAGCGCGGCCATTCGAGCGCCGCCAAAGTTCGCGGCTCAGCGGAATGATGAAGCTAATTTTTTTTGTCGGGCCGAGGTCGGCCGCGGCGAATGCGCCGCTGACGATCGGAATTTCATCATCTTCCGCGACCCAACTGGGACTTCCGACGTTCGTGTTGATCGGGAAGGATATGGACTCACGACGGTTCAAATCGAAACGCGCGCCCGCTGCGAAAAGCTTGCTCGCCGCAGACAGCGGTGCCAGATCGGATAAGTAGCCCTGCACGGCGGATGAAACCAGCTCATCGCCCCATCCGACGGTGGTGGACGCGCCGGCAATTGCGTCCGCGCGCGCGACCGGCGCCATCAGCAACGCCTTCGCGGTCTTATCCTCCCGCAGTTGCGCTTCAGCGTCCGCGACGCGGTTCGAGGCTTGCAGATACACCGCCCACGCCGCGTTACGCACGGCGGTGGCATGGCTGCGGGTTGGCGCTCGCAACTGCTCAATGACGTGTCTCGACATTTTCGCGAATCCTTCCGTTCGGAACCTTCGGATTGTTCCCATGATTCACCGGTCCGCGCCGTTACGCGTAACAGCGCAAAACATTCGAACGAGAGCGGCGAGCGCTTGCTCTACCGCTCGCGGGTCGTCTTCCGTCGGCGAAAGATGCCCATGGAGCTGCAACGCTATTTCGAGTTCCGCAACATCGGCTTCCACGCGGAACACGCGCCGGCCCTCCCGGCGCCTGGCGCGACTTCGGCGCATCCGCGCGGCGGCCGTCATCTGAAGCCCCTTTCCGCCGCGCGCCGGCGCCGCTCGATCATGCCGCGTAGGCGCACAATCAAAGCGTCGGCGCGGAAAAACGCCGTCAGCTCGTCATCGCCGCCCGCGACGAAGGCGGCGGCGGCGCGGCGCCGGACGCCCTCGATCTCCGCGTCGAGTCGCGGCCCGTCCAGGTGGGCGAACTGCTCCGCCCGCCGATCGAGCTCAAGAATCGCATCGCCCAAGTCGATCATGAGCGCCCCCACTTTCTCGCCAGCGCTTCGAGCTGCGCGGGCGTCGCGAGCCGGCGCTTGCTTGCGCGCATGATGTCGAAAACGTCGGGCTGTGTCGGCGCCGCGGGGGGCGTGGTCGGCGTGGCGGGCGTGGTCGCCGCGCGCGATGATGATGATGATGGTGCGCGCGGCAATCGAAGTAATGGGCGGCCGGAGGGGCCACGCCGCGTAGAGTCGAGATTCAACTTCATCGTTTCGCCTCTCAATTAGTTACAAATTCAACCCAATTGATCGAAACGCGGGTTTCTACTCGTACGCTGCAAAGTCCATCTGGCCCGTCTGACACATCTGCCACAGCGTAACTATTTGTTTTTACGCCGTTATACAGATGGTCCAGATGGGCCAGATTTTTCGTCTTATTACCTATAAATAGGAATAAGGGTGCCGCCGATGGCCCTCTTTCCTCTCTTCTATTTATATTTCTATTTCTAACTATAATTATATATGGACCATATGGACCATCTGGATATATATAATAAAAACAGATAGTTATGTTGGGCCAGATATGTGTCAGATGTGCCATGTGCCGGTTCGTCAAAACGGCCCCCCGTCGTCATCGTCCACATCCGCCCGGCGGTTGCATTCCCGCGCGCCATCGGTCACGCGCTCACAAATGCCGAGCGACAGGTTTACCAGTTGCGTGAGTTCGTCAGCTTGCGGGATGTGGAAGCCGCGGCAGTTGCGATCGCCAGCGTGTCGAACACGTGCGTTTTCTCCGAGAATTTTTGCGAGCATACGGGCGAAGTGTATTTTCTGGTCGACGCGCCCGCCCTGCATTCTCTGCGCCCCCGCGTATGCGTCGTACAGCTTCGTTGTCGCGTGGTCAGCGCCAAGCTCCAATTGCAAGTGCTCTTTCCGCACACCACGTTCATACGCTTCGATGGCGCCGTCGGCGGCGCACGACAACAACCATTGATGGATACTAGACGCGCTCCGAATTTGTTGCTCGGCAAGCTCAAAGGTCCGCGGCATGTTTCGCGGATGGAAACTCCCGAGCTTTTTTCGTTGCAGATAATGAAGCAACTGCCCGTAGCCGCCGGCTTGCAAGTCGTCATAAATTTTATCGAACCATGCGCGGTCCCCGACTTTCTCGTCCGACACTTCGCAAATGAACCAGCGACGCGCGTCGCGCCCGGCGGGAACGCTCCAAGCGTGGTTGGTCGTCAGAATTGCGTGAAGCCGGTTCAGCGCCTGATACGCCTTCCGTCCCTTCGGATTTATGCGCAGCGTCGCGCCGGTAATCGAGTGCTTAATTTTGTCTGCGGTCTTAGGGTCGCCTGCAAACAGCGCTTCCTCCAATTGCACAAAGGAAGCAAACTCTATGTCGTCGACATGGGTTCCGACTATTTCCGCCGGGTCAGAAATTGAAACGGCGTGCTTTCCGAAAATGACGCGCATTGCATCGGAAACGGTCGACTTGCCGGAACCTTCTGATTCCGATTTTAGGACGATAACAGTCTCCGCGCGCTTCTCAGGATTTTGCACGGCCCATGAGAGCCATCGCACGATGTATTTAAACTTGCGACGGTCACGGCGAGCGATAACAACCCACAAATGCGCAAGAAATGATTTAATTTTGTCGCGCCCCTGAATCGGAGCGACGCCAAAGCCCCGCCAAAAGTTATATTCGTCTATGCGCGCGGTTCGGTGTGGATCGAATATCGCGCGACGGATCGGCGGGCGCTTCGGATGGGCCTTCCACCATTTTGCAGCCGGAAAAAATTTTTCGTCGCCGTTGTCGTTTTGGGTTTTGACAGCGACGTTTGCCAAATAACTTTCAAAGGATCCTCGCGCGAGAACATGATCGGCGCCGGCGGCGTCGCGATGCACAACATTCACTTCCCCCTCTCGGTCGACCAATGCAAAGCGCGCGGAAATGGCCGGCAACAATTCGTCGGCGGGATACGCGCCGCCGGGAATGTCTGGCAAGCCATCCGAGCAAGTATGGAGAGCATGGCCGCCGCCGCCGCCGGCCGCCTCGACCTTCGCCATGTGCCGCTCCTCCGCGCGTCTGATCTCGCCTTGAAGCACTGGATCGTTCTCATCCACCGGGCCAAAGGTTTCCGCGAGCGCAGCCGCCCTCTCCGCCCCTGTAAACGCCTCCTCTACCCACGCGCGAAGTTCGTTCATGCCCTTGCCTTCGCAATGGCCGTGGTGGCATTGGAACCCGCCCGATCCCGGCCGATAGCCCGCCTCGTCGCGGGCGTCCGAATGGTCGGCGGCCCATGGGCATTTGATCGCCACGAAGCCATTGTCGTTGGGCGTCGCGTCAATCAGCATCCCCCGCGCGTCAAAGAGCTTCATCAGGGGGTCTATGCCGACCTCGGCGGCCGTTGCCTTCCTCGTATGGCCGCCGCCCTTGAAGCGCGCCAGCGCCTCGGGGGAGATGTCGACGTCAAGCTCCTCGGCCATCTGCTCGACCGTATAGGCCCGTGAGGGCTCCCAAACGTGCATGACGTGCGGCCACGGCTTGCCCCCGTTGGCGGCCACGACGGCGGGCTTGCAGTTGGCTCCCACGGGCAGGCGCACCACGCGCGTCACGCCGACCATGCCGGGATCGCGCAGCGACGGGTTGATCAGTTCGTCGGAGATGATGCTGTCTATCAACGCGGCGATGACGCGCGCGTCGCGCCCGTTCGTGATCTTGAAGCCGTAGTGGAAGTTGCCGGGCGAGGTCTCCAGAACATATGTCGGGAGGGGGATGACGCGCAGAAGCTCCTTCAGATTGATCTTCGTTCCCACGTCGTCGATGACGATGGCGAACTGCCCGTCGAAGCATTCGGCGCGGCGAACGAAATGCCCCGCGGTCGATTCACGGAAGACCGAGACGCAGTAGTAGTTGGCGGTATTCCATGCGAGCGCCGGAAGCATCGACACGGCGGGATAGACCACCCAGGACTTGTCGCCCGTGGACACGGGAACGCGCTTCCAGTCCTCCCCTGCGAGCGCTTCGAGGAACTGCTGATTAGTGATCCTGATACGATTTCGCATTTGGCCTCCAGTTGAGGATGGGGCCGCGCGGGTTGCTTTTGTCGCCGGTTTCAGGTAGGAAGGAGATGCTTGGACATACTACCTGATATCGGCGTCGCTCCCCCCGAGCGGCGCTTTTTTGTGGATTAGCGCGCGTCCCGCGCGATCTTCCGCAATGTTTGGACAAACCGGCGCGGGCCGCGCCAGTCGCTCGGTGAGACGGGCACTGTCGCCCGTATGGTCGCGCCGCCGGGCGTCTCGAAGGTTGCGCGAAAATGGCGGCCGCGCGCTACGTCAACTATCTTGAAGCCCGCAACCGCCGCGGCGTCGACGTAGGCTTTCGCTCCGCTTGTCATCCGCATGTGCCACCCCCGGATTACGGTTTACGGAAAAGGGATTTTCACGCGGCCTCGGTCTGCGCGTCTCGCTCTGCGCGGATTTTCTCGTCCCACGCGTCTATCTCGTCCGCCAGCCACGCGACCGCGCGGGGGCCGATTTTCACGGGTCGCGGAAACTGCTTTTCTCGTACGAGGCGATGCAGTGTCGGTTTCGAGAAGGGGACTCGCGCGAGAACTTGTGGCTCGCGCAGATAACGGGGGGCGCTCTTCATTGGCGATCGCTCCTTATTGCGGGCGACCTTTTGAGTCGCCCTTGTGATCGGACGATCTCCCTAATAATCACAAAGGAATGCAGCTCCTAATTATGCAATTGTGCGGATTGAAAAATTTTTCCGCACAATTATTCCGCACAATTCTTGCGAGGCCCCCGCGGGCCACGCTTCCCATTTCCTGTAACAGATTTGGCGATATCGCGCGCCCGATCGCGGGGGAATTTCGGCAGCGCCGCCCGCACAATTTTTGCGGCGTCGTTTTGACTAATGAAGCCCCCGCGTTTCACTTGTTCCGTCGTTATGATTGCTCGCGCCTCGTCATCGCATACGCCGTTTTCCGCGGGCGCCACGAACAGCCCTTTCAGTGAGCCGCTCACGCTACATATGAGCAAATCGGTGTAGACGGGCGCCTTGTCGAAATACCCGTCGCCCCATACCGGCGCGCCGTCCCCGCCATCGCGCGTCCATTGCGGCGCGCGGTCGTGTCCCCACCGTTGCGCGGTTGCAGATTCCATGTGAATGGCAAGTTCGATCCACTCGACGGCGGCAATGTCGCGGCGCTGCATATCCTCGGGCGTACGAGGCACATAACGCATTGCCCCGAGGTCGCCGTGTAAGCCTTGCTCAATGACGCAATCATAGGCGCTCGCGGCGATACGGCCGCTTTGCAAATGCGCGACCAGCTGTGACAGGAAATCCTCTTCGGCGATTCCGGGCGCGTCGACCTTCGCGCGTTCGAATGCTTCCGTAACGGTCAGGAACTTGCTCGTCATTTGCGCCCCCGCAGCTTCACGACATTGCCGCCGGTTGCCGGTTCGAGAATCTCCGCAATGTGCGCTTCCCACAATTCGAGCGCCGCCCGCTTCTCTTTGAAACGATCGTGTTTGTCATAGTGCATCGAGTGAATGTCGCCGTAGGAATGCGCCAGCAGCGCCATACGATCTTCGCGCAGCACGCCCAGCGCGGCGAGTCCGGTTGCGACCGTGCGCCTGAAATCGTGCGGAGTCGGCGGGTTCGCCTTCAGCGAAAGGACGGCTTCCCGATCGGGGCCATCCGGGGTCAATGTCGGGACAATGCGCCGCACCGCTTGCGAGACGGAATGACGCGCGATCGGCCCCCGGCTGGCGAAGGTCGAAGGGAACAGGTGCGCCTGCCCTTCCACCATGTCCCGCATCTGCGCGCGGACGATCTCCAGCGCCATCGGCGCCAGCGGGACGACATGAGCCCGGCCGCCCTTCATTCGAGCCGCAGGAAGCTCTATGCGGGCGCGGGCGCCGTTGTCGACGTCCTTGATCTCGGCGAGTGCAATCTCGGTCACTTCGCCGGGGCGCTGACCCGTCAGCAACAGGAAGCGCATAGCGGCCGCGACCGCCGGGGCGATGTTCGAACGCTCCAGAGCCCGCCACAGGACGCGAATCTCGCCGGGCGAGAGGACGCGCTCCTTCGGTGTCTCTCGCGCCCGCTTCTTCATGCGGGTCATCGGGCTGTTTTCAAGCAGCCCCGAGTCGACGGCCCAATTGAAGACCTTGGACATGACAGTATGTGTGCGATTCGCGCTCGACGGCGCCCGCACGGCGATTTTGTCCAACAGCGCCGCGGCGTCGGCGCGGGTCAGCTTGTCGACCCCGCGCCCGTTCCACTCGGGAAGGACATGGACGCGCAGCAGCAGCTCGTCCTGCTGCCAAGACTTCTTTTGGATTCGGGCGTAGCGTTGGAGATATTCCGCCGCGAGCTTCCCGAATGTCAGCGCCCGCGCGGATTGTTCCCGCCGGGATCGAATCTCGCCTTGCGGGTCAGCGCCGCCCGAGACGGCCACGCGTTGAGTCTCCGCGCGCTCGCGCGCCTTGGCGAGCGAAACCTCGGGGTAGCGCCCCAGGTTTAACCGCTTGAACGATGTTGAGCCCTGCGGCCGGTAGCGAAAAGTCCATGTTGCCACGCCCGTCGGCGTCATGCGGAGGCAGAGCCCCGACACCTTCGCGTCCCAATATTCCGCGCGGGTCGCGCCCGGCTTGATGCTGCGGACGAACGCGTCCGTAAGAGCAACAACAGCCATCCCGTCTCCCTTCTTGAACCCCCGGCGTGAGCCCTTGTCGGGGTTGTCCCCCGCGAGCCCTTCCCGCCGTGCGGGGGTTCACGGGGGACAGTAGGGGTTCAAAAGGGTCGATATGTCGCGATTTCTCTTGAACCCCCGTGAGACGAATTGACAGCTTTCGCCATTGAAATGCAAGTGTTTTCTGATAGCTCTTGGACAAGTAAAAATAGGTATGATTTCCTACCTTGGTTCTCTGGGGGACAAGGGGTCGTGGGTTCGAATCCCGCCACTCCGACCATTTCGTTCAACGAACGCAGGATCGATCACCGGGGTGGACATGCGCGCCGCGTCGCGCTTCGATCCGCGCAAGCGAAAAAGCGCCCATGGAAACCTTGGGCGCTAGTGAACTCCAGAGGAAAGTGATGGTGAGACTTTGAGAGGCCGACGCCGGAACTTATCCAGCGTCGACACGAAGGCGGTTAGAGGAACAGGCCCAGGCAGGCGCCCGCGAGACCGCCCACGACAGCGGCCGCGATCGTGTTTTGGAGACCGCCCAGCGCAGCAGCCGCCAATCCGCCAAGAATAACCGCCCCAACGCCCGCCATGATATAGACGGTCGAAGTCGCTTCCAATTCTTTGCTAGCCATTTTCGTCACTCCTCTTTCGATTTCAGAGAGCTGCGACACACCGGCAAGTGAGCCGCCCGGCTCGCCCCGAAGGGGGACGCGCGCCATTGAGACGCAAGAAAAAACTACCACGACGCATATGGCTGTCCAGCAAAATCTGCGACATGTTGTCGCGCGATCGAGGTAGAGAGCGGCGCCGGCCGCGCTGGCGCGCGTTACTCATGCCGAAGCTCAAGAGATCAAGCGTGGCCGAACCCGCCTGCATGTTGAATAACCAGACGAAAGCCATCGCGATAAATCGCTTGCGTGAAACTACTTACGTAATTATACTTACTCATATGAAAAATTATGCTGTGTTCTAAGTTTGTTTACGCTTTGTAATATTTTAATTCTTTTCAATGTACACGCCCCGGCGGCTTCAGAAACCCCAAATTGCCACAGATAAGACAGGCGGGACTTGCAGCCGCCTGCGCCGCTCCGCCATTGGCGACAGTCGCACGGAGGCCGCCTGACAGAATTGGACGCTTCACGGCGTCCAGCGGCCAATGTTCGCGGGGAAAGGGAATAAGGCGCCGGCTTCGAGCCATGGCCATGAATGGAGACCCCGCCAATTACCGGAAAGCGCGAACATCAGCGCTGCGGCGGATTGGCCGGGACGGCGGCGCGTCCCGGCCCGTCCGACGATTACCAGTAATAAGGACGCGGCGCCCAATAGCGCGGACCGTAATAAGGCCGCGGGGCGTAGTAAGGCCGCCGCCAGGCGTAGCCGCCCCATTGACCGCCGGGACGGCACCCGCCCCATGGTCCGCGATGGCCATAGGGACCGCAACCGCCCCACACGAGAACAACCGAACCGCTCGCCTTATCTTGCGAGGGAACGGGCATTGCGGCCCGCGCGCCTTCAGGCGCGAACGCGAGGGCGAAAAACATGCTGACGACGGCCGCGCCGCTTATCCTCGATTTGAACACCATGGCGTCTCTCCTTTGCTGGCGTTCTGGCGTCTGCCGTGGACACTCCACCCGACGAGCCGCTCGAAATTCCTCCGAGAGCGCCGCGCGGTCCGCCGGTCGGACGCATCGAAATGGCGGCGCCAAACCCAGCAAGACGGGCGGGAAGTGACCGGCGAAGCGTTTGATATCGTTGTTTATAATAATCTGACCAGCGGGGATCACTAATTATAGTTTAATTTTTCGGAAATTCCGTCGCGTCGCGATTTCGAATCGGCACGACACGCGCGGCTACCCGATTGTAATAAAAAATTAATCTCTCAAAATCGGCAAAGGTCGGCTGCTGGTTTACATATAGAGAAACAAGGGAAACTTCTTTAACTAATCTCGCGATCGGCGCATGCCCTCATTCTATCAGTTTGAAAACATTATAGATGTTGCAAATCACATCTGAGGCATTCTGTGATATATTTGCAACTTGGCCGGGAAATGACACAACCAGAGCAACTAGACGGTTGAATGATCCGGCAAATTTGAGCATGACTCAATCACGCTAACTACAACTTTAGCGCGAACTTCTGGTCCCTAAGCAGCAAGGTAAGAAGCCTATGAAGAAGACATTGTTGACGGCCGTTTCCCTGGCCGTGCTGGCCGCCGGATCGGCCTTCGCCGCCGACCTTCCCTCGCGCAAGGAAGCCCCCGTTTACGTTCCGCCGCCGCCGCCGCCCCCGATGTGGACGGGCTTCTACGCCGGTGTGAACATTGGCGGCGGCTGGGACGCCGGCAACGGCAACGGTAACGCCTGGAACCTGTTCGGCGCGAACGGCGGCGTGACCAACAACATGTCCGGCGGCGTCGTCGGCGGTGGTCAGGTCGGCTACAACTATCAGATCACCCCGATGTTCCTCGTCGGCGTGGAGACCGATTTCCAGGGCACGTCCATGGGAAGCGGCATGAACAACAACAACTGGCTGTGGGGCTGGAACGGCCGCGCCCAGGGCACCAGCCTCGACTGGTTCGGCACCGTCCGCGGCCGCGCTGGCGTCACGATCACCCCGACCCTGCTCGTCTACGGCACGGGCGGCTTCGCCTACGCCGGCGTGCAGCGCAACGGCGGCTTCCAGACCTCGGCCACCCAGACGGGCTGGACCGCTGGCGGCGGCGTCGAGTGGATGTTCATGCCGAACTGGTCGGCCAAGGCCGAATACCTGTACACGGACGTCAGCGGCGGCGGCACCAACAACTGGTGGTTCCAGAACAACGCCGGTCTCGGCCTGAACAGCACGAACAACCACACGCGCTGGAACACGATCCGCGCGGGCGTGAACTATCACTTCAACTTCGGCGCCGGCGCTCCGGTCATCGCGAAGTACTGATCGAACCGAAGCTTCGTGTAGCGGCTCCGCCGCCTCGCGACTGTCGGGATAATCCGAGGAGCCCGGCCAACTCTGGTCGGGCTCCTTTTTTGAATCGTCTACTGCTTCGAGTTCGCTCGAGCGGAACCATTTGCCGGGTGAGACGTTCCCCTTTCGCCTTATGTTCAGGCTTGTCGCACAAATGAGACGCCCGGCTCCCAAGCAAGCCGGGCGTTTTGCTTTGCGGCCGCGCCAGTGTCGGCGTTGACGAACGGATTGTCGGCGGCGCGCGAATGAATTCCGCGAAACGGCGAAACGTCTCGTCTCATGACGCTGACGAGGACAGTCGTAATTGACCGGAAGCCGAGCCGATCACAGGCTCGGCCGCGTCTGACAAATCTGCTGGAAATGCAAGCAGGCCATAACTTTAGAAGCCACGAATGTCTACTCGCCGCATAGTATTCGCGCTAATGTAGCTCGCGCTGATTTTCAGTTCGGCTTCGGCAGGAGCGGTCGACAAATCCCCGTTCTCCTATTGCAAGGCCGACGTGGAGCGCCTGTGCGCCGGCATTGAACCGGGCGGCGGTCGCCTGCTGCAATGCCTCAAAGGACATAAGGAAGAGATGAGCGTTGCCTGTGCCCAAGGGCTGATGACGCTGAAGGGTAAGGCGTGAAAATCAAGGTCCGCGCCAGTCTTGCCGGCGACCCGCCAGCGGGCCTGGCGCATCGGCCCGTGTAGCCTTGAAACGAGTCGAGCGGTTTGCGCCCGTGATTTCCACCCGGGAAAGCAGCGACCTTCCCGCCTAGAGACGGGTCGATTCGTCGATCTCGCCGACGGCGAAGGGACGTTCGAATTCTCCGCCGATGCCGCTGTCGAAGTGGCGCACGACGAGAGCTGGGGTCGAGCCGACCAGAATGCGCGCGCCGAGCGGCGGCCTGGCGTCCGTCTCGACACCGACGCCCGAAAGCGAGATGTCGCGAATCTTGGCCATCAGCTCCTGACCGTCAGGCATACGCAGCAGCGTGCGCTGCATCAACGGGACGATGCGTTCGTGACGGCGATCTTCCGGCAGATTGAAAGCGTGACGGTTGGCGAACCAGGTGAGCTGATCGGCCAGCTTGTCGCGCTTCATTGGCGGCAGGTTCATGGCCATGGCGAAGCCCGTGTCGGTGACGCGCACGGCGACGCCGGCGAATCTGCCGATCTCGTCCAGGTAGACGACGACTTTCTCGCCAACTTCGGCCTTCACGGGAGCAAAAAGCGTCATGTCGCCGGGCGACATCTCGACCGTCTGACAGGGATACTCCCGTCGTGATTCGAGCATGTAGCGCCCGAACATCTTCACCGGCACGCGCTGAAAACGGCGGTTTTCATTCGCGTCGAGAATGCTTTGCAGGCGAAGATTCGATGCGGCCATGGGATGCGCGTAAATTCCGCTTTCAAGTCGCGCGACTTTACCAATCCCCGCTTAACGATTGCTTACATGCGAGACATATTCGGACGTTAGTTCAGCTTTTGCCGCCCTCGAGAACGACGAGTCGAGGGCGCTCGCCTGCTGCGCGCGCAGCCTCGAAAGGCGCATGCTTGCAGAGATTCGCGTTGTGGGATTCGGGGCCGATCACTCGCAACGACAGGAGTTCCAGCGGCCCGGCGCAACGCTGCCCCAGCCAGTCCGGCTGGTGGTTCGGCGCCAACGCCCCGAGCACGCGCGAGTGTGTCTTGCCGAAGTGCCGCAGGGGCAGCAGCAGCAGTTCCAGTTCCAGCGGCGCGAAGCCCGGCGCATGCGTGCGCACGCCGGCGACGATCGGCGTCACGCCGTCGATCACCGTCAGCAGCGCCGCGGCGATGCTGCGCCGGTCGTCGCCTCGCCAAAGGTCGATAAAGGAGGCGCCTTTCTGCTCGGTCATCCAGAGCGCGTCGAGGCGCGAGCCCGACAGGCGGATCGGAAAGTCGAACGCATGGTCGACTTCAATGATGAAGGTGTCAGCCAGAATCTGGCGAATAGCCGCGGGATCGATGTCGGAACGGTCGGGCGCCGAGCGCGCGCCCTTCAGTCCGTTCCAATAGGAGTACAATTCCTTCGTCACATGCTGTCGCATTATCTTTCCCGACGCGCTGCGCGCCCCCTGCCCCGGAATGATACGAACGCCGCAACGAGCGCCCGCGCCTGCATACGGACAGCAGCCCGCATGCCAAAGCGACCGGCATTAACCGTTTCTCAATGCTGTCCTTGCCGCTAAGTCAGCGTTGTGACACTGTCGGTCATCAGTTCACGGCCAACTGCGAGAGACGCTCCGCTCAACCAGAAGCTGTGTCCCGTATAAAGTTTCAAATATTTAATGCGGTCAACGCGTGTTTGTACGTACGACGAAAGGTAGAGCGGGAACGTTTGCTCCGGCGTTCCCGCTCCCCTCGCGCCAATCGCGATCGAAGCCCACCCAGCCGCCGTCGCTCCCCCTCATATCGACGCATTCCCCTCACTTTCGTCGGCTCGTTTTGAGACGCGCCGTCCCGCCTGCGCTATTCTAAGACGCGTAGGGAATGGGGGACGGTGTGAGCGCCAATCGGGAAAAGATTCTCAACTTGCCGGGTTCGGTGACGGGATTGATCGCGCTTCTCGCCGCAATCCAGTGCGTCACCGAGTATGGGCCGCAGCAGCTCGCCATCGCCTTGTATGACTCGCTCGCCTTCATACCGGCCCGGCTGTCCTTTCTTATTGCGCCACAGAGCGTGATAGACGCCCTGGCTGCGCGGGAAGCGCTTTCGCCCGGCGCGATGGAGCAGGCCGCGCTTGTTTTCGCCGCGGGGCCCGGGGCCTTGCTGACGCTCCTCAGTTACGCTTTCCTCCACGGAAACTGGACCCATTTCCTGATCAATGCGCTCACTCTCGCCGCTTTCGGCGCGCCGGTCGCGCGCCGTTTCGGAACCCGGGTCTTTCTTGCCTTTCTGGCCGCCTGCGCGATTGCCGGCGCGTTGATGCATTTTGCTCTGCACCCATTCGATCTCACGCCAATGGTCGGCGCATCAGCAGCAATTTCCGGAACCATGGCGGCCATTGTGCGTTTCGCATTCAGACCCGGCGCGCGGCTGGGCGAATATGCGGGCGCAGTCGAAGACGGAAAGGCGGCGCATGCGCCGCCGCTTTCGGAATTGGGCGAGAACAGACAGGCGATGATGTTTCTCATCGCGTGGTTTGCTGTAAATCTTCTTATGGGCGCATTTCCACAGGCGGCGGGCGCGAGCGAAGCCATAGCGTGGGAAGCGCATATCGGAGGGTTCCTGTTCGGACTCCTTTCCTTTGACGCCTTCGATCGGGCGGCGCGAAGCGCGAGCTAGCGGCGTCAACGCCTCCACCTGAAGCCGACACGAGGCGCGCGCGGAAGGGTCTGCATGCCTGTTCGTGCGCCAGCCGCAAGCGGTGGGAGGATCCAATGACGGTCGCTACAATACTCTCAGAAAAAGGTCGCCATGTCGTGACGACGTCGCCAAACGCGACGCTTCAGGAAATCGCCGTGGAATTGATGCGCCACGGCATTGGCGCGCTCGTCATCGTCAATGACGACGGCGCCGTCATCGGGTTGATCGGGGAGCGCGACCTCGTTTCCGCCATCGCCACCGGCGGGGTCGACGCGCTCAACGAGCCGGTTTCCCTGCATATGCAAGTGAACCCGGTCAGCGCTTACGAAAACGACACCGTCGACTCCACGATGCAGACGATGACGCTCGAACGCCGCCGCCATCTTCCCGTGCTCCGGGAAGGGCGGCTGGCCGGGCTCATTTCGATCGGGGACGTCGTGAAATATCGCATCCGCGTGATCGAGGAAGAGCATCGCTCCATGCGCGAATATATTGCGCAGGCGTGACGCTCAGACCGAGGCGCCGGGTATCGGGATGTGCGCGAAGATATTGGGGAGCGCCCGCTTTGCGGCCGAGCGCCCGATATCTATCAGTTGCGACGCCTTGTGGAAATCGAACATTCCGATGTCCTCCATCCTCGCGGTGATCGTCGCGTCGGGCGGGTCGCCCGCGAGGCGTGAGCGCAGGATGCGGTCCTGAATGATATTGAATGCGTCGATCATCGCCGTGGCCACATTCGGCGCCTCGCCCTGTTGGCGATCGAAATAGCGCGGCAGGATGCGATCGACGAAGGATGCGTCGGGCTTCCCGCCGAACGGTCCCGAGTCCGGCGTCTTTCCGGCGGCGACCTGATCGCCGCGGATCACGCGCGCGCGATACATCGTGTCCGCCGTGACGTTCACGGCGATGACGAATTCCGCCCCGAGCGCTCGGCAGACTGTGACGGGAACGGGATTGACCAGCGCTCCATCGAACAGCCAGCGATCGCAGACGCGCACTGGCTCGAAAATGCCGGGGAGCGCGTAGGAAGCGCGGATCGCAAGCGAAAGAGGTCCGCGCTGAAGCCAGATTTCGTGACCGGTGCCGACTTCCGTCGCCACGGCGGCGAAGGGAATCGGAAGCTCCTCGATCTGGAACCCGTCCAGTTCCTGTTCCAGAGCCACCTTCAGCCGTTCGCCTGTGATGAGGCTCGCCCCCGAGAAGGACAGATCCATGAGCGTGAAGACGCGACGGCGCGTCAGAGAGCGCGCGAAGGCCTCGATCTGGTCGAGCCGGCCGGCGGCATAGCAGCCGCCGACCACGGCGCCGATCGAGGTGCCGGCGATGACGTCGGGATAAATGCCCTGATCCGCGAGTTCGCGAAGCACGCCGATATGCGACCAGCCGCGCGCTGCGCCTGCGCCCAGGGCCAGACCGATCAGCGGCTGCCCCGACGGCCGTGGCCTGCCGCCCCTCGCGTCGACGCGTTGCTGCGGCGTCGCCACGGATCCAGGCGTTTCAGTCGTCGACATGGACTTCTGCGCGTCCTCGGCTACGGTCGAATCGTAATTGCGAAGCAGCGATAACATATTAGTTTTCCTGCTCAGACGTTTCCTCGTCCCATTGTTGTTGGGACTTATATGGGAACCAGCCTGCGCTCGGAAAATGGCCGATAGGTTAACCTTTGGCCAGATTGCGACGGTCTTTCGCCAGCGAGCCGACACGCGCGACCGCCTTGCGAGACGGCGGCCTCAAGTCGGCCCAAAGCCGGAAAAGAGGTTTTCCGCGATCAATGAGCGGGACGAAGCTCAGGACCGGAAGACGAGCCGGCGCGCGCCGTCTTCGGTTTCCAGCGTTCGATAGAAACAGGACTTGCGGCCCGTGTGGCACGCCTTGCCGTCGCCGCCGGGTTCGACCGCGAGCAGCAGCGCGTCCTGATCGCAGTCGACGCTGAGCGAAACGACCTTCTGCACCTGCCCCGACGTGTCGCCCTTGCGCCAGAGCGACTGACGTGAGCGCGACCAGTAGTGCGCGACGCCTGTCTCGATCGTCTTGTCCAGCGCGAGCTGGTTCATATAGGCGACCATCAAAACTTCACGCGTAGCGGCCTCGACGGTCACGCAGACGATGAGGCCGTTCGCGTCGAACTTGGGCGCGAAGGAGGACCCCTCCTCCAGCGCCTGCTTGTCGCTGTGCCCAGACATCACCGCGCGCCGCGCAGCAGCGTGTAGAAATGCGCCTGCTGGCCGGGATCGTCGCGGAAGACGCCTGAGAACTGCACCGTCACGGTCGACGAGCCCTGCTTGAGCACGCCGCGCATGGACATGCACATATGCTCGGCCTCGATCAGCACGGCGACGCCGCGCGGATTGAGATGCTCCTCGATCGCCGTGGCGATCTGCGCGGTCATGGCCTCCTGCGTTTGCAGGCGGCGCGCGAAGACGTCCACGAGGCGCGCGAGTTTCGACAGGCCGACGACGCCGCCCGTCGGATAATAGGCGATATGCGCCTTTCCGACGAAGGGCACGACGTGATGCTCGCAGTGCGAGGTGAAGGGGATGTCGCGCACCAGCACGAGATCCTCGTAGCCCTCCACCTCTTCGAAGATGCGCGACAGCACCTCGTCGGCGGATTCCTGATAGCCCTTGAAGAATTCCTCATAGGCCTTCACGACGCGCCGCGGCGTTTCCAGCAGGCCCTCGCGGTTGGGATCGTCGCCGGCCCAGCGCAGCAGCGTGCGGACGGCGGCCTCGGCCTCCTCGCGCGTGGGGCGCTCGGGCGGCTGGGGTGTGGCGTCGGGGGCCGCTGCGGGTTTGCGGCCGGAGGGAGCGCGGTCGATTACGTCGTCCATCGTAGAGTCGGCAAATTCGGGGCGAGCGGGAAAGGTCTTAACCACGTCATCCATGTGGCGCCTCCAGATGATGCGCGACGCAGGCCATGCGCCGCCGTTAGCCCCCCGCCTCTAATGGCGGCCGGGCGTTCCCCTCAAATTTCGCCTCTCCCTGAGCGACGCGAGAATTCGAGATTTCGCCGGCGTCATGCAAGATCTGCGGCGCCCCGGCGTTGCGCCCGAGCGGCGCTTTCGCACCCGCTCACGGGGCTCTATATAAGGGGGGAAAGGGGCGAAGGTAAGCCCCGCCCCCAAGCTTGCGACGATATGCTCGACAAGGTCTACAACACCCGAATTCTGGAACTCGCCGCGGATATTCCGAGGCTTGGCCGCTTGGAGCGACCCGACGCCACGGCCTCGGCCTATTCGAAGCTCTGCGGCTCGACCATCACCGTGGATATAAACATCCGCGACGGTAAGGTTTCCGACTACGCGCACGAGTTGAAGGCCTGCGCGCTGGGCCAGGCCTCCGCCTCGATCATGGCGCGAAATGTCGTGGGCTCGACCCCCGAAGAGCTGCGCGAGGCCCGAGAGGCGTTGCGCCGGATGCTGAAGGAAAACGGCCCGCCGCCGCAGGGCAAATGGTCCGACCTCGCCGTGCTGGAGCCCGTGCGGGATTACAAGGCCCGGCACGGGTCGACCATGCTGGCGTTCGACGCGGTGGTGGACGCCGTCGGGAAGGCGGAGGGGCAACCGGCCGCGGTCAAATAGCGTCCAGACGCGACCGCCCGGTTTCAAAACACTGCCGAAGCGTCAGGCCGCCCCTACCCTCCCCTGCTCCGCTTCGCCTAGACTGCGGCATGATCTCCCCACCGATTCGCATCCTTGGCATCGACCCCGGCCTCAGAAACACCGGCTGGGGCGTGATCGAGTCGCAGGGCTCGCGACTTTCCTTCGTCGCCTGCGGGCGCGTGAAGTCGGATGGCGCGCTCGACATGGGGAATCGGCTGCGGCAGTTGCACGAAGGGTTGATGCAGGTCATCGCCGACTACGGGCCGCATGAGGCGGCGGTGGAGGAGACCTTCGTCAACCGCGATCCACAATCCACCCTCAAGCTCGGTCAGGCGCGCGGGATCGCGCTGATGGCGCCGGCGCTGGCCGGGCTCGTCATCGCGGAATATGCGGCGAATCTCGTCAAGAAGATCGTGGTCGGCGCCGGCCACGCCGACAAGGCTCAGATACAGATGATGGTGCGCGTGCTCCTGCCCGCAAGCCAGGCGACCAGCGCCGACGCCGCCGACGCTCTCGCGGTGGCGATCTGCCACGCCCAGCATCGCGGAGCGCGGGCTTTGCGGGAATCGGCATGATCGGCAAGCTGAAGGGCCTCATCGACAGTTATGGCGAGGATTTCGTGATCCTCGACGTGAATGGCGTCGGCTATGTCGTGCATTGCTCGTCGCGCACCTTGCAGAAGCTGCCGCGCGCCGGCGAGGCCGCGGCGCTCGCCATCGAGACGCAGGTGCGCGAAGACTCCATCCGTCTCTTCGGCTTCGAGGCCGAGGTCGAGCGCGACTGGTTCCGCCTGCTTCAGACCGTGCAGGGCGTCGGCGCCAAGGTCGCGCTCGGCATTCTTTCGATCCTGTCCTCCTCGGAGATCGCTTCCGCCATCGCGACACAGGACAAGGCGATGGTCGCGCGCGCGCCCGGAGTCGGGCCGAAACTCGCCGCCCGCATCGTCGCGGAGCTGAAGGACAAGGCGCCGGCCTTCGGCGCCGTCGATCCGGTGGTGGCGAAGCTCGCCGGGGAAGACGCCGACGCCAGCGCCCCCTCCGCCGTTCGCGACGCCATTTCGGCGCTGGTCAACCTCGGATACGGCCGCCCCCAGGCCGCCGCCGCCGTCGCCGCGAGCGTCAAGGCGCTCGGCGAAGGCGCGGAGACCGGCGCGCTGATCCGGCAGGGACTGCGCGAACTGGCGCTTTGAAGCTGGGATGGAAACCGTTTTTTAACCGCACTCTCGGCCGCCGGCTGCCTGCGCCGGGAAGTCTGGATTGATTAACCAGCTGCAGCTAGGCTTTCCACATTGGGTTGCAACGTCCGTCGGCGGGCCGGATTTTCACGCCAGCGACGGCGCCTGGATCTGTGGGGATAAAATGAGCTTGTCTGAGGGCCGTGGGCGCTCGGCCGTGCTGGCGTTTTTCACGGAGCGCGTTCGGCGCGACCTGCAATTCTCCAATATTTTCCGCGTCGATTTCACCGCCTCGATCGCATATTCGGCCGCGACGCTGTTTTTTCTCGCCGGAGCCGAGCTGTCGCCGCAATTGGCGCCCGTGCTGCTCGAACTCGTCTCGACCTATGCAGTGCTGCATGCAATCAAAATCCTGCTCGTCATTTATCTCGAGAAACAGGGCGGCGACGCGCGCGAATTTATCGGCTCCGAGCAACTTGTGACGCGCGGCGTCTACGCCTTTTCGCGTAACCCGGTCTATGTGCTCTCACTCGTGCAGAGCTTTGTCTGGTCGTTGATCCTGATCTGTCTCGGCGCCGGGAGCCCGCACGCCTGGCTGTCCTATGCGCTGGCGGCGGCCCTGCTTTACGGCCATTACTGGGGCATGGACCGGCTGATCATCCCCCATGAGGAGGCCGCGCTGCGCCGCCGGCACCCGGAAGCCTTCGCCACCTATTGCGCGCGCGTGCGGCGCTGGTTCGGGCGGCGCCTAACCTGACGAACATTTCGGGCGGGCCCGCGCGACAAGGCCGGGAGAAACGGACAGGGCCTGCTTCCGGGTGTCGCACAGGCTCGAAATCCCGCCGCGCTCCTATATATGCCTCCCCCCGAGCAGAACGCCTGCTCGGGGGGAGGATGCAGTGGAGCCGATCAAATCATGAATCTCGAGAAGGTCATTTTCGGATTTTTCATCCTTTTCGCAGCGACGCTGAATTTCGGCTTCGTATATGGCGACATCGCAAATCCGGATCATCACCATTTCTGGGAGTTCTTCGCCGCGGTCGTCATCAATCTCATCGCCACCGTGCTGAAATTCGGCGACCGGACACATATCGGCGCCGTGCATCTGGCTTCCAGTCTCGTGGCCCTGCTTCAGCTCGCGGCGGCCGGCATCGTCTGGTTTTTCGCCTATCGGGCGAACGGCGGCGAGACACTGTCCGAATTCGATACTGTCAGCATCGTTTCGCTCGCCTCGGGCGCCTTTCTGGCGAACATCGTCTCGATCGTAATAATGGTTGTAGAAACCAGTCTACAGAGACGCTGAGATGAGCAGCGTATTTTTTGTCGCGCTGCGGCGACTTCGTGCGCCGCTCGTTCTCATCATCGTCATCTTCTCAATCGCGACAGTGGGCCTGAGCCTCATTCCCGGCGTGGACGAGAATGGTCAGACCTGGCAAATGACGCCTTTTCAGGCATTCTATTTCACAACGTACACTGCGACGACCATCGGCTTCGGCGAAACGCCGCATGCCTTCACGGACACCCAGCGCCTATGGGTTACTTTCGTCATCTATCTTTCCGTCGTCGGCTGGGCCTATCTCCTCGGTTCGCTGATGGCGCTCGCCCAGGACAAGGGATTTCAGGAGGCGATCGTTGCCGCGCGTTTTCGGCGGAATATAAGAGCGCTGCGCCGGCCCTTCTACATCATCTGCGGACTTGGCGAGACAGGACTCGGCGTGCTGAGCGCGCTGGATCGGCTCGGATTCCTGTTCGTCGTCATCGACTCCGACCTCGCGCGGCTGAACGAGCTCCAGATCCGGGACCACAGCGTGGACGCTCCGGCCCTCGTCGCGGACGCGCGAACCCCCGCCGCGCTCCTGTCCGCCGGCTTGAAGAAGCCCGAATGCCGCGGACTTCTCGCCCTGACCAACAACGACGACGTCAACCTCGCCATCGCCATAAACGTCTATCTGCTTCGTCCCGGCCTCTCGGTCATCTGCCGCTCCCAATCCATCGAGAATTCGAATACGCTAAAATCCCTCGGCGGCTATCAGATCATCGACCCCTTCGAGGAATTCTCGGACCAGCTGCTTATCGCGATGCAGTCGCCCGACACGCATCGCCTGTTGACCTGGCTCGTGGGGCCGCCGGGCAATTATCTTAAGCCGCGCCTGCCGGCCCCTCCGGGCGCCTGGATCGTGTGCGGATACGGGCGGTTCGGCGCGCGGATCGTCGACGCCATTCGACAAGGGGGATTTGCGGTCACGGTCATCGATCCTGCTGGAAAGGCGCCGTCGAACGTCCCCGTCATCACAGGCGCCGGAAGCGAGGACACGCTGTTGCTCGCGGGCGTGGGAGAAGTCGCCGGCATCGTCGCCGCGACGGACAATGACGCGATCAATCTTTCGATTTCGATCTCGGCGCGACGGCTGAACCCCGGAATCTTCGTGATCGCTCGCCAGAACCTCGTATCAAACGAGCCGCTTTTCGCAGCTCTCGCCGCCGACATGACAATGGTTTCCAACCAGATCATCGCCAATGAATGCGTTGCGATGCTCCGGACGCCGCTCCTGGCCGAGTTCCTGCGAATCATCCGCACGAAGAACAATGAGTGGTCTCGTCGGTTGGTGCGCGAATTGGGCGTCATGACCAGACAGGTGACGCCGGATTTCTGGAGTTTCACGATCGGAGCGGAGGAAACCCCTGCGCTGTTCGACGTCATGTCGCATCTAGATGTCCCCATCACAGTCGGCGACATGCGCCGCAATGCGTCGCAAAGAGACCGCAAGCTGAAATGCCGTTCGCTTCTCCTGCAGCGCGGCGACCGCTTCGTGGATCTGCCCGCGGACGACTCGATTCTCGAAGTTGGCGACCGGCTCCTGTTCGCGGGCGCGCCCGTCGCCCGGAACCGGCAGAGGGACATCCTGCTGAACGCCAATGTCGCCAAATTCGTGCTGACGGGCGAGGGCGACGGCGACGGCGCAATCTGGCGGTGGCTGAGGCGGAAACACCGCGCGACAAAGCCGTGAGCCGCGGCAGACGGCGAGGTTTCTCGCAACGCCTCGAGGACATATACTCGCCGACCGGCGGCGGACGACCCGGAACCGGCGCCGGGCGAAACACAGCCTGCGCGCGCCGGGTTATTGGAGCAATTCTTGACCACCCCTCCCCGGCGGCTCGTCAGCCCCGAACAGCGCGACGACGACACGGATACGAGCTTCCGACCCCTGACGCTTGCCGACTTCACCGGGCAAGAGGCGGCGCGGGCCAACCTCAAGGTTTTCATCGAGGCCGCCAAGACGCGCGGCGACGCGCTCGACCATGTGCTGCTCGTCGGCCCGCCGGGATTGGGCAAAACCACGCTCGCCCAGATCGTCGCCCGCGAGCTCGGCGTGAATTTCCGCTCGACCTCCGGCCCCGTGATCGCCAAGGCGGGCGACCTCGCGGCGCAGCTCACCAATCTCGAGCCGCGCGACGTTCTGTTCATCGACGAAATCCACCGACTCAATCCAGCGGTGGAGGAGATTCTCTATCCCGCCATGGAGGATTTCCAGCTCGACCTCATCATCGGCGAGGGGCCGGCGGCGCGGTCGGTCAAGATCGACCTCGCCAAATTCACGCTGGTCGGCGCCACGACCCGCGCCGGCCTGCTGACGACGCCGCTGCGCGACCGTTTCGGCATTCCGGTGCGGCTGAATTTCTATACGGCCGAGGAGCTGGAGCTGATCGTCAGGCGCGGCGCGCGCGTACTGGGCGTCGGCATGAATGAGGAAGGCGCGCGGGAGATCGCGCGGCGTTCTCGCGGCACACCGCGCATCGCGGGCCGCCTGCTGCGCCGCGTCCGCGATTTCGCCATCGTGGAAGGCGCCGCGACGATCACGCGCCAGCTGGCGGACCGCTCATTGTCGCTGCTGGAAGTAGACAGCATCGGCCTCGACATCATGGACCGGCGCTATCTGAACATGGTGGCGCTGAATTTCGGCGGCGGGCCGGTCGGGATCGAAACCATCGCGGCGGCGCTCTCCGAACCCCGCGACGCGATCGAGGACATTATCGAACCCTATCTCCTGCAACAGGGCTTCCTGCAGCGCACGCCGCGCGGGCGATTGTTGACTCCCCACGCCTTCAAACACCTCGGCCTCGCCGAACCGGCGAGGCCTTCAGGTCAATTCGGGCTGTTCGATGGAGAGGAATAGGCGATCTCAGGCCGCCAGCACGAAATACATCATCGTGCCGAACAGGATGACGGCAAGAATTTCGCCGGCCCTCTCCAGGAACTGCATGAAACTATTCAACGTGGGCGTTGTCATAGCTCACCTCCGATAGTGGATATGTGGGCGCCGGACAGGATTTCCAGTGTTCCCGAAGGAGGTTGGCCCCGGATAGTTAAGAGACGCGTTGCAGGAAAGCCGTCACGAGAGAAACGACAAACCAGACCCGAATCCAGAAATGAAATCATGAAGGCACAACACAGCATCCCCATCCGCATCTATTGGGAGGACACGGACGCGTCCGGTCTCGTCTATCACACCTCCTATATTCGCTTCATGGAGCGCGGGCGCACCGAGCTTCTGCGCACTCTGGAGCTGGATCAGCGCGCGCTGCTGGAGGGCGCGGCGGGCGCCCCGATCTTCTTCGTCGTGCGCGCGATGGATATCGATTTCAGGAAGCCCGCGCTCATGGACGATCTCCTGAGCGTGGAGACGCGCGTGACGGAGATCGGCGGCGCATCCATCGATCTCGATCAGCGCGTCATCCGCAACGGCGAGCTGCTGGTGGGCGCCAGAGTGAAGGTCGTGTGCGTCGAAAACGGTCGCGCGAGGCGTCTGCCGGCCGACGTGCGCACGAAATTCGAGAACGCCCTGACCGCGTCGTGACCTACATCCGCCCGAGCCGCGCCAGATAGAAGTGATGCGGGAGATGCAGGAAAGACCAGCTGAAATTCTTGAGATGGGCCTGCGGAATATCTTTCGAGATTTCGCGATGCAGCTCGGGAAGCTGCGTCCAGTGCGCGCGCGGATGGAGATGATGCGCGGTATGATAGCCGAAATTGCCGGTGAGGAAATTGAACCAGCGGTGTGAGGTGTTGTTGGCGAGCGCCGGGAGATTCGCGCCGCTTTCATCGCATCCGTAATGATTGAGGTAATCCACATATCTCGAAATGAAAAATACCGAGACGTACCAGGGCAGCAGGTAGAAAATCGCAAGCCACGGGCGCCAGACCAGCAGCGCGGCGATCAGCAATATGAGCAGACATTGCTCGACGAAGGCCCAGCGATAATTCACCGGCGATTTCTCGTTGCGCCTTACGCCCTTTTCGAAGGCCTCGCGGATCGGCGCGAAAAAGGTCGGCCACAGCGATCGCAAGCAAAATGAAAATGCGGCGCGCGGCGTGTAGGGACGGCGCATGTCGACCGGCGCGCGAAACCGCTCGTCCGCGCCAAAGTGGTGGCCGTAGACGTGCTGGATGCGCCAATTGGAGGCCGTCATTCCCGTCGCCACGCCCAGACACATGTCGAGCAGCAGGTTGAAGGCCGGCGCGGTGGTGAAGGGATGGTGGACATGCCAGTGCATCAGATAGTTTGCACGACCAATAAGCGCAATCAAAACAATTACATATAAATAAAATTCAGTATTCGTGAAGTCTCGCGCGAAGGGAAGAAGGAACAGGATCGGGGCGATCAGGGCCCGGATGATGCTGGAGACATCCTCCCGGCGGCAAAAGCCGGGGAGGCGGTCGAAATCAACGGAATTCATGACCCGCTCACAATAAATGTTCAAAACGCGGGCGGAACGTCGCCTGCCCGGAACGCCATGATTCTTCAGGCCCATGAGCTTGTCAAAGACCTTCTCACCAATCCTTAACCCTTACCGCTTGTTAACACCTTGCCGCTAGTTAATATTGTGCGGCGCACCGCGGCCCCAGAAAGGGCGAAATTGCGGGCGATAGAGCGGGGAAACGCCGTCCATTTCGAGAACTGCGTCGCCGCATTCCGCTGCAAGGACAAATCATGAATCCAGCCGAAATCGCCGCGAGCCCCCTCGCCGCTCCCGCCGCCGACATCACCATCTGGAGCATGTTCTGGGGCGCGCATATCGTAGTGAAATTCGTGATGGTGGGCCTGCTGCTCGCCTCCGTCTGGTGCTGGGCGATCATCATTGACAAAACGCTGCTTTTCAGCCGCATGCGCCGCGCCATGGACCGTTTCGAGGAGAGCTTCTGGTCGGGCAATTCGCTGGAGGAGCTTTACGGCAAGCTCTCAGAACGCCCGACGACCGGCATGGCGACGCTTTTCGTCGCGGCCATGCGCGAATGGAAACGCTCGTTCCAGAGCGGCGCGAGCGCATCCTTCATGGGCCTTCAGGCGCGCATCGAGAAGGTGCTGGACGTCTCCATCGCCCGCGAGGTCGAGAAGCTCGAGTCCAATCTGCTCGTGCTGGCGACCGTCGCTTCCGCTGGCCCCTTTGTCGGCCTCTTCGGCACGGTCTGGGGCATCATGACCTCCTTCCGCTCAATCGCCGCCTCCAAGAACACCTCGCTCGCGGTCGTCGCGCCGGGCATCGCCGAGGCGCTGCTGGCCACGGCCATCGGCCTTTTCGCCGCCATTCCCGCGCTCATCGCCTACAACAAGATGCAGGGCGACGTGGCGAAAGCGCAGGCGCGCATGGAAAGCTTCGCCGACGAATTCTCCGCCATACTGTCGCGCCAGATCGACCAGCACGCGGCCTCGTCCAACCGCGACCGGGCGGCCTGATCGATGGGCGCGTCGCTCTCCACTCCCGGGCGCAAGGGCGGCAGGCGGCGGCGCGGCGTGCCGCGCTACGGCGCCATGGCCGAGATCAACATGACGCCCTTCATCGACGTCATGCTGGTGCTGCTCATCATCTTCATGGTCGCCGCGCCTTTGCTCGCCACCGGCGTCGCGGTCGACTTGCCGCAAACAAAGGCGGGCGCGCTCAACATCGACCAGAAGCCGGTCTCCATCGCGATCGACGAAAAGGGACAGGTGTTCCTCATGGATCAGCCCGTCGAGATCGCGCAGCTTCTCGACAAGCTGAAGGAGGCCGCCAAGCAGGGCTTCGACGAGCGCATTTATGTGCGCGGCTCGAAGGCCGTGAACTACGGCCGCGTCGCAGAGGTCATGTCGCTCATCACGACCGCCGGATACAAGAAGGTTGCTCTGGTGACGGAGCAGGAGAAGAAGTGAGTTTGCGAAAGTGAGAGTTTCGCGCTCGGAACCGGGTTTCGTTGTTTCATCGGTCGTCCATGCGGGACTGCTGACAGCGGCGCTTGTCCTGTTCTCGGACGCGAAGAAATTCGAAGACGCGCAGGAGATGATCCCCGTCGAGGTCGTCACCGACAGCCAGCTCAATCAGGTCACAAAGGGCGAGAAGGCGGCGCGCGAGACCAAACCCGGTCCGCGCGTCGACAAGGTCGCGCCGGTGAGCCAGACAAAGCCGCGCCCGCCTCAGGCCGAGGCGAAGAAGGACGTTCCCGCCCCGCCACCGCCCCTGCGCCGGCAGGCTGACTCCGGCGTGGACGACAAGCCGGAGCCGACGCCGCCCAAACGCATCGCAGCGCTGCCCCCGGCGCCGGAGCCGCCCGTGCGGCCTCAGCCGGAGAAGAAGATCGAGAAGCCTGTCGAGCCGAAGCCGGTGGAGGCCAAGCCCGCCCCCACGCCCCCGGCGAAGCCGAAGGCCGTCGCGCCGGAGGAAAAGGACGAGCCGAAGGAGGCCGAGGTCGTGAAGCCGAAGCCGCCGACGCGGCCCAAGCCCGAGAAGGAAGCCAAAGAAACGCCGGCGCCCAGGCCGCCGGAAAAGCCGAAGACCGAGCCCAGGACGGAGCCGAAGACGGAGGCGAAGACCGAGCCGCGCCTGAAGACCGACGAGGTCGCGAAACTTCTCGAAAGCAAGAAGCACGAGGAGAAGCCGGCAAAGGCGGAGAATCCGGACGGCGAGGCGTCCGACAAAAAGGCGAAGGGCGCGAAGCCGAAATCAGGAGACGAGGCCGCGCCGAAATCGAAGTTCGACGCGTCGAGCATCGCAAACCTCCTGAGCCGCGAGGCGCCGCAACGGACCGCCTCCACCGGCAAGGAAGTGCGCACCGCTTCGCTCGGCGCGCCGGAAGGCGCCGCGCAAAAGCTGTCCGCGTCCATGGAGGCGCGCATCGCGTCCTATATCCACGACCATTATCACCCCTGCTGGGCGTCGGCGCTCTCGCTGGGCGGCGAGACCTATGCGCCGGTCGTCGAATTTCACCTGTCGCGCGACGGCGCTCTGGAGGGCCGCCCGCGACTGATGAACGCGTCATCCAGCCCGACCGAGAAAGCGCGCGGCGAACAGGCGTTGCAGGCCGTGCGCCGTTGCAGTCCGATGAAGATACCCGCGGAATTCATGCCCTATTACGAAGAAGCGCTGCATGAAGTGACGATCCGTTTCCAGGATTCGAACTGACCGTGCGCCTCGCATTCCACTCACGCTCAAAGAGACAGTTCGCATGACACGCCTCATCACCCGTCGCGCCGCCGCAGGACTCATCGCCGGCGCAGCGATGGCGCCCTTCACGCCAGCGAGCGCCGGCCGCATCATCGAACTGAAGGGCGGTGGCTTCCAGCCGATCAACGTCGCTGTCGCGCCCTTCATCGGCGACGAGGCGGCGCGCACGATCACTTCGGTGACGATGAACAATTTCAAGCGCTCGGTGTTTCTGAAGCCGATCGACGGAGCGACGGTCGGCGAGGACGGTTCGCCCGACCAGACGCCCAATCTCGACGCCTACAAGGCCATAAACGCGCAATTCGTTCTGACCGGCCGCTCGCAGCGCACTGGCGACGGACGGCTCAAGACCGAGTTCCGCCTCTTCGACGTCACCACCGGCGAGCAGGTCGCGGGGCAGCAATATGTGACTGAATCCGCGAACATGCGCCGCGTCGCGCATCTTCTGTCGGACGCCGTGTTCACGCGCGTCACCGGCGAGAAGGGTTTTTTCGACACGCGCGTCGTGTTCGTGGACGAGTCGGGCTCCAAGGACAAGCGCCGCAAGCGGCTCGCCATGATGGATCAGGACGGCGCCAATGTCCGCTATCTGACCCGCGGCGACGACCTCGTCGTCACGCCGCGCTTTTCGCCCTCGTCGCTCGATGTGACCTATATGGCCTTCAACAGCGACGGCGAGCCGAAAGTGCTGCTGATGAACATCGAGAGCAGCCAGCGCGAGGTCGTCGGCAACTTCCCCGGCATGACCTTCTCGCCGCGTTTCTCGCCCGACGGCCAGAAAATCATAATGTCGCTGTCTCAGGGCTCCTCGACAAATCTCTATACGATGGATCTGCGGTCACGCACGACGACGCGCCTCACCGACACGAGCGCGATCGACACGGCGCCTTCCTTTTCGCCGGACGGCTCGCGGATCGCCTTCGAAAGCGACCGCGGCGGCTCGCAGCAGATTTACGTGATGGGCGCGCATGGCGGCGAGGCCAAACGCATCTCCTTCGGCGGCGGACGCTATTCGACGCCGGTGTGGTCGCCCAAGGGAGACTACATCGCCTTCACCAAGCAGAACGGCGGCAACTTCTCCATCGGCGTGATGAAGACGGACGGCTCCGGCGAACGCATCCTGACCGAGGGCTTCCACAATGAAGGCCCCACATGGGCGCCGAACGGCCTGTTCCTGATGTTCTTCCGCGAAAGCGGCGGCGCCGGCGGGCCGAAAATCTACATGGTGGACGTGTTCGGCCGCACCGAGTTGCAGGTGCCGACGCCGGGTTACGCGAGCGATCCCGCGTGGGGGCCGTTGCAGGACTGACGCGCGGCAGGCGCCGGGCGTGCTAAACACTTCGCCATGAACAAGCCCGTCCGCATCGACGAAAGCTGGAAGAAGCATCTCGCGAGCGAATTCGAGAAGCCCTATTTCGCGGAGCTTCGCGAATTCGTGCGCGGAGAATACGCCTCCGGCGCGGTTTATCCGCCGGCGGCGCAGATCTTCCGCGCCTTTGACGAATGCCCCTTCGACAGCGTGAAGGTCGTCATCCTGGGGCAGGACCCCTATCACGGACCGGGTCAGGCGAACGGCCTATGTTTCGCAGTTCATTCGAATGTTCCGCCGCCGCCATCGCTGCAGAACATCTTCAAGGAAATCGAGGCCGATCTCGGCCATCCCGTCTCGCGCGATCCCGACCTTTCGCGCTGGGCGAGGCAGGGCGTGCTGCTGCTCAACGCGACACTCACGGTGCGCGCGGCGCAGGCGGGTTCGCATCAGAACAAGGGTTGGGAGCAATTCACCGACGCCGCCGTGCATACGCTGTCCCGCGAGCGCGACGGCCTTGTCTTCATGCTTTGGGGTTCTTACGCGCGGCGCAAGGGCGCCGGCATCGACCGAAAGAAACATCTCGTGCTGGAATGCGCGCATCCCTCGCCGTTATCGGCGCATAACGGCTTCTTCGGCTGCAAGCACTTCTCCCGAGCGAATGATTACCTCGCCGCGCAGGGGAAGACGCCGATCGAGTGGTGACAGCCTCTCCCCGCCTGCGGGGAGAGGCGGCGCGTCACGCGTTTGCGCTAGCCGCGGCGGCCTCGTGGATTTTCAGCAATTGCGCATCCGTCTGGGCCACGTCCTTGACCGACGGACGCGATCCCACGCGCTCGATGTAAGCGGCAATCTTGGGCGTCGCCGGCACGAGGCCGAAGCCGGTCGTCCAGCGCAGCGCCGTTCCCCACAGAATGTCGGCGGCGGAGAAGCGCTCGCCAAGCAGATATGGCCCCGAGGCAAGCTGCTTGTTGATCAGCGCCATCACGCCGTCGAAATCCCCATAGGGGCTCATGCTCTGTGGCGGTTCGTGCTTCAGATGGCGATCGATGACCGCGGGCTCGAAGGCCGAGCCGTAAAACACGAGCCAGCGCAGGTAGGGTCCGCGCAGGGGATCGCCAATGGGCGGCGCGAGCTTTTTCTGTGGAAAAGCGTCGGCGAGGTAGATGAAGATCGCGCCAAGCTCCGTAACCAGCGCTCCATTGTGAACGATGGCGGGAACCTTGCCGAGCGGATTGACCGCCAGATACTCGGGCTTCCGCTGCGCGCCGATCCTGAAATTGATGTCGCGCAGCTCATAGGGCGCGTCGAGTTCTTCGAGCAGGATCAGCACGCTCGACGAGCGCGTTTGCGGGGAGTGATAGAAGACGAGATCGGAGTCGCTCATTTTTCGGCGTGTTCCTCAGGGCACGATCAACAGGAATGCGTATGTCGCAAAGACGACGAGATGTACGAGGCCGGTCAGCACATTCGTGCGTCCCGCGCCGAAGCTGACGATGCTGAGCATGAGAGTGAGCATCAGCATCACGGAGTCGCGCTTTTCCAGCCCGAACACGATGTCGTGACCTTTAATAGCGGCCAGCACCGAAATGGCCGGCACGGTCAGCCCGATGGTTGCGACGACTGAGCCAAGTGCTCCGTTGAGCGCCGTCTGCAGCGCGTTGCGCGCCGCAGCGCGGATCGAATTCAGCGATTCGGGAAGCAAAACCAGCGTCGCGAGCGCAGCGCCGGCCACGGCGTTGCTGTTCTTCACGCCGAGGAATGCAAGTCCGTCTTCCATGGCGGGCACAACCTGCTCCGCCAGAATGGTGACGCCGAGAAGGCTGGCGCACAGGCCCAGCATCGCCATGCTCGTGCTGCGAACCGACGGCCGCGACTCCCGATGCCCCAGCGCCGCCGTCCTTGCGTCCAGAAAATAGGAACGGTGTCGAACGGTCTGGATGAACAGGAACGCGCCATAAAGCACCACGGAAAGGGTGCTGATGAAATAGAGCTGGCTGTGGGTCAGCGTCGGCCCCGACGAGCTGATCGTATAATCCGGCAGTATCAGCGTGAGGACGGAAAGGGCGATGAGGACGGCGAGATAGGCGCTCGCGCCCATCTGCTGCAGTTCCTGCTCGCCATGACGGAATCCGCCCAGCAGCAGGCAGAGCCCGACCAGCCCGTTGCAGACAATCATGATGGCGGAAAACACCGCCTCGCGCGCTTCCGTCGGGTCGTCGGCGCCATGCTCGATCATCGAGGCCATGATCGCGACTTCGATGATCGTGACGGCTATGGTCAGCACGAGCGTGCCGTACGGCTCGCCCACCCGCACCCCGACGACCTCCGCATGTTCGAGCGTGGCGAACACCGAGCCGATGACCAGAATCGCGGCGACGACATAGGGCGCATACATCAGGCCCGGAGGGATAAGCAGAAGCCAGTCCTCGCCAAAGGAGAAGACGGCCGCCGTCAGCAGGGCGAGCGCGGGAAAAACCGTCGCCCCAAGACTGCCCCTCGTTCCCGACATGAAGCCCCTGCTCCCCAGAATTCCGCCGCCGGCGGCATTTCCCGACGGCGAATCGGCTGTTGGCCAACACCACGGGAACGCACCCCTTTCCATTACCGAAAGCGGCGCATAAATCTAGGCGCATGACTCCCCCGCCCGCTCAGCAAAGCGATCGTCCGCCAGAGGAAGATGACGCCTTCGAGACGACCGACGCCGCCTGCGCCGCGTTGGACGAGGCGCGCCCGGAGGAGGATGCGCCGCAGACGCCCGAGAGCGTCAAGCGCGGCGTGGCCGTCATCAAGAAATACTGGAAGCACGCGCCGAACAGCCCCGGCGTCTACCGCATGATCGCCGAGAACGGCGAGGTGCTTTATGTCGGCAAGGCCAAGAACGTCCGCAAGCGCGTAGCGAGCTACACGCGCCTCGCCGGCCATGTGAACCGCATCGCGCGGATGATCTCCGCCACCGCCTCCATGATGTTCATCTCGGTCGAGACCGAGACGGACGCGCTGCTGCTGGAGGCCAATCTCATCAAGCAGCTGAAGCCGCGCTTCAACGTGCTGATGCGGGACGACAAGTCGTTTCCCTATATCCTCATCGCGAAGGACCATGAGGCGCCGCAGATCACCAAGCATCGCGGCGCGCGCGTTCGCAAGGGCCAGTATTTCGGCCCGTTCGCAAGCGTCTGGGCGGTCAATCGCGCGCTCAACGCCCTGGAGCGCGCCTTTCTGCTGCGCTCATGCTCGCAGAGCTTTTACGACAATCGTACGAGGCCCTGCCTGCTCTATCAGATCAAGCGCTGCGCCGGTCCCTGCACGGGCGAGATCTCCATCGAGGATTACAAGGAGCTGGTTCGCGAGGCCTGCGATTTTCTCTCCGGCAAGAGCCGAAGCGTGCGCGAGCACCTCGCGCGCGAAATGACGGACGCCGCCGAACGTCTGGAGTTCGAACGCGCGGCGCGGCTGCGCGACCGCATTTCCGCGCTTTCGGCCGTGCAGGGCGCGCAAGGCGTCAATCCGCGCACGATCGAAGAGGCCGACGTCTTCGCAATCGCCAAGGACGCGGGACGTTTCTGCATCGAGGCGTTTTTCTTTCGCGCCTTTCAGAACTGGGGCAACCGCTCCTATTTCCCGCGCGCCGACGCGAGTCTGACGGAAGCGGAAGTGCTCGACGCGTTCCTTGCGCAATTCTACGACGAACATCCCTCGGCGCCGCTTGTTCTGATCTCTCATGCAATCGAGGACAGCGCGCTTCTGGAGGAGGCGCTGACCGCGAAGACGCGCCGCCGCGTCGAGGTGATCGCGCCGCAACGCGGCGAAAAGCGTGAACTCGTGGATCATGCGCTCACCAACGCCCGTCAGGCGCTCGGCCGCAAGCTTGCGGAGGACGCAAGCCAGCAGCGCCTGCTTGCCGCGATTGGCCAGGTCTTCCGTCTGCCCGAGACGCCGCGCCGCATCGAAGTCTACGACAACTCGCATACGGGCGGCGCACAGGCGATCGGCGCGATGGTGGTCGCGGGGCCGAGCGGCTTCATGAAGGCGCATTACCGCACCTTCAACATCAGGAATTCGGAGATAACGCCCGGCGACGACTATGCGATGATGCGCGAAGTGCTCACGCGCCGCTTCGCCCGCCTCTCGAAAGAGACGGAGAAGGACAGCGATCCGGACGCCTTTCCATCGAAGCCCGATCTCGTGCTGATCGACGGCGGCCGCGGACAGTTCGAGGCCGCGCGCGCGGCGATGCTGGAGGTTGGCGTGGAGGGCGTGGCGCTCGCCTCGATCGCCAAAGGCCGCGATCGCGACGCGGGACGCGAGACATTCTTCGTCGAGGGGCGCGAACCCTTCCGGCTGCCACCCCATGATCCCGCGCTCTATTTCGTGCAGCGCCTGCGCGACGAGGCGCATCGTTTCGCCATCGGCACGCATCGCGCGCGGCGCAAGAAAGAGTTCACGAAGAACCCGCTGGATGAAATTCCCGGGATAGGGCCGTCACGCAAGCGGGCATTGCTTCTGGCGTTCGGCTCCGCAAAGGGCGTCTCGCGCGCGGCTCTCTCGGATCTCGAAAAGACGCCGGGAATCAACAAGGCGACGGCGCGGCTCGTATTCGATCATTTTCAGCGGGGGGATTGAGCGGCGCCCGCCGCGCTGGCGCGCCATCGCCTCGCTGTCGATGAAACACAGCTTTTTCTTCAGCCGTGTAACCCGGAGGAATATGCTCGATGTGGCGCAAGCTCAAAAGCTTCTTCTCGGCCTCGAAAACCCTGAACACCATGCTTGGCGATGTGATTTTTCAAACGCCAGCGTCCGAGGGCGCGGGATCGAATTCGTCGCTCGAATGGCGGGTGAAAACATCAGCAGATGAAAAATATGTTTATGTCGGCATGGAGATGATGCCGGATTATTGGATCAGAGCGGGAGGAAGCTCGAAGAACTACATCAATTTCGATCTGGAAACCGCAATACGGGTTCGTGAAAATCTGGACAGATGCATCGAATTCGCTCGCAAGCGCTCAGGAAGCCGCGCATAGCCACTCAACGGCGCCGGTCCGACCAATATCCCACTATAGCTATAACGGACATCCCGATCGCCGGGAAATGTCGCCGTCTACAATCAAGCTGCGTCCCGACGAAGACCGCGCGCTCTATGGCGGAGTTTGCCCGCGCCATTTAAAGTAATCTTCGCATGTTCTTGCTTCGCCCCTTCTACGACGCCTATCTCAAATTCGAGCGCGACGACGGCTGGGCCATCGCCAGCCACATCGCGCTGTCGACGCTCACCGCGCTCTTTCCCTTCCTCATCTTCATCACCGCGCTCGCCGGCTTCTTCGGAAGACAGGAAGTCGCCGACGCGGCGGCGAAGATCATCTTCGAAGCATGGCCGCCGCGGATCGCCGGGCCGCTTTCGGCCGAGGTCCAGAGCGTGCTGACCGAGCCGCGCCACGGCATGGCGACCATCGGCGCCGTGCTGGGCATTTATTTCGCGTCGAGCGGGGTCGAGGCGCTGCGCGTCGCGCTCAACCGCGCCTATGACGCGCGCGACCAGCGGCCCTGGTGGTGGCTGC
The DNA here is from genome assembly GCF_000188155.2 of Methylocystis sp. ATCC 49242. Classification (NCBI taxonomy): domain Bacteria; kingdom Pseudomonadati; phylum Pseudomonadota; class Alphaproteobacteria; order Hyphomicrobiales; family Methylocystaceae; genus Methylocystis; species Methylocystis sp. ATCC 49242. The sequence continues at coordinate 1,153,219 of NZ_KE124774.1, forward strand.
GGCTGGAGGCAATTGTCTTCGTCTTCATCGGCGCCGCGTCCTTGCTCGCCATCGGCTTTCTGCTGGTGCTGGCGCCCCTCGCCCGCGCCATCGCCACGCAACATGCGCCGGCGCTTATGCATGAGCTCGAGCCGCTCTACGCGCCCGTGCGCTATGGCGTCACGACCGCCGTCGTCAGCGTCGCGCTGCTCGCGGCACATGTCTTCCTGCCGGCGGGACAGCGGCCGCTCGCGAGGATCGTTCCCGGCTTCGCCCTGACGCTCCTCGCCTCGCTCGCCTGCGGCGCCCTTTTCGGCGCCTATCTGGCGGAATTCGCCGGCAGCTATGTCTCGACTTACGCCGGACTCGCCTCGATCATGATGGCGCTCGTCTTTCTCTATTCGCTGGCGGTGATTTTCATTTATGGCGCGGAGTTGAACCAGGTTATCGCGTCGAACGGCGACACACCCGGACAAAGCCAGGGTTAATCGGCCCTTAACCGAGGTTTTTTACGCTCGCGACAATTATCGGCGCGCCATCGGCGGCGCGCCCGGACGCGCCGGACATCCGGCGCCTCCCGAGACCGGCGGGCTTTTTCTCACATGCGCAGCCACACCATGGGTCATTTCTCGGAGCAGCTTCGCGAATTCGCGGCGCGACGGACGGCGGAGATTCTGGGCGCGTCGATGGTGCTGGCCGCGGGCGCGACGACGCTGGCGCTGGTGAGCTGGTCGGCCCGCGACCCTTCGCTCAATCATGCGACGGGCGGACATGTCCGCAATCTTCTGGGTCTTCCGGGCGCCGTCGTCGCCGATCTCCTCATGCAGCTCGTCGGCTTCGGAGCCATCGCCGCAATCCTGCCGCTCGCCATGCAGGGAATGCGCCTGATGAAGCGCCGCCGGATCGAACGGGGCGCGCTGCGATTCGGCCTTTGGGTTTCGGGCGTTTTCGCCACGGCGGCGACCGCCTCGCTTCTTCCCGCCACCGACCGCTGGCCGCTGCCGACCGGACTCGGCGGCGTGACCGGCGACGCCATCCTCGCCATTCCGCGCACGATCTTCGCCGGCTCCGGGGTCGTCATGGCGGCCTTCGGCGTCATGTCCGCCTTCGTCGCCATCCTGTCGGTCAGCGGCGCGGCGGGACTGGGCTTCGAGACGGAGAACGACATCCGCGAAGAGTCTTTCGAGGACGAGGAGGTTCGGCATGGATATGACGACGAGGACGCCGCCGGGGAGCCCGGCGTCGCGCTGATTTCGCTCGGCGCGCTGATACATCTCGGACTGTTTCTAAGGGCCTGGGCGTCGCGGCAGCTCGCGAGGATTCCGCGCCGCCTCCCGACGCCCGCGAAGGAGGCGCCGGCCGCGCATCCCCGCATGGAGCCGACATTCGACCAGATGGACGCCTATCCGGCCTTTACACCGGCGGCGCGCAATCTGGACGAACATTATGACGAGCGCCCCGTCTCCGCGCGCGTCAGCCCGCCGCCTGCGAAGCGCGCGCCTACCGTCACGCGCCAGCCAGCGCGCGCGCCCGCGCGGAGCATCAACGGCGCCTATGAGGAGCCGCCGGTGGAGCTGCTCGCAGAGCCGAAGAAACCGGCCGGCGGCGTGAAGATTTCCGAGGACGCGCTGGAGCAGAACGCGCGCCTTCTCGAAGGCGTGCTGGACGATTTCTCGGTGCGCGGCGAAATCATCAACGTCCGTCCCGGCCCGGTCGTCACGCTTTACGAGCTCGAACCCGCTCCCGGCATCAAATCCTCCCGCGTCATCGGCCTCGCCGACGACATCGCCCGCTCCATGTCGGCAATCTCGGCGCGCGTCGCCGTGGTGCCCGGCCGCAACGCGATCGGCATCGAACTGCCCAACCAGCGGCGCGAGATGGTCTATCTGCGCGAGCTGATCGCCAGCGAGGATTTCACCCAGTCGAAGCACAAGCTCGCCATCGCGCTCGGCAAGACCATCGGCGGCGAGCCGGTGATCGTCGATCTCGCGCGCATGCCGCATCTGCTCGTCGCCGGCACCACCGGATCGGGCAAGTCGGTCGCGATCAACACCATGATCCTGTCGCTGCTCTACCGGCTGAAGCCGGAGGAGTGCCGCCTTATCATGGTGGACCCGAAGATGCTGGAGCTTTCCGTCTACGACAATATCCCCCATCTCCTCACGCCCGTCGTCACCGATCCCAAGAAGGCGGTGGTCGCGCTAAAATGGGCGGTGCGCGAGATGGAGGACCGCTACAAGAAGATGTCGAAGGTCGGCGTCCGCAACATCGACGGCTACAACGCCCGCGTCGCCGAGGCGCAGGCCAGGGGCGAGACCATCACCCGCACCGTGCAGACCGGCTTCGACCGCGAAACGGGCGAAGCCATCTTCGAGCATGAGGAGATGGACCTCTCCGCCCTGCCCTATATCGTCGTCATCGTCGACGAGATGGCGGACCTCATGCTCGTCGCCGGCAAGGACATCGAGGGCGCGATCCAGCGCCTTGCGCAGATGGCCCGCGCCGCCGGAATCCATCTCATCATGGCGACGCAGCGCCCCTCGGTCGACGTCATTACCGGCACGATCAAGGCGAACTTCCCGACCCGCATCTCCTTCCAGGTGACATCGAAGATCGACAGCCGCACCATTCTCGGCGAACAGGGCGCCGAGCAACTGCTCGGCCAGGGCGACATGCTCTACATGGCCGGCGGCGGCCGCATCTCGCGCGTGCATGGCCCCTTCGTCTCCGACGCCGAAGTCGAGCATGTCGTCGCGCATCTCAAGGCGCAGGGCGCGCCGCAATATCTCGACGCCATCACCTCCGAGGACGAGCCCGGCGAGGACGGCGGCGAGGCGCCCATGCCCGGCTCGATGGACGCGGAGGAAGGCGGCGACCTCTACGATCGCGCCGTCGCCATCGTGCTGCGCGACAAGAAATGTTCGACGAGCTACATCCAGCGCCGCCTGTCGGTCGGCTACAACAAAGCCGCATCGCTCGTGGAGCGCATGGAGCAGGAAGGCGTCGTCTCCGCGCCAAATCATGCGGGCAAGCGCGAGATTCTGGTCGGCGGCGGGATCGACCGCGGGGCGTTCGACATAGAGGCGGCGGAGTGAAGGTCCGCCCAAGCTTGACTTGCGCAGTTGGCGCTCGATCCTATGCCATATGCTTGCAGAGCTTCATCTTCTCGCCCTCGCGGCCGGCGTCGTCTGCGCGTTTTTCGGCGGCGATCTTTTCCTTCGAGGCACGCTGGGACTGGCGCACTCGTGGGGAATCATTTCCCGAACGGTCACCGGCGCCATAGCGGGCCTCGCGACGTCGAGTCCCGAAATCTCCATCGCCTTTACCGCGGGCGTCGCGGGAGAGCCTGAAATTGCGCTCGGGAACAATCTCGGCGGCAATATCGTCAATCTCGCGCTCGTTCTCGGCGTCGTCCTGTCGTTCTCGCCGGTCGCGGTCAATCCGCAGTCGCTGAAAACCAGCTATCTCTTCGCCCTCATCCAGCCGCTGGCGCTGGCGGCGATGCTCGCGGACGGGACGCTGTCGCGGCTGGACGCGGCCCTGCTCATTTCGATGTTCGCCGCCTGGCTCTATTTCTCCATGCGCGGCGCCTTCGAGGAGCCCGAGGAGGAAGGAGCCCTGACGCGCCGGACCGCATTCCTCGACGCGGTCGGAGGTCTCGCCCTGCTCGTTGCCGCCGGCCAGCTGATCGTTTATGGCGCGTCACATCTGGCGCGTGACCTCGGCTTCAGCGATTTCGTCGTCGGCGCGACGGTCGTAGCGCTCGGCACGGCGACCCCGGAACTCGCGACGTTCCTCGTGTCCCGTCTGCGCCGTCACGATCAGGTCGGCGTCGGCATGATTCTCGGCAGCACGATCGTCAGCGGCTATCTGGTGATCGGAATTGCGGGCGCCGTTTCGCCGATTCGCGTCACGCTCGCCGAGGCCGCTCCCGCTCTGGCGGCGGCGGTCGTTGCAACGCTTCTCACGTCGCCGCCGGCCGACGGCCTGATTCCGCGCTGGCGCGGATTCGCTCTGCTCGCCGTCTACGTCGCCTATGTCGGCGCCCTCGCGACGGCGGGATAGCGTTCGGTCCCGCCCCCAAATTCGCCAACATATGCTAAGAAAACGGCGTAGCCACCCGGAACTGGATTCGCGCCTTGAAGCAATTGCCCCTCGCCGCCCTCGTCCTCGCACTCTCCCTCGCCGCGCCAGCTCTCGCGGAGGACGCGACGAAGCCTCCCGCGCCGACCGGCGAAGCGAAACCCGCCGAAGCCAAGCCTGCAGAGACCAAGCCGGCGGATACCAAGCCCGCCAAGGGCAAGAAGGGGGCGAAATCCGCTCCCGCGGCCAAGAACGGAGAGCCGGTGCAGCTCACGAACCCCGCGGCGCCCGCCGAGCCGGCGAAGCCCCTCAATCGCGAGGAGGCGATCAAGCGCGCCAACGCCTTTTTCAACACCTCGCCCGTGATGACCGCCGACTTCGTGCAGATCGGCGCCGACGGCAAGCGCTCGGAGGGCAAGCTCCATGTGCAGCGCGCCGGCCGCGTGCGCTTCGAATACGCCCAGCCCGCGACCATGGAGGTCGTCGCCGACGGCGCGCAGGTTGCCGTGCGCGACCGGAAACTCGGCACGCAGGACCTCTATTTCATCACCCAGACTCCGCTCAAATTCCTGATGAAGGACAAGATCGACCTCGAGAAGGACGTCACCGTTCAAGACGTCACCTTCGACGACTCGGGCGTGACGATCTTCATCGAGGACAAGGCGACCTTCGGCGGCACGTCCCATCTGCGCCTGATCTTCGACCCCAAGACCTTCAAGCTGAAGCAATGGCAGGTGAAGGACCCGCAGGGCTATGAGACGCTGATCTCCCTCTTCAACATCGACCAGACGAAGACGCCTGATCCGGGATTGTTCAAGATCAGCAAATAATCAACGACGGAATATGAGCGTATAGACGCAAAAAGAGCGACCCGGTCTCTTGCCGGGTCGCTTTTGTCTGCGCAAAAAGCTCTTGCTTACGCCGCCTTCTGCTTCGGCGTGAGCAGCTTGCGGTTCATCAGCACTTCCGCGATCTGGATCGCGTTCAGCGCTGCGCCCTTGCGCAGATTGTCGCTGACGCACCAGAGCACGAGGCCATTGTCCACCGTCGGGTCTTCACGAATGCGCGAGATATAGGTCGCGTCCTCGCCCGCAGCCTCATGGGGCGTGATGTAGCCGCCGGGTTCGCGCTTGTCGATGACCAGAACGCCCGGCGCCTCGCGCAATATGTCGCGCGCTTCGTCCGCCGAGATCGGGTTTTCGAATTCGATGTTCACCGCCTCCGAGTGCGAGATGAACACCGGCACGCGCACGCAGGTCGCGACGAGCTTGATCTTCGGGTCGAGGATCTTCTTCGTCTCCGCGACCATCTTCCACTCTTCCTTGGTGAAGCCGTCCTCCATGAAGACGTCGATCTGCGGAATGAGATTGAAGGCGATGCGCTTGGGGAATTTCTTCGCCTCAACCGGGTCGGAGACGAAGATCGACCGGGTCTGCGCAAAGAGCTCGTCCATCGCCTCCTTGCCGGCGCCGGAGACGGACTGATAGGTCGAGACGACGACCCGCTTGATCTTCGCCGCGTCATGCAGCGGCTTCAGCGCCACGACGAGTTGCGCGGTGGAGCAGTTCGGATTGGCGATGATGTTCTTCTTGCTGAAACCCGCAGCCGCGTCGGCATTCACTTCCGGCACAATGAGCGGCACGTCCGGGTCCATGCGCCAGGCCGACGAGTTGTCGATCACGACGCAGCCCTGAGCGCCGATCTTCGGCGACCATTCCTTCGACACCGCGCCGCCCGCGGACATCAGGCAGATGTCCGTATCGGAAAAGTCGTAGGTGTCGAGATGCTTGCACTTGAGCGTCTTGTCGCCGAAGGACACTTCCGCGCCGATCGAGCGCGAGGAGGCGAGCGGCACGACTTCCGACACCGGAACGCGGCGCTCGGCCAGAATATCGAGCATCTCGCGGCCCACGTTGCCCGTGGCGCCGACGACGGCGACTTTATACGCCATATTCATAACTCCAGCCGGCCAGCGCCGGCGCTGTAGAAATCAGAAGGGGAGCCCCACGGACATATTGCCGGAGGGCGAGACGCCGACCGGCACCGAACCCTTCGGCGGGGCGGCGGTCGTCGGAGCCGGATCCTTGTCGGTCTTCGGCGGCGCCTTGCCGGGCGACCAGCCCTCCAGCTCGCCGAACTGGCGGTTCGGGCCGCCCTGCTGCGCGCCCGGCTTGCCGGCGGCCTGCGGCGCGGGAGCGGCCGCCTTCTTGCCCTTGCGTTTGGTGGTCACCGAGGCCGCGCCCGACGCGTCGAGCGCGTTGGGGTCGAGCTGGAGCTCCTGCGCGAGCGCGCCCTGTGCGCCGGCGCCGATCACAAAGGCGGCGATTAAAAGCGGACCGCGAAAACGACGCGCGCGAAGACGCATGGCTCATATCTCCGTGGACGAGTGAGCCGTCCTAAACCGGCTCAGGGGCGGGATCAAGGCGCCAGACCGTCACTGCTCCGAGCGGGCGATCGCCATGTTCTTCAGCTCCGCGATCGCCTTGGCGGGCTCCAGATGCTTCGGGCAGGCCTTCGTGCAGTTCATGATGGTATGGCAGCGATAGAGGCGGAAGGCGTCGTCGACATAGCCGAGCCGCTCGTCTGTCGCCTCGTCGCGGGAGTCCGAAATCCAGCGATGCGCCTGCAGCAGCGCCGCCGGGCCGAGATAACGGTCGGAGTTCCACCAGTAGCTGGGGCAGGACGTCGAGCAGCAGGCGCAGAGAATGCACTCGTACAACCCGTCGAGCTTTGCGCGTTGCGCGGGCGTTTGCAGCCGCTCCTTCTCGGGATCGGGCCCGGCCTGCAGCCAGGGCTCGATCGCGGCGTGCTGCTCGTAGAAAATCGTCAGATCCGGCACGAGGTCCTTCACGACGCCCATATGCGGCAGCGGATAGAGCTTTATGACGCCCTCGATCTCGTCCATGCCCTTGGTGCAGGCGAGCGTGTTCGTGCCGTCAATGTTCATCGAGCAGGAGCCGCAAATGCCTTCACGGCAGGAGCGGCGGAAAGTCAGCGTCGGATCGATCTTGTTCTTGATCCAGATGATCGCGTCGAGAACCATCGGCCCGCAGTCGCCCGTATCGACGAAGTAAGTGTCGATGCGCGGATTGGCGTCGCTGTCGGGATTGTAGCGATAGATGCGGAACTCGCGGACGTTCGTCGCGCCCTCCGGGCGAGGCCAGACCTTGCCTTCGGTGATGACGGAGTTCCTGGGAAGGGTGAATTCGACCATCGTGATCCCTGCCTGCGCCTCGTCTGCTTCAGTTGCAGCTCAGTTCTGTTATGCGGCCCGTCGAGCGGTCGTAGACGACCGTCAATCGCTGCGCGCTGAAATCCATCGTCGCCGGACATGTCGAACAGACATAGCGAACGTCGATCGTGCGAATGCGTTGCAGTTCCTTCACCGGCTTGCCGATGAAGCGTTCCAGCCCCTCCGCCTCGCAGGTCGAGAGATCCAGCGCGGCGGCGGGCGCGGCGAAGATGAGAGAGAAAGGCGCCGCGAGAGACGCCGCCACGCTCCATGCCCGCATTGCCTACCCTTCCATTCGCGTCATGCGGCCCGCGCCCGGGGACGCGCGCTTTGCCGCGTCAATAGACGCGCGCCTTGGGCTCGATGTAATCGACTTCGTTCGTCATCGTATAGCTGTGCACCGGACGGTAATCGATCGTCGTCGTTTTTTGATCGCGGTCGATGGTCGCGAGCGTGTGCTTCATCCAGTTCGCGTCGTCCCGGTTCGGGAAATCCTCGCGGGCGTGAGCGCCACGCGATTCCTTGCGGTTCGCCGCCGACTCCATGGTCGTCACCGCCTGGACGATCAGATTGTCGAACTCCAGCGTCTCGACGAGGTCGGAGTTCCAGATCAGCGAGCGATCGGAAACCTTCACATCGGCCACCGCGCGCCAGACATCGTTGATGCCGGCGACGCCCTCCGCCAGCACTTCGCCGGTTCGATAGACGGCGCAATGCGATTGCATCGTGCGCTGCATCCTGTCGCGCAGCTCCGCGGTGGGCGTGCCTCCGCTGGCGTGACGGAAACCGTCGAGACGCGAGAGCGGCAGCTCCAGGGAATCGGCCGGCAGCTCCTGCTGGGTCTCGCCGGGCTTCACGAGCTCGGCGGCGCGCTGGCCCGCCGCGCGGCCGAAAACGACAAGGTCGATGAGCGAATTTGAACCGAGGCGGTTCGCGCCATGCACGGAAACGCAGGCCGCCTCGCCAATGGCCATCAGGCCGGGCACCACCGCGTCCGGATTGCCGTCGACCTTGCGCAGCACTTCGCCGTGATAATTCGTCGGAATGCCGCCCATGTTGTAATGCGCGGTTGGAATGATCGGAATCGGCTGGCGCGTCACGTCGACGCCCGCGAAAATCTTGGAGCTCTCCGAAATGCCCGGCAGGCGCTCGTGAAGGATCGCCGGGTCGAGATGCTCCAGATGCAGATAGGCGTGGTCCTTGTGCTTGCCGACGCCCCTGCCCTCTCGCACCTCCATCGTGATGGCGCGCGAGACCATGTCGCGCGGCGCAAGGTCCTTCACGGACGGCGCGTAGCGCTCCATGAACCGCTCGCCCTCGCTGTTGGTGAGGTATCCGCCCTCGCCGCGCGCGCCCTCGGTGATGAGGCATCCCGCGCCGTAAATGCCGGTCGGGTGGAACTGCACGAACTCCATGTCCTGCAGCGGCAGGCCGGCCCGCAGCACCATGCCGCCGCCGTCGCCCGTGCAGGTGTGCGCGGAAGTCGCGGAGAGATAGACGCGCCCATAGCCGCCCGTCGCGAGCACGGTCAGGCCGGCGCGGAAGCGGTGGATCGTGCCGTCATCCAGCTTCAGGCACACGACCCCGCGGCAGGCGCCATCGGAATCCATGATGAGGTCGATGGCGAAATACTCGATGAAGAACTTCGTCTCATGCTTCAGCGCCTGGCCATACATGGTGTGCAGCATGGCGTGGCCGGTGCGGTCGGCGGCGGCGCAGGTGCGTTGCGCGGGCGGGCCCTTGCCGAAGTCGGTGGTCATGCCGCCGAAGGGGCGCTGATAGATCTTGCCCTCTTCCGTGCGCGAGAAGGGCACGCCCCAGTGCTCGAGTTCGTAGACGGCCTGCGGGGCGTTGCGGCACAGATATTCGATCGCGTCCTGGTCACCGAGCCAGTCGGAGCCCTTGACGGTGTCGTACATGTGCCATTTCCAGTCGTCCGGCCCCATGTTGCCGAGCGCCGCGGCGACGCCGCCCTGCGCCGCGACCGTGTGCGAACGGGTCGGAAAAACCTTGGTCACGCAGGCGACGTTGAGCCCCGCCTTGGCGCAGCCGACGACGGCGCGCAGGCCGGCTCCGCCCGCGCCGACCACCACCACGTCAAAGGTGTGGTCGACGACCTGATAGGCCCGGCCGCTGACCGACACGGAAGAAGCAGCGCCATTCGCAACCATTGTCGAAACCTTTGTTCTTATCGTTATCCCGGCTGTCGCGCGGCTTACTTCGGCGCGGCGATGAGCAGGATCGCCAGAGTCCATGCAGCGGCGATCGCGATCGCCGCCCATTTGTTCGCCTTGTGCGCCCGCTCTTTCAGCGCTTCATCGTGCACGTAGTCGACGATGATCTCGTTCATGCCGTGATAGGCATGGATCATGCCGATGACCGCGAAAGCGAGCAGGACGATCGCCGGAACCGGCCGGCCGATCTCGGCGCGCACGCCCTCCAGCGGCTTGCCGACGACGCCGACGAGCCACCATGCCGAAAGCGCGCCCAGCGGGGCCAGCGCATAGGCCGACAGGCGCATGAAGCGGGCGTGCACGGAGCCTTCATGGTCCGAGACATAGGCGGCTCCGGGGCCGGTGCGCCCGCTCTTGAAGTGAGTCGGAATCGACATCGAATGCGCCTCCGTTCAGCCGACGAGAGATTTCAGAACCCAGACCAGCAGCGTCAGCGTCACGCCGCCGCCGAGCGTCGCCTGAGCGAGAAATTCGCGACCCTTGGGGTCCATGTAAAGCCCGCGGTCCCAAAGCGCATGTCGTACGCCGCCGAGCAGGTGATGAAAGATCGCCCAGGTGACGAGAAAGACGATCAGCCCGCCGATGAAGCCCGATCCGAGCCACGAGAAAGCGCTAAAAACCCAGCCGCCCATCGCCGCGCCGAGCAGGAACAGCGCCAGCAGCGCCATGCCGACATAAAGACCGGCTCCCGTAATGCGATGCGCGATGGACATCATCATCGTCAGCATCGGCTTGTAGACGGAGAGGTGCGGCGACAGCGGACGCTTCGCGGCGAGCTTGTCGAGTTCGACGTTGGCCATGTCCTATCCCTCTCGCGTTTCTCGGAATTCCTACCCGAGAACGACTCCAGACTGGATAATTCAATTGTTGCGGCGCCGCAACCATATGCTTCGCGCAAATGCGTCGCGAGCGCCAGCGTCAAAGCCCAAAAAAGACAAAAGCCTCGCTTTGCGAGGCTTTTGCTTTTGTAGTCATTGCTCGATCGGGAGCTCGCCCGTCGATCAGTAGCTGGCCAGCACCGGAGCGGCCATGCCCCAGTTGAGATGGTAGTTCACGCCGGCGCGGACCGTGTGCATATTCACGCGCTGGCTCGCGAGGTTGGTGCCGCCCCACTGATCGGCGCCGATGCTCGTGTAAAGATACTCGACCTTGGTCGACCAGTTCGGCATGAAGGCCCACTCGACGCCGCCGCCAACGGTCCAGCCCGTGCCGACCGCGCGCAGATTGCCCAGCCAGCCGTTGTTGATGCGGATTTCGCCGTAAGCGAAGCCGCCCGTGCCGTAGACCAGGAACTGCTGCCAGCCCGGGAGCGTCACGCCGAGGCGGCCGCGAACCGTGCCGAAGTAATCGACGCCGCGCGAGGCTCCGCCCCAGAGGACCGGCAGGCCGGCGAAGCCGAGCCCCCAGCCATTGTTGACGCCGCTGGCGCCGATGCTGGTGCCCTGGAAATCGGCCTCAACGCCGGCGACCAGCCACGACCAGAGCTGATAGTTGTAACCCGCCTGAACGCCGCCGGAGACGCCGGCGTTAGAGAAGTTGGTGGCGGCGATCTGGGTCGCGTTGATCCAGCCAAAGCCCGTCCACGCCGGACCCCAAGCGTCATAGTTGTAACGGTCCAGCCACGAGCCGCCGATGTTCACACCGCCATAAAATCCGGTCCAGGAGAAGGCCGGCGGCGGCGGGACGTAAACCGGGGCTTCCTTGCGCGACGGCAGATCGGCCGCAAAAGCCGAGGCTGCGGAAAAGGTTGCAGCCGCAATGGCCAAAGAAACATATTTCATCGGAGCTACCTCGCTTCCATGGGTAAATGCTGCTGTCGCATTCAATCCAGAACGGGCCGGATCAATCCGGCGATGAAGGAAGACTAAATGCCTACAACCGATTTTTGGATTGATATTAATCAAATTAACCCTGCGCCCGGCTCGATTTCGCCTGTTTGTTGCATCAAAGCAACATGAATCATGGGCTTGGCTAATGCGCCTTAAAGTGTCGTTTTTTCTGAATTATCAACAAGCCTAGCGAAGATCCGGCCGCACAGACTCCGCCAGCGGTGAACGTCGCCCAAGGACCATATGCGTCCCACAACTCCCCCGCCGCGAGGCTCGCGACGAGCAGAGCGACGCCGCCGGTCAGGTTGAAAACGCCGAAGGCCGTGCCACGAAGCGCCGCAGGAGCCGAATCGGCGACGAGCGCCGCGAGCAGACCCTGCGTCAGCCCCATGTGCAGGCCCCAGAGCAAAACCCCAATCGAAACAACTGGCAGCGTCTCTGAAAAAGCCAAAGTCGCGTCGGCGACGATCAATGCGACAAGACCGGCGATCAGCGGCGTGATTCGATCGCCGCGATCGGAAAACGCGCCGACGGGATAGGACGCCGCCGCGTAGACGACGTTCATCGCGACAAGCACGAGCGGCGCCAGCGCGTCCGGCAGACCCACCGCCTGCGCCTTCAGGATCAGAAAGGCCTCGGAGAATCGCGCGAGACTGAACACGGTCGAGACCGCCACGACGAGCCAGAAGGCGCCGCCCAGCCCGCGCAGCTCCGCGATATGAAGCGGAAACCGCGCCGGCCGCGCGAGGCGGGTCGCAACGGGCTCGCTGACGCCCAGCGCCAGCACGAGAACCGCGAGCACGGCCGGAATCGCCGCGATCCAGAAGACCATGCGGATGTCGTTGAAGGTCCACCACATCGCCAGCACCGCGACGGCGGGACCGAGAAAGGCGCCGACCGTGTCGAGCGACTGGCGCAGGCCGAAGGCGGCGCCCCGCAAATGCGGAGGCGTCACGTCCGCGACCAGAGCGTCGCGCGGCGCCCCGCGCACGCCTTTCCCCACCCGGTCGAGAAAGCGCGCAGTCGTTATCCATGCGACATTGGGCGCGAGCGGAAACATCGGCTTCGTCGCCGCCGCTAGTCCATAGCCGATGACGGCGAGGAGCTTCCGTCTGCCGAACCAGTCGGAAACGGCGCCGGAGAAAATCTTGACGATGGAAGCAGTCGCCTCGGCCACGCCCTCGATGGCGCCGACCGCCGCCATGCTCGCCCCCATGGCGCCGACGAGATAGATCGGCAGCAGCGCATGAATCATCTCGGATGAGAAATCCATCAGCAGCGACACGACGCCCAGCGCCCAGACGCTGGAGTGAATCTGCCGCAGCCGTGTGAGGCTGAAGGTTTTGCCGCCGCTCATGTCGTTATCCCGCGCGGATGTGTTTGCGCGGCTTCTAGCACGATTGCAGGAAGCGGGACGAAGCCCCGTGATCGTTAGATAAAACAAGGTCGGCGCAAAAAGGCGAAGGTCACGTTGGAGCGGCACCGTGGCCCGAAAGCCTCCCGCCATCTGACCGCCGTGTTTTTTCGCCTATGATGCCGGCCCATGGGAATCATCGCACCCGCCGAGCGCCTCCTCACCCACGTCGACCGCCTCGATCCGGTCGAGACCGGGCTGCTCACCGTCGATCTTTCGGCGCTCGTTTCCAATTGGCGGGCGCTGTCGACGCTCGGCGGCCAGGCGGAATGCGGGGCTGTCGTCAAGGCGGACGGCTATGGGGTCGGCCAGATCCCTGTCATGCGCGCGCTGCTTGCCGCCGGTTGCCGGACGTTTTTCGTCGCCACCGTCGTCGAGGGCGAAACGGCCAGAGCCCTTGCCCCAGAGGCGACCATCTATGTGCTCGACGGCGTCGCGCCCGGCTGCGCGCTGCGGCTCGCGGCTGCCCGGCTGCGCCCGGCGATCGGCTCCTTCGCGGAGCTCGAGGAATGGGCTGCCGCCGGCCGCACGCTCGGCCGCAAGCTGGAAGCCGCGATCCATTTCGATACGGGCATGAACCGGCTGGGCTTCTCTCCCGCCGACGCGGCGGATGTGGCCGAGCGGGCGAAGGCCATCGCGCCGACAGTGGTGATGAGTCACCTCTCGACCTCGCAAATTCCTGAGGCCCCGGTCAACGCCCGTCAGATCGCCGCCTTCGAGGAAACGCGGCGGCATTTTCCTGGTCTTGCCGCGTCCATGGCCAACTCCTCGGCCGTGTTTCTTCCCGAGAAGCCGCATTTCGAACTCACCCGTCCTGGCTATGCGCTTTACGGAGGCAATCCCACGCCCGGCGCCGCCAATCCGATGCGCGCCGTGGTGAGCCTTCACGCCCGTATCATCGCCATGCGCGACCTCGCGCCCGGGGATTGTGTCGGCTACGACGGTATCTGGACCGCGGCCCGCCCGTCCCGCGTCGCGACCATCGGCGCCGGCTACGCCGACGGCCTGCCGGTCTCGGCGACGGCCGCGCCAAAGAAACCAGCCGGCGAGGCAATCGTCGGCGGCGTGCGCTGCCCCTTCATCGGCCGCGTGTCGATGGATTACATCGTGCTCGATGTGACGGACGCGCCGCGAGAGGCGGCGCAGCGCGGCGCGTGGGTGGAATTGCTCGGGGAAACCATCGACGTAGAGGAATTGGCCGGCCGCGCGCGGACCATCGGCTATGAAGTGCTCACGCGCCTTGGCCGGCGATACGCGAGGCGTTACGTCGGAGAGTAGTCCGGCGCGCCCCTCGGGCTCGCCTCACGCCTTCTCGAACCATGGCGTGAGGACAGGATAACCCTCCCCCGCGAGCAGAGACACCGTCTCGTAAAGCGGCAGGCCGACGACCGCCGTGTAGGAGCCGACGAGCTTCACGACGAAGACGCCCGCGAGGCCCTGAATGGCGTAGCCGCCGGCCTTGCCGCGCCATTCGCCGGAGGCGAGATAGGCGTCGACCTCCATGGCGCTCAATCGCTTGAACCGCAGCCGCGCCTCGACGAGGCGCTTACGCTCGTATCCCTTGGGCGTGATCATGCTCACCGCCGTGTAGACGCGATGCTGGCGGCCGGAGAGCAGCTGGAGACATTCGTCCGCGTCTTCCGTCGTCTCGGGCTTGGGCAGAATGCGCCGCCCGACCGCGACGACCGTGTCGGCGGCGATGAGATAGGCGTCCTTCAGGTCGGGATGCACAATCTTGACCTTCGCCGCAGCGGCTGCTTTCTCGCTCGCCAGACGAATCGCGAGCGCGCGGGGCGATTCGCCGCGATGCGGCGTCTCGTCGATGTCGGCGGGCAAAAGCGCGTCGGCCTCCAGCCCCGCCTGCTGCAACAGCGCCAAGCGGCGCGGCGAGGCCGAGGCCAGGACGAGTTTTGCGCGGGGGGCGGCGGGTTCGGCTGTCACGGGTCGAGGCTCCGCCGAAAGGGATTACCGGAAGCGATAAGTGATGCGGCCCTTCGTGAGATCGTAGGGCGTCATTTCCACGAGGACCTTGTCGCCTTCGAGCACGCGGATGCGGTTCTTGCGCATCTTGCCGGCCGTATGGGCGATGATCTCATGATCGTTCTCGAGCTTCACGCGAAACATCGCGCTCGGCAACAGTTCGGTGACGATTCCGGGAAATTCGAGCAGTTCTTCCTTGGCCATGTGGTTCCTTCTGGAGCGCAATCCGCTGAAAAGGAAACCGGTTCAGCCGACGGGCGCATCAACGCAAATACCCGCTTCCCCGGATTCGGGGAGCGGACTTGGCGCGGAAACTAATCGAGATTGCAGGATTTGTGAACCGGAGAGTTTCAAGGCGCCGTCGCTACTTCGGCTTCCCCTTCACCGTCCGCGTTCCCGGCTTCCCCCCGCTCGACCGCCCTGCCGGGCGTGGCGGGGCGATCCGCCCCAATGGCCGCGCCTCGCCGCCGCCGAAATTGTGGGGCCCCATGTCGGCGTCGGTGGGCTTGCGCGCGCGGGTGCCCGCGGGGCCGTCGCCCCCCGCCCTCGCCTGACGCGACAGGGAGATGCGCAGCATCGGGCTCGCCTCGGCCAGCAGCTCCGCCTTCTGCAATCGCTGGATTTCGTCGCGCAGCCGCGCCGCCTCCTCGAAGGCCAGATCGGCGGCGACCTCCTTCATGCGCTTTTCGAGATCGGCGATCGTCGCCGCGAGATTGTGGCCGGGTGCGATGTCGAAGCCGGTGTCGACCGTCACATGGTCCTGCTCGGCGACGCTGCCGAGAATGTCGGCGATGCCGCGCTTGATGGACGCAGGCGTGATGTTGTTTTCAATATTATACGCCTGCTGCTTGGCGCGACGGCGTTCTGTTTCG
This sequence comes from Methylocystis sp. ATCC 49242, assembly GCF_000188155.2. Lineage (NCBI taxonomy): Bacteria > Pseudomonadati > Pseudomonadota > Alphaproteobacteria > Hyphomicrobiales > Methylocystaceae > Methylocystis > Methylocystis sp. ATCC 49242. Next base: position 1,168,842 of record NZ_KE124774.1, read on the forward strand.
TCCATCGCGCGCTTCATCGAGCCGGTGATGTGATCGGCGTACAGGATCACGCGGCCGTCGACGTTACGCGCGGCGCGACCGATGGTCTGCACCAGCGAGGTTTCGCTGCGCAGAAAGCCTTCCTTGTCCGCGTCGAGAATGGCGACGAGCCCGCATTCGGGAATGTCGAGCCCCTCGCGCAGCAGGTTGATGCCCACGAGCACGTCGAAGGCGCCGAGTCGCAGGTCGCGGATGATCTCGATGCGCTCCAGCGTGTCGATGTCGCTGTGCATGTAGCGCACGCGCACGCCGTTCTCGTGCAGATATTCAGTGAGGTCCTCGGCCATGCGTTTCGTCAGCACCGTCACGAGCGTGCGATAGCCGATCTGCGAGGTCGCGCGCACTTCGTCGAGAAGGTCATCGACCTGCGTGCGGGCGGAACGCACCTCGACGGGCGGATCGATGAGGCCCGTCGGGCGAATGACCTGCTCGACGAAAACGCCGCCGGTCTGCTCCAGCTCCCAATTGCCTGGCGTCGCCGAGACGGACACGGTCTGCGGGCGCATCGCGTCCCATTCCTCGAAACGCAGCGGGCGGTTGTCCATGCATGACGGAAGGCGGAAACCATATTCGGCCAGCGTCGCCTTGCGGCGGAAGTCGCCGCGATACATGCCGCCGATCTGCGGGATGGAGACATGGCTTTCGTCCGCGAAGACGAGCGCATTGTCGGGCAGATATTCAAAGAGCGTCGGCGGCGGCTCGCCGGGCTTGCGGCCGGTGAGATAGCGCGAATAATTCTCGATGCCTGCGCAGGCGCCCGTCGCCTCCATCATCTCCAGATCGAAGCGTGTGCGCTGTTCGAGCCGCTGCGCCTCGAGCAAGCGGCCGGAACGATTCAGCTCGTCGAGCCGCGCGCGCAATTCATCCTTGATCGCCTTGATCGACTGCAGCAGCGTCGGCCGCGGCGTGACATAGTGCGAATTGGCGTAAATCTTCACAAATTCGAGATCGACGGTCTTCTTGCCCGTGAGCGGGTCGAATTCGCAGATCGACTCCACCTCGTCGCCGAAGAAGCTGACGCGCCAGGCGCGGTCCTCATAGTGGGCCGGGAAAACATCGACCGTGTCGCCCCGGACGCGGAAGGTTCCGCGCGTGAAATCCGCCTGCACGCGGCGGTAATGCAGGGCGACGAGATCAGTCACGAGCTGGCGCTGCTCCAGCTTCTCGCCGAGCTGCACGGAGAAAGTCATCGCGGTGTAGGTCTCGACCGAGCCGATGCCGTAAATGCAGGACACGGACGCCACGATGATGACGTCGTCGCGCTCCAGCAGCGCGCGCGTCGCCGCGTGGCGCATGCGGTCGATCTGCTCGTTCACCGAGGACTCTTTCTCGATGTAGGTGTCCGAGCGCGGCACATAGGCTTCGGGCTGGTAGTAGTCGTAATAGGAGACGAAATATTCGACGGCGTTGTTGGGGAAGAAGCTCTTGAACTCGCCGTAGAGCTGCGCCGCCAGCGTCTTGTTGGGCGCGAGGATCAGCGCCGGGCGCTGCGTCGCGGCGATGACGCTCGCCATGGTGAAGGTCTTGCCGGAGCCCGTGACGCCGAGAAGCACCTGATCGCGCTCCTGCGCCTCGATACCCTTCACCAGCTCCGCGATCGCCGCCGGCTGGTCGCCCTTTGGCGTATAGTCGGACACGAGCTCGAACTTGACGCCGCCCTCGGACTTCTCGGGACGTTCCGGCCTGTGCGGAACCCAGGGCTTTTTGTCGCGCAGATTCGGGTCGCCGAGGCGAAGCAGGTCGGCGAGACTGTCGGCCGTCGCCTGCACGCCTCCGCCCTGAGGCGGCGAGTCGCCCAAAACCCATTTCGGTATTTCCTGGTCGTCGAGCCCCGTGAGATTCGTGGCGTCGTAACTCGCCTGCGGAATGTCCCCAAAACCGGGCGCCAGCGCGGGATTGAGCAACTGCGCCAGATGTGGCGCGAGCGGCGCGACCTCGGGTTTCGCCGCCTTGGCGCGGGTCGGCCGCGCGGGGTCCTTCTTCGGAGCGTCTTTCCTGGGAGCTTTGGACATGGCCGCAATATGGGGCCGATGGCGCGGAGATGGAAGCCGGACGCCACAGACTTTGCTTTTGAGCGCCCTCACGCGCTAGACTTGTCATCGACCGCCTGACGAGAGAGCGACCGACATGCGCAAGGGCAAGAGCGAATTGACCAATCTCTTCACCGAGACCGTCGCGATGAGCTGGGCGGCCCATACGGTCATCGCCATGCGTCTGACCAAGATCGCCTTTGGCGGCGTCGACGCCACGCGCGAGAGCAGGCTCATGGTGACCGAGAAAGTGGAGGCCGCCGCGGAGGCGACGCTGCAGGCTGCGCAGAGCGTCCTGACCGGGCAGGCGCATCGCGCGCCGGGCCGCGCGATGGCCGTCTACAAGAAACGGGTCAAGCGGAACTTACGTCGACTGACGAACGGGTGACGTCTCGGGCTTGGCCTCTGAATCTTCCGGTTGGGCTTTGGGCTGCGGCGGCTTCCGCGTCGCATTGCCGCGCCGCCAGACGCCAAACCCGGCTGCGGCCGCGAATGCGACGAGCGCGCCGCCAGCCATCACCCATTCCGTCGATTCGCCGACCGAGAACTGATACTGGCCGACATATTCCTTCAATCCGTCCTCGCTCGTCGCGCGCACGAGCGTGATGTAATCGCCCTCTTCAGCGAAGTTATGCGTGAAGCTCGCCGTGCCCGTTTTGACGAGATGCTTGCCCGCCGGAAGCATAGCGACGGTATTAACGTCGAGATCGTCTCGCCAGTCCTTCTGCCCGACGTCACGGAGCACGCGGACCTCGATCCTCATGTCGCGCAGCTCCGGCTGCCGCGCGTCGAGGATGAGCATGGTCGGTCCCGTACCGGGCACATGCTGGCAGAAAATCTCGTCGCTCTTGTTCTCCTGAAAGGCGCTGAACATCATTTGCGTCGGCCCGACGCTCATGACGCAAAAACGGGGATGCTCGGCCTTGATCTGGGCCTGGGCGCCCGTGGAAACGGCGCTGAGCGCCGCCAGCGAAGCGAACAGAAGTGTTTTCAGCATCAGACGCTCCCGATTCAAGGCATCCAACATCCCCGCATGGCGAGGATGCGAATGACCAGCGTGCAGCGCCGCCTGACTTCGATCAAAGTGCGTTTTTCGCCAAAAGCCGCCGCAAATCCGCCAACGTGGAGCGCCGACGGGATGCGTCGCGGCGTCACTCGACCTCCTCCCGCTCGGCCTCCAGGAGCTTCGCGCGGGCTTCCGCAGCCTCGCGCTGGCGATTCCACATACCCGCGTAATGGCCCCCGAGCGCGAGCAACTCGCTATGCGTCCCGCACTCGATGATGCGGCCGTGGTCGAGGAAGAGGATTTCATCCGCGTCCACGACTGTCGAAAGGCGGTGCGCGATGACGAGCGTCGTGCGGCCTCTGGCGACGCGACGCAGCGCCTCCTGAATTTCATGCTCGGTGAAACTGTCGAGCGCCGAGGTCGCCTCGTCGAGAATGAGGATCGGCGGACCTTTGAGGATCGTCCGCGCAATCGCGACGCGCTGCTTCTCGCCGCCGGAGAGCTTCAAGCCGCGCTCGCCCACCTGCGCGTCATAGCCTCCCGGCACGCTCTCAATGAAACGGTCGATCTGCGCCAGCCGCGCCGCCTCGCGCACTTCCTCGTCCGTCGCGTCCCAGCGGCCATAGCGGATGTTGTAGCCGATGCTGTCGTTGAACAGCACCGTATCCTGCGGCACCATGCCGATCGCCGCGCGCAGGCTGACCTGCGTCACGTCGAGAATGTCCTGCCCGTCGATGGTGATCCGCCCGCCCTGCGGTTCGTAAAAACGAAACATCAAACGCGAGATGGTGGACTTGCCGGCGCCTGAAGGGCCGACGATGGCGATGGTCTTGCCCGGCGCCGCCTCGAAGCTGACGCCCTTCAGGATCGGACGATTGGCGTCATAGTGGAAAAACACATTATCGAAGACGATGTGACCCTCGCGCACGACGAGCGGCCGGGCGTCAGGCTTGTCGGAAATTTCCGGGCTGCGCGCGAGGATCGAGAACATGGTCTCGATGTCGATGATCGCCTGACGCACCTCGCGATAGAATGTGCCCATGAAATTCAGCGGCTGGGCAAGCTGGATCATCATGGCGTTGATAAGCACGAAGTCGCCGATGCTGTTGCGGCCGTCACGAATGCCGTAGACACACATCACCATCATCATCGTCAGGCCGATGATGTAGATCACCGTCTGTCCGGCGTTTAGGACCGCGAGCGACACATAGGAATGTGTGCTCGCCTTCTCGTAGTGGATCATCGACTTGTCGTAGCGCGCCGCCTCACGCGCCTCGGCGCCGAAATATTTCACGGTCTCGTAGTTGAGCAGACTGTCGATCGCCTTCTGGTTGGCGTCCGTGTCGCTCTCGTTCATCTGACGCCGGATGGCGATGCGCCAGTTGGTCGCCATCGTCGTATAGGCGAAATAGGCTGCAAGCGTCGTGATCAGCACGAGGCCGTAGCGCCAGTCGAACTGATAAAGAAACACGCCCAGCACCAGCAGCATCTCGATCAGCGTCGGCGCGCCGGTGGACATGATGAGGCGTGAGAGCGTTTCAATTGCGTTGCGCCCGCGCTCCAGCACGCGCGTGAGCCCGCCGGTCTTGCGGCTGATGTGAAAGCGCAGGGACAATTCGTGCATATGCACGAACAGGTCCGTGGCCAGACGACGTACAGCGTTCATCGCCACCGCGGCAAAAATGCCGTCGCGCGCCTGCATGAGAATGACCGCGGTGATGCGGATGCCGCCCATCAGCAGCGTGAAGCCGACCGCGCCGAGCCCCACCGCCGCAACCACGCCATCGCCGCCAGCGGCCAGCGCGTCCGTCGCCCATTTGAAGGCGTAGGGCGTGAGCGCGTTGAACATCTTGCTGATGAACAGCAGCACGAAGACGATCGCGACGCGTCGCTCCAGATCACGCCGCCCGCGCGGCCAGATATAGGGCCACAAATGGCGGATGGTCTTGAAGAGCGAGGCTTCCGACAGAGGCGCGTCCGCGGGAGCGCCGTGAGCGCTCGAGTCGCGCTGGCCAATTCTGAGCATTCGGGTTCCGGTGCTGGTGATGAAAACGCCTCGGTCGAGGCCTAGGGTGTCATATATGACGTTTGGGCCGGTTTCGCACCCCGCTTGACGCCTTCGGCTTCAGCGCGCGACAAGGCGCTACATGAGACACGACATGCACGACATAAAAAATATTTGCGTTTATTGCGGTTCGGCTGAGGGCGACGATCCCCGCTACGCCGCCGCTGCTGAGGCTTTCGGGACCGCGCTGGGGCGCGCGGGCGTCGGACTCGTTTATGGCGGCGGCAATTGCGGCCTGATGGGCGTCGCCGCGCGCGCGACGCTCGAAGCCGGCGGCCGCGTGACCGGCGTCATCCCGGATTTCCTCGACGACCGCGAAATCGCGGCGGAGGGTCTCACTGAGCTCCTCGTCGTGGAGGACATGCACACGCGCAAACGTGTGATGTTCGAGCGCTCCGACGCTTTTGTCGCCCTGCCCGGCGGCGTCGGCACGCTGGAGGAGCTCGCCGAACAGCTCACCTGGATCCAGCTCGGCCGCCACACCAAGCCCCTCGTCATCGCCAACATCGGCGGCTTCTGGCGCCCGCTGCTGTCGCTCCTCGCGCATATGCGCAATACGGCTTTCATCCGAGAGGGATATGACGTGCATTACATGGTGGCGGAGCGCATAGAGGACGTGTTGCCGATGATCTTCGCGGCGGCGCGCCGAACGCCGGAGATAGCGGCGACGGCAGTGACCGAGAGGATGTAGGCTGTCGTCGGGCCCCTGCCCCGCCAACGCGGGACAGGGCGGGGCTTTCGCTAGATCGTCCCCCAGAGCGGATCGTGCTTTGACGCAGTATATTTGTGCTCGTCGGGCCGTGCGCCCGACATCATCAGCTTATAATTGATCGCGTCGACCAGCGCCTCGAAAGACGCGTCGATGACATTCGCCGATACGCCGACGGTGGACCAGCGATTGCCCTCGTCATCCGCACATTCCACCAGCACGCGCGTCACGGCGTCCGTGCCTCCCTGAAAGACGCGCACGCGATAATCGACGAGCCGCACGTCGTCGATGAAGCGCTGATAGGCGCCGAGGTCCTTGCGCAATGCGAGGTCGAGCGCATTGACGGGACCATTGCCCTCGGCCGCCGAGATGCGCGTCTCCCCATGCACATTGATCTTGACGATCGCCTCGGCGCCCCTGTCCTCGAAGCCGTTGCGCGCGAAACGGCGATCCACCGCGACGCTGTAGCGCTCGATGTCGAAATAATGCGGCGCCTCGCCCATCACGCGCTTGGCGAGCAGGAAGAATGAAGCATCGGCGCCTTCATAGGCGTAGCCCTGAGCCTCCTTCTCCTTTACCTCGTCGAGAAGGCGCGTCAGGCGCGGGTCGTCCTTGTCGAGCGCGACGCCGAGACGCGTCAGCTCCGAGATGATGTTGGAGCGCCCCGCCTGATCCGACACCAGCACGCGGCGCGTATTGCCGACCGTCTCCGGCGGCACATGCTCGTAGGTGCGCGGATCGGTCAGCACGGCCGAGGCGTGAATGCCGGCTTTGGTCGCGAAGGCGCTGGCGCCGACATAGGGCGCATGGCGGTTCGGCGCACGGTTCAGCAATTCGTCGAGCGCGTGGCTGATGCGGGTGAGGTGTGTCAGCTTCTCGCGCGTCACGCCGATCTCGAAGCGCGAAGCGAACTCGTCCTTCAGCAGCAGCGTCGGGATGATCGTCGTGAGATTGGCGTTGCCGCAGCGTTCGCCGAGCCCGTTGAGCGTTCCCTGAATCTGCCGTGCGCCGGCGCGCACGGCGGCGAGAGAATTTGCAACCGCCTGCCCCGTGTCGTCGTGGCAATGCACGCCGACGCGCTCGCCCGGAATGATTTTTACGACTTCCGTAACGATGCGTTCGACCTCATGCGGCAGCGTGCCGCCATTGGTGTCGCAAAGCACAATCCAGCGCGCGCCCGCGTCATAAGCCGCCCTGGCGCAGGCGAGCGCATATTCGGGATTGTCCTTGAAACCATCGAAAAAATGCTCGCAATCGACCGCCGCCTCCTTATTGCGCGCGACCGCCGCTCTTACGGATTGCGTAATTCCCTCGAGGTTGTCCTCTTCCGTGGAGCGTAACGCGACCTTGACCTGATAGTCCCAGCTCTTGGCGACAAAAGTTACAGCGTCGGCGGAGCTGTCCAGCAGCGCCGCGACGCCGGGGTCGTTCTCGACCGAGCGCCCCTGTCGCCGCGTCATGCCGAAGGCCGAAAAGCGGGCGCGCATCTTCGGCCGCGCCGCGAAGAACTCCGTGTCCAGCGGATTGGCGCCGGGATAGCCGCCTTCGACGTAATCGATGCCGAGCTCGTCGAGCATGGCGGCGATCTGCCGTTTGTCGTCGAGCGAGAAATCGACGCCCGTCGTCTGCGCGCCGTCGCGCAGCGTCGTGTCGTAAAGCGTCACGCGTTGCTTCGTCATCAATGCGGTCTCCCGGCGGCCGGCGCAGCCAGTTCCTTGGTCATGGTGGTGTTGCCGAGCCATTGCCCGGCGATCGTCACCGTATTGCGTTGCTGCGCGACATAACCGCGGGCGGCGAAAAAGTCCCGTGCGGCGTCGGAGGCGTCGACCGTCAGTTTCTTCGCTCCCCGAGCGCCCGCGAGCTTTTCGATCGCTTCCGCAAGCGCCGAGCCGACGCCCTGACCCGCGAGATCGGGACGCACATAGAGCATGTCGAAAAGCCTGTTGTCCTTGAGCGACGCAAAGCCTGCGATGGCGCCGTTGACGAGCGCGATGATCGTGAGACCGCTCGCAAGACGCGCGGCGAACGCCGCTTCGTCATCCGCCGCAGACGCCCAGGCCTCGCGCTGATCGTCGTCATAATCGTCGGCGGCAAGCGTCTCTATGCTCGCGCGAAACAGCGCCGCCAGCGGCGCCGCATCGGCGGGGAGAAAGGGCCGCAAACCGGGCGTCGTCGCACTATGCGCCATTGTCAGACGACATCGAATGCGCGCAGCAAATGCCACGCGATAAAGGCCGCGAAGGCGAGCACGAGCAGTTTGAAAATAAGATAGACGAGCCAATGGCGCTTGAACGGCAGCGTCTTTTTCCAGTCGTTATTGGACATGTCTACGCTCCATTGGTTCGTTTGCAGAATAGATGGAAGGAAACTTTCACCGCTTCACCTCCCATGTCGTCGTGCCGTCCTTGTTGTCCTTGAGCGCAATGCCCATGGCGGCGAGTTCGTCGCGGATGCGATCGGACTCGGCCCAGTTTTTTGCCGCGCGGGCGGCGAGGCGGGCATTTATAAGAGCGCCAATGGCGGCGGCATCCACCCCCCGTCGCGTCTCGCGTTCGATCCATTGCACATAGCTTCGAGCGTCAATGCCGACGAGCATCAATGCGTCATCAAGCAGGCGGGGGTCGAACACACTATGAAGGAAACTCATGGCGAGAGGGGTGTTGAGGTCATCCTTCAGAGCACCGACGAATTGACCAAAGAAGTCACTACTATCGCCAGTAGTCTCGCCAGCCTCAATAAACTCCGCCCATCGCCGCAAACTCGTCTCCGCCTCCTCCAGCGCCTTCACCGTCCAGTCGATCGGCTGCCGATAATGCGTGCGCAGCATCGCGAGGCGCAGCACTTCGCCCGGCCATTTCCTCCCGCCGAATTTCTCCGTGTGCAGCAACTCGTGGATCGTCACGAAATTCCCCAGGCTCTTGGACATTTTCTCGCCCTCGACCTGCAGGAATCCGTTATGCATCCAGTAATTCGCCATCACGTCGTGATCGAAGGCGCAGCGTGATTGCGCGATCTCGTTTTCATGATGTGGAAAGACGAGATCGATGCCGCCGCCGTGGATGTCGAATGTTTCGCCGAGATGCTTCCACGACATTGCGGAGCATTCGATATGCCAGCCCGGACGGCCCCTGCCCCACGGGCTGTCCCAGCCCGGCTCGTTCTCCTTCGATGGCTTCCACAGCACGAAATCCATGTCGCCGCGCTTGTAGGGCGCGACGTCGACGCGCGCGCCGGCGAGCATTTCGTCGAGCGAACGGCGCGACAGCCGGCCGTAATCCTTCATCGACGGCACGTCGAATAGCACATGGCCGTCGGCCGCATAGGCGTGGCGAGACGCGATCAGCCTCTCGATGATCGAAATCATCTCGGCAATGTGCTCGGTCGCGCGCGGCTGCACCGTGGGCTCGAGGCAGCCGAGCGCGCGAACGTCCTCCTGAAAGACCCTGTTGGTCTCCTCGGTCAGCTCCCGAATGGAAATCCCACGCTCGGCGGCGCGCGCGTTGATCTTGTCGTCGACGTCGGTGATGTTGCGGACATAGGTGACGTGATCGGCGCCGTAGTGATGGCGCAGCAGCCGGTAAAGCACGTCGAAGACGATCAGCGGACGCGCATTTCCGATATGCGCATAGTCATAGACCGTCGGCCCGCAGACATACATGCGCACGTTGGACGCGTCGAGCGGGCGAAACTCCTGCTTCTCGCGTGCGAGCGTGTTGTAGATCCTGAGCGTCTGCGACATGCAATTCCCCAATAGGCCAATGCCGGCCGGGGCGTCGTTTCATGTCGTTTGATGAGACGTGACGGCTCCGGCCAGCGGTGGGCGCTAGCTGATAATAATCCGGCCACAAATTCGGAAACGGAGCGTCATGGCGCGACCATGCGCCCGGAGCGCATCCGCGTCAAGCGCGACCCGCCGCCGCATTAAGGCGAGATCGTGGCGACTTAACGCATATTTTACCGCGTCCCGCTACCTCTGGAGGCCGTCCGCGCCCTTGTTTTCGCGGCTTAAAGTAGGCCCCCCCATGTTCATGCCGTCAAAATTCGAAGGTTCGGTCTGGCCGCGTCTGCTCGCGCCCCTGCTCGCCGGCCTGCTGGTCAGCGCAGCCTATCAATCCGGCGCCCAGGCGGAGACCGCGGCGACCTATGTGATTTCGGATCAGGACGGCTATGGCGTGCTGGAGTGTCTCACGCAGCAGTCCGAATGCGGCAAGATCGTCGCCGACGCCTGGTGCGAGTCCCACGGCCACGGCCCCGCGCGCGCCTATGGCCGCGCCGAGGACGTCACCGCCGCCATTCATTCGGATACGGCCCGCACGCCGGCTCAGGCCGGCGCGGCGGTCGTCTCCTGCACGGACTGATCAGCCCCTCACCTCACGAAGTCGGCGCATTTCGGAACCTCGGTCTGGCCGCCCCACGGCTGGATCGCGATGGTGGACGTGGAGTTTTCGGGCGAGCCTTCTACCAGCTTGTCCGAATAGACCATGTAAACAAGGACGTTGCGCTTCACGTCGCAGCCGCGCGCAATCTGCATGCGCTTGAACAGCAACGACCGGCGCTCGCTGAAGACCAAATCTCCCTGACCAAACTTTTCCTTGAACTTGATCGGCGCATACTGGCTGCAGGAGAGCGAGACTTCCGAGGTCTGCTCGGCGACCCCGAACATGCCCGCGACGCCGCCCTTTTCATGCGCCGTGTAATAGCAGGCCACGCCCTCGACGAGGGGGTCGTCGACGCCATAGGTGGCGAGTTTGTCGTTGGGGGTCAGGAGCTTGAAATCGGTCGACTTGCGAAAGATGAGGTCCGGCCCGTTTTGCGCGTCGGCATGGGTTGCGCTTGCCAGCGCGGCGACGGCGATCGAAAAAATTGCAGCGAAACCGGAACGTTTCATAGGTTAATCCTCCAAGTCGACGCCGCGGATATGGGCGAGTTCGAGCGGCAAGGGAAGAGCCCGAACCTTCGGGGAGACAAAAAAATTGTTGCGCCGCCGCAGGAACACGGGTGACGAAACCTGTCGCGAGCCTCGCCTTTTTGCGGACATGATGCGCGTGACAATCATGGCCGCTATCATGCGAGGCGCGATTAGGCGAGTATGAACAAAAGCGTAGCGATTTGGCGATTCGCGCGGCGGGTGGGCGCGTCACCCGGACGGCCCTGTCCTGCGAGGTCCGGCCCCAACCGGTCGCCATCCCTCAGAAGCCAGAGAAATTCATGAGGCCAAACTTGGGGCCGAGGTTTTCCCACGGGTTTTCAGTCGTCGCATGGCTTGCGACCATGCTGGCGGCCGCCGGAACGCCGACAGGCGGCGCGCGCGCCGAGAGCGCCTATTGCGCCGATCTGCGGACGCAGATCGCACGGGCGACCGCGGACGGCGCCGCCGCCCGCTACCGCGCCGCCGCCGCGAAGCAGCGCGCGGAATACGGCCGGCTCGCCGCGCGCGGGCGCGCCATGGGCTGCGACCGCGAACAATTCCTGTTCTTCGGCGATCCGCCGCCGCCGCAATGCGCTGGCCTCAACGCCCGACTCAGCGCCCTGCGCGGCAGCATCGCCGCCTATGAGCAGGGCGCGGCCGACGACAGCCAACGCCAGGCGCTGGCTGCGCGCTACGAGGCCGAGTGCCGCAATCCCCGTGTCATGCCCGCGCGCGTGCCGCAGCCGCGCAATTTCTTCGAAGAGCTGTTCGGCGTCGCGCCGCCCAATGACGCCAGCGGCCTGCGCGAAGTTCCCGTCGGCCCCGTCGAGCCCGAGCCGCGCGACCCCTATGACGAAAGCGATCAGAGCGACGAGCGGCCGCGCGGCGGCTCGCAGGCGCTTTGCGTTCGCAGTTGCGACGGCGGCTTCTTTCCGCTGAATTATACGGCCAAAAACTCTAATCTCGACGATTTGAACGCGCTCTGCAAAGCGCTTTGCCCGAATGCGGAGGCGAAGCTCTACACCCGCGCGCCATGGAGAGACCTCAACGAGGCCGTCTCCATAGAGGGCGAGCCCTATTCCGATCACCCCAACGCGCTGAAATTCCAGAAGACTTATGACGCCTCCTGCGGCTGCAAGCCCCCGGGGCAGAGCTGGGCGGAGGCGCTCGCCGAGGCCGAGCGGATCATCGCCGAGCGAAACAGCAAGGACCAGATGGTCACCGCCGAGCAAGCGGAGCAGATGTCGCGGCCGCTCACATCCGCCGACCCGCGCGCGAAAAAAACCAGGGCGCAGCCGCCGGGGGGCGCGCAAGGGAACGAGGCCTTGCGGGGAACCGCCCCCGCTACCGACGACGCCTCTGGCGAGGTCTACCGCGAAGTCGTGGGGCCGGACGGCGTCAAACGCCGCGTGCGGGTAGTAGCGCCAATGTTGTAAGCGCGTCGGCTACAGCCGATCCGGCGAACGCCGCTGCTTGCGCCGATTAACCCAAATGCGACTTCACCGTCTCGATCAACTGCTTGATCGAGAATGGCTTGGGCAGGAAGCCGAAGTCGCCCTCCGGCAGGTTTTTGGCGAAAGCCTCTTCCGCATAGCCGGAGACGAAGATCACCTTGGCGTCGACGCCACGCTTGCGCAGCTCGGCGAACATTGCGGGGCCGTCCATCTCCGGCATGACCACGTCTGAGACGATAAGGTCGATCTTGCCGCCGACCTCCTCCACCAGTTCCAGCGCCTCGAGGCCGGTCGCAGCCTCCAGCACCGTGAAGCCGCGCGATTTGAGGGCGCGCGCTCCGATCGCGCGCACGGCGTCTTCGTCCTCGACGAGGAGCACGACGCCCTGCCCCGTGTAATCTGCGGCGGCCTTCGGCGCGTCCGCCTTCTGGGACTGCTCCTTTTCCTCCGGCACATGGCGCGGCAGGAAGATGCGGAAGATCGTCCCGCGCCCGACTTCGCTGTCGACGAAGATGAAACCGCCGGACTGCTTGATGATGCCGAACACGGTCGATAGCCCGAGGCCAGTGCCCTTTCCGACCTCCTTGGTGGTGAAGAAGGGCTCGAAGATCTTTTCCTTCACCTCCGGAGGGATGCCGCTTCCGCTGTCCTCGACCTCGATCAGCACATAATCGGCCGACGGCAGCTCCGGCTCGTTGAAGCCGGCGCAATCCGCCTTGGGGGCGTTCCGGGTGCGAATCTGCACGCGCCCGCCCGTCTCCGGCATGGCGTCGCGGGCGTTGACGACGAGATTGATGATGACCTGCTCGAATTGCGTGATGTCCGCCTTCACGAACCACAAGTCGCGGCCGTGGCGCAGGTCGAGTTCGTTCTTCTCGCCGACGACGCGGCGCAGGAGGATTTGCAGCTCCGAAAGCGCGTCGCTCAGCTGCAGCACCTGCGGACGGAGGGTCTGGCGGCGCGAGAAGGCCAGCAATTGCCGCGTCAGCCCGGCGGCGCGATTGGCCGTCTCCTTGATCTGGCGAATGTCCCGGAAGGCCGGATCGGTCGGACGATGGCTGGAGAGCAGCAGGTCGGAATAGCCGATGATCGCCGTCAGCATGTTGTTGAAATCATGCGCGATGCCGCCCGCGAGCTGGCCCACGGCGTTCATCTTCTGCGACTGCGCGAATTCCTCCTGCAGCTTGCGCTGTTCGCTCGTATCGAGGGCGTAGATCATCGCGCCCTTCTTGCCGGCGTCTTCGGCCGGCGAGACGAAAAAGCGCGCCGAGCGCGGCGCGGCGCCGTCGTCGAAGGCGACATTCACCGGGCGAATGTCGCTCTTGCCCTCCACCGCGTCCTGTATGGCGCTGCGCAGAGAGGCGCTGTCGCGTTCGTTCAGATCGGCGAGCACCGCCCATGGCGCGCTGTCGCTCCCTTGCCCGCCTTTCAGCGCCTGCGGAAGCAGCCGGGCAAAGGCGGCGTTGGAGCCGAGCAGGCGCCCCTCGGCGTCGAGCGTGGCGATGGCCATCGGCGTCGAGTTGAAGAAACGGGCGAAGCGCACTTCGGCGGCGCGCAAATTGTCCTCGGGCTGCTCGCCGGCGGCGCGGTTGAGCACCAGCGTGCGCGAGGCGCCGGCGGCGCCGTCCTGCCCGAAGGCCACCTGATGCAGCAGCCGCACCGGCAGAGAGCGCCCGTTACGGCAACGCAGATCGAGGTCGATCTGCTCCGTCTTCACCTCGCCGGGCGATCCAGCCACCGCGGCCAGCAGCGCCGCGCCGTTGTTGGCGATGACAGTCGACAGCGTCGCGCCGCCCGAGCCGACCTGCGTCAGATCGTAACCGAGCCAGCCGGCGAGCGTCTTGTTCATATAGGAGATTTCGCCGTCCGGCCCGACGGAGAAGAAACCTGCCGGCGCGTGATCGAGGAAGTCGATCGCGTGCTGGAGCTCCTGAAAGACATTCTCCTGCCGCTGGCGATCGGCGGTCACGTCGGCGACGGCCCAAAGCGCGGCGCGCGGCCCGGCTTGCGGCAGCGGACGCACGCGGATGCGGTACCACCCGAAGGGGCCGAGGCCGGTGAGCGGCGGCGAAAGGCGCAAATCCTCGACATGCGCCGTCCCCGCGCGGGCTGCCTGGGCGAGGCGATAAATCGCTTCCGAGACTTCCGGCGGGCCGGAGAACAGTCGCTCGACCGCTTGCAGTCCCGCGGCGTCTCGCGCGCCGCAGAGCGCCATATAGGCTTCGTTGGCGTAGACGATCTGCAAATCGCCCTTGGTGACGAGCAGGCCCTCGCCCGATGTGTCGGCGATGAGTTTGGTGACGTCGTTGCGGGCGACGCGGGTGGAGAACTGGATGAGGCCGACGGCGTAGGCGAAAAGAAAAAATATTCCGGCCACGCCGAAAAGCGCCAGCGCGAGCATCATGAAACGCGGCGCCAGAGACGCCGGCGCCAGAAAATATACGCCGAGCACCGCGACGATCGCGACGGCCAAAGCCATCACGAGGCCTGCGTTTCCGGGCCGCTCGTTTCGGTCAAATGCAGACGGCGCCGCCCGCTCGGTCATCACTATAGGCCCCGCGTGTAGAGCCCGAACGCCGCTTCCGCGAGGTCGCCGCGGGCGATTCGGTCTCGCCCACAGAATAATGCTTAACGAAAAAGAGTCGAAACGCCGTCCAGTTTTCCCCAAGCCTTTAGATCGCGCGCTTCGGCAGATTCGCTCGAAACATCGGCGATCGGGGGAGCAATGGCGAGGACGTCGGGGTAAAACGCCCCTGACTTCATCGACATTTGTTAACCATTCGTTAACCTTTCGGCGCCGCTTGCCAGAAAAGATGCTAAATTGGCGAGGTTCATGCGCGTTCGAACGAGAGACTTGCTGTTCATGCCCGAGAAATTCTCACAACTGCTCCCCGTACTCGGAGCAATCGTGGCGTTCCTGTTCGCCGCGCTCCTGGTGCTTTACATCTTCCGGCTCCTGTTCGGACGAAAAATTCGCGCGCCGGGGGCCCGCAATCGCCCGCGACGCCTCGATGTCGTCGATGTGTTCGATCTCGACCGCGAGCGTCAGCTCGTCATCGTTCGTCGCGACAACATCGAACACCTCCTCCTGATCGGCGGACCGAACGATGTTCTCGTCGAAGCGACGATCAATCGCGTCGAGGGCGCGATCGGCCGTCCGGCCGAATCGCGGCCCGTTCCTCAGCCCGCCGCTGGCTGGCCG
>NZ_KE124774.1:4204355-4316162 GCF_000188155.2 Methylocystis sp. ATCC 49242
ATGTGCCCGTCGCGCGGCGGCCGGTTGATTGTCACGCCGGCCGCTTGCAGTCTCGAGCAGACTTCGTAGATGTCGTCTACGGCAAAAGCGAGATGGCCGAAATTGCGCCCGCCGCCATATTCGTGCTCGTCCCAGTTATAGGTCAGTTCGATCAATGGCGCGTCGGTCTCGCGCGCGTGGTCGGCGTCGGCGGGCGCCGCGAGATAGACCAGAGTGTAGCGGCCCTTCTCGTTCTCCATGCGGCGGATTTCCTTCAGGCCGAGAATGTCGCAGAAAAAATGCAGCGAACGGTCAAGATCGCCGACCCGTATCATTGTATGCAGGAACTTCATCATGGGTCTCCGGTTGAAGCGGCGCATCATAGCATTTTCGCAGCGCTCCGCGCCGGGGTTCGCGCGGTTTGCGTCGGCGGGCCGGCCTTGCTAGGTCATGCGGCATGAGCCCCAGCCTGCGGCCAGATGAGGCCATTCCATGACAGATATCGCGACAGCGGAGGCGGCCGGGCAGAGCCGCAAGGTCGCCGCCGCCAAGGCCTCGATCGCGGCGAGCGCGCTGCTGGCGAGCGCCAAGCTTGCCGCCGGCCTGTGGTCGGGCTCGCTGGCGCTGCTCTCCGAGGCCGGCCACGCCTTCGTCGACACGGGCGCCACCGTGCTGACCTATTTTGCGGTGCGGGAGGCGGAGAAGCCCGCCGACGCCGAGCATCACTATGGACATGGCAAATACGAGGCGCTGGCCGCGCTCGTCGAGACCGGATTTCTCTTCGGCCTCGCCCTGCTCGTCGTCGGCGAGGCGATCCGCCGCCTGGGCGAAGCGCATGTCGAGATCGACGCCGGCTGGCCGGTATTTGGCGTGCTCGGCGTTTCCATCCTCGTCGATTTCGTTCGTTCGCGCCAACTGGGCGCGATTGCGCAAGAGGAGCGCAGCGACGCGCTCGCCGCCGATGCATTGCATTTCGCGAGCGACCTGCTGTCGTCGATCCTCGTGCTTCTCGGGATCGTCGCCACCCATTTCGGATTCATGCAGGGCGACGCGATCGCCTCCTTCGGCGTCGCGGCCTTCATTTCCGTCGCCGGTTATCGACTTGGCCGTCGCACCATCAGCACGCTACTGGACGCGGCGCCGGGCGAACTTGCGTCGGAGATCGAAAAGGCGATTTCCGAAGCGCCGGGCGTCATATCTCTGGACGAACTGCGACTGCGCACTGTCGGGGCCGATGTGATCGGCGAAGCGACGATCGGCGTCGCGCGCGGCTTGCGCGTCGAGCAGGCGGCGCGCATCAAGGAGGCGGTCGGCGCAGCAATCGCTTCCGTCGCGCCGCAGGCGCGCGTCACCCTTGCGCTCGAAGCGCGCGCGCTCGATGACGAAACGGTTGTGGAGCGCACAATGCTCGTCGCCGCGCGGCGGCATCTTTCCGCGCATCACATCATCGCGCAACAGATCGGCGACCGATTGTCGATCGGCCTCGACATCGAACTCGACGGCGCCATGCCGATCAGCCGCGCGCACGCGATCGCCACCGATTTCGAGCGCGCGATCCGTGACGAATTCGGCGCCGACGTCGAGATCGAGACTCACATCGATCCGCTCGCGCCGCATGTGCTGACCGGCCGCGACGTCGTCCCATCCGTCGTCGCGGAGATCGAGGCCGCGCTTGTGCGCAGCAGTGAGGCGGTCGGCTATATCGCCGACGTGCACGACGTGCGTGTGCGCGACACTTCCGGCGGATGGGTCGTCAAATATCATTGCCGCGTCGACCCGACCGAATCTGTCGAGACGGTTCACACGGCGGTCGATGAAATCGAGCGGCGCATGCGCGACGCATATCCGGCGATCCTGCGGATCGTCGGCCATGCGGAGCCCTACGACCACTAGGCGCGTTCAGGAAAAAGCGTATGCGGTTTTTTGTCCGAACGCGCCACACAACATGAAGCGAAAGCAAATTCGGGGAATTTGCTTCAAGCGCGTCTGCGCGAAGGAGGAGCCATGACCAGCAAAGCAGCGGACGCGAGCGCGGACATTGCGGCAATGCCGTTCGAGAAAGCCATGCAGGAACTCGAGCGCATCGTCGGCGAACTGGAAAAAGGTTCGGTTTCGCTCGATGATTCCGTTACGCTCTACGCGCGCGGCAAGGCGCTTCAGGAGCGCTGCGAGAAACTGCTCGCCGAGGCCGAAGCGCGCGTCGAAAAGATCACGCTCGGCGAGAACGGCGCGCCGAAGGGCGTCGCGCCGCTCGATGTGGAATAGGGCGCTGTCGCCGATTCCGCCGACTATTCGAGTTCGATCACGACGCCTTCGGCGCCAAGCGCCGTCTGCAGGCCTTCTCGTTTTCCCGCGAGACTCAGCATGACGCCCTTGGCGTTGCGCAGCCACATTCTGCCTTTGCCCATGTCGCCCAGCGCCCATCCGCTACGAATTGCGGCATAGGGGCCGGGGAAGTCGGAAATATTATCGAGTCCATAAACTTCGCCGGACGCATTGAGACGCGAAGCGCCGATGCCGCCGACGCCCAGCCCTCCCAGCTTGAAATTGTAAGTGCGGCCCTTGTAGGTCAGCTTGCCGCCGCCGACGGCGCCCGATGCGAGGAAGGCGACCTGCACCTGGTGAATGCTGATCTTGCCCGAGGGCGGCGTCGTGGGCCGTTCCTCTGCGCTTGCCGCAGCAACGGCGCCGAGCGCGAGCAGCCCCGCAATCGCGCCGCGCGACAGCCTCCGGCAAGTTTGCATTCGTCGACCGGAAATCCCTTCATTCATTGTTGTCATTACAGCCTCGAATTGCTCGCGCTTGGTTATCTCTACCCTCTGTTGCGCATCGCGGGGGCATAGTCCAGACAAAAGGCCAGGTCGAGGTTTGAAGTCACTGCGTGGTCACCGGGCGGTCGGGCAGGTACCAGAAGGGTCTTTCCACTTCCACCAGCGACCGTCCCGGATCGCCCGCCTTTTTGCCGTCGCGAATGAGCGCGACGAGATCCGCGCGAACAGCCGGATCGGACAGGAAATAGCTGTGCCCGATGAGACCGCCGCCGCCCTGTGAGGAAATGAAATCGGCGACGCCCGCCGCGTTAGTCATGAATTTCGTTTCACCCGGATCTGCATGCGCGTCGAGAAGGCCGAGGCGCAACTGGCTGCCGAACAGGAACTTCGACAGGCTCAACGCCCTGTCGCCAGTCGATGAGTAGACGGTGAAGTGCAACTGGCCGGGATTGAAGACGACGCTTCGCCGGGGCGCGCGGCCATAGGACAGGTCCGGATCCGACGGGACGCCGAACAATCTTGCGACGGCCACGTCGATGTCGATGTCGGGCGCGGCCAGGATGACGTTGGCGATCTTGAACCGCGATGACAGGGAACCCTGCGTCACATAGGCTTCGATCCCGAGATGCTGCAGGGCCGACGTCAGCACGTCCGTGCCGCGGCTGTGGGCGAGGAAATGCAGTCGCTTCAGCCCCGGCGTGCCGGCGATGACGCGAATGGCCTTGCGGATGTCGATCACGGCGAACTCGCCGGATTCGCGATCGACATTGTAGCCGAAGAGGATGCCCTTCGATCCGCCGGCCGGCCATGTCAGCGCGATGCAGACGAAATCCTGCGGCCCGAGATCGTTGCAAAGCTGCGCGGCGGATTTCGCCGCGTCGTCGAAACTGTTGTTGTACCCATGGACGAAGACAACGATCTCCTTGCGGCTCGTCGCGGCGAGCCGGCGCTGGATCTCGCTCTGCATGTCGGCCACCGAGCGTTCATGCGCCGCGACGGTCCCGGACTCACGCCGGATGCCGCCTTTCACGCGCTCCAACCCGTAGGGCGTCGCCGGGAAGCGGCCCATTTCGACTGGCGGCGCGACAAACGCTGCGTCGGCGTCTCGGCCAGACACCGCCACCTCGCCGAACGCCAGCGCATGTGAACGCCCCGAGTTGTATGAGACGGTCCCGTCTTCCCGCGCGATCGACGCGCGGTTGGTGACATAGAAAATGTCGAGCGCCGAGCCGCCGCCGCCGGACGCGCCGGGATTAATGACATTGGCCGCCGGAGAGACGGACTGGCAGCCGCAGACGGAAACCGCAGCGACCAGCAAAGCGATGGATCGGACCAGTCTCCACATGAGAGCGTCTCTCGAAAATCTGCCCAGGCATGGCTAACATGAAAGCTGTACCCATAAAAAATTGTCGAGAACAAGCAAAAGCTTGAGGTTTGGCGTCATTCGACCCGTTCTTCCTTCGCCGCGCGGCTCGACAGAAACCGCACGCGCGCCATGTAGGCCCAGGCGATAAGCAGCGACACCGGCAGCGCCAGCGCCGCCGCTTTTTCGGCGGACATTCCCGCGGGCAGCAGGCCCAATTCCTTCAAATCCTTGGCGAAATAAGCGAAAAGCCCGACGAGATAATAGGCGAGGCCCGCCATGGATATGCCCTGCACCATGCGGTTCAGGCGCATTTGCAGACGCGTGCGGCGAACCATGTCGTCGAGCAGCGCGCCGTTCTGGCGCTCCATGTCGAGCGTCGCGCCGGTGCGCATCAGATTGGTCACGCGTCCGACGTCGCTGGAAAAGCGGATTTGCCGCGCCTCGACCGCATTACAGGTTTCGATCGCCGGATCGAAGCGGGCGCTCAGGAAATTCGAGAAGGTCACATATTGGCCTTCCTTGGCCTCCTGAAGAAGCTCGAGCCGGTTCTTCACCAATGCGTTGTAGGCGCGGCTCGCCCCGAAGCGAAAACCGGTGCGCGTCGACAGCGCTTCGCTTCTGGCGAGAAGATCGGACAGACGCCTGAGCAGGTCCTGATTGGCGCGCGGGTCATGGCCCGCGCTGAGCGCCTGCGTTATCGCGGAAAGGTCCTGCTCCATGGCGCGCAGTTGCGGCGACACTTCCCGCGCGAGCGGCAGGCCGAGCAGCGCCATGGTGCGATAGGTCTCGACCTCCAGCACGCGCTGCGCAAGGCGGCCCGCCTCCAGCGTCGAGGCGTGCAGCGTGCGGATAGCGAAGCGTGTGAAGCCATAGGGATCGACGGCGAAATCGGTCAGCACATTGGCGCATTCCTTGCCGACGCCGATGACGCAGAGGCTCTGTGAATTGAAGACGCCCGCAAGCTCCTCGAGCGGCCGGTCGCGATCGACGACGCAAAGATGCGACTTGACGATGACCCGGCCCGGCGGGCGGAACGAAATCTCGCCCGTGGCGAGCGGATCGGGGTGGCTGAAAGGCGCCGCCGCGTCGAGGGCCGTCGACCAGGTGTAGGTGGTGAATTCGGTGTGCTGTTCCCAGCGCAGCCGCCACTGGCCGAATATGAAATAATGAAACTTCGCGTCCGGCGCCGGCCCGTTGGCGCCCTGGCTCCACGCCAGCTGCTCGACCGCCGCACGATCGGCGGCGGCCTCCTGGTGGTTGGTCGCGAAGGCGAAATGATAAATGCGGCGCGGAACCTTCAGCGGCAGGAAAGGGCGCGCATGCAGCTCCGCAAGCACCGCGTCGCGCCACTCATGATCGACCCACTGTGCGCCGTCGTCCGCTCCGACCATATTTGTCCCTCCAACGCCGCTCAGCTTATAGCCGCGGGCCGCGCCGGATGGCGAGTGTAAAGGGCGCCCGGATCGTGGCGCTGTTTCGCGGCGAGAACGCTCCGCAAGAAGTCTGGGGAGCGGGCGGAAGGAGGGCCGTCCCCCGAAATTCGACCCCCGAAGCCCTGCGAGCTTTGAATCCAGGTCCGCGGCGCATATATGAGATGCTCAACCTTGAGGCGACGTATCGTAATGTCCGACGACACCAGCGACGAAATGAACGGATTGGCTGATCCTTTCAGCTACGAGGATCTCGTTTCCCAGCGCGCCATGGCCTTCTATCATGTCGCCAGACTCACGGACACGATCAAGGACGAGGCCGTCAAAGAGCTCTGCCTGACGATGCTGCGCAAGCTCAATTCGAGCATCAGGGCGCCATCGACGGCCGACGTGCGCTCGATCGAGGGCGGCAAGAGCGCGGGCTGAGCCGCGGTATCAGCTCTCGCGGGACTTGTTCGGATCCGTCTTCGAGGCGCGGATGTTGAAGATCTCCCCACGGTATATCTTCTTGCCGTCCGGGTAGGCGGCCAGCGTCTGCTTGCCGGAATGGGTGCGGTTGTCGACCGGCGAGACATAGTCGTAATCGACCGTAACCTTGTATTTCACCGTGAAGTCCTGCCAACTCGGGTGATTCTTCGCGAGATATTGCGCCTTGTCGCAGGCGAGCGTGTCCGACGTCGTCCTCGTGCGTCCGGCGCGCTTTTCAAGATAGCAGACTTCCTGCACATTGGTGACGCGCGCCTGGACCGGCAGGTAATTGGCGTTCTTGTCATAGCGGTCGTAAATGTAGAAACCGCCGACGCCCAGAGCGACGAGCCCGAAGCTCATCACGCGATTTGCGCCGTAATTCAGCAATCCGTTAATCATGACGATGATCCATTGCCCGAAATTTCGGAGCATCGTCGCGCGCAAAGTGTTGCGGCCAGGCTAAAGCTCTGGCCGCAGTTGAGACTATCCTTAAGCGTCGCTTGCCGCAGGCGTCAGGTGATCACGCTCGGCGTTTCGCGCTGCGTGAAGCGCTCGATCTGCGCGATCTCCCGCGAGAGCGCGATGAGGTCGCCGAGCGCCTCCTGGGTTTCGATGAATTGCCGCGCCATATCGGGCTCATAGCGCTCGATATAGACTCGCAGCGTCGCCCCCGCCGTGCCAGTGCCGGAAAGGCGATAGACGATGCGCGAACCGTCCGTAAACATCACGCGCAGGCCCTGATTGGCCGAATCCGATCCGTCGACCGGATCGTGATAGGCGAAATCGTCGGCGTCTCTCACTTCCAGTGCGCCGAACTTCCTGCCCTTCAGCGTCGGCAGACTGTCGCGCAACGTCTTGATCAGCGCATTGGCGCCGTCGCTGTCGACCTCCTCATAATCGTGACGGGAATAATAGTTGCGGCCATAGGTCGCCCAATGTTCGCGCACGATGGCGTCGACGCTCTGCTTGCGCGCCGCAAGCACGTCGAGCCAGAGAAGGACGGCCCAGAGCCCGTCCTTTTCGCGCACATGGCTGGAGCCCGTGCCGGCGCTCTCCTCTCCGCAAATCGTCACGAGGCCGGCGTCGAGCAGATTGCCGAAGAATTTCCAGCCGGTCGGCGTCTCGTAGATGTTCACGCCCAGCTTCTCCGCGACACGGTCGGCGGCGCCGCTTGTCGGCATGGAGCGCGCGATGCCTGCGATCCCGTTCTTGTAGCCCGGCGCGAGATGGGCGTTCGCCGCCAGAATGGCGAGGCTGTCCGAGGGCGTCACGAAACGGGAGCGGCCGATGATCAGATTGCGGTCGCCGTCGCCGTCGGACGCCGCGCAGAGGTCGGGCGAAGCGTCAGACATGGCGAGATCGTAAAGATGTTTGGCGTGAACGAGATTGGGGTCCGGGTGGTGGCCGCCGAAGTCGGGGAGGGGCTCGCCGTTCAGCACGCTCCCGGCCGCCGCGCCGAGCGCGCCTTCGAGGATTGCGCGCGCATAGGGGCCGGTCACCGCCGACATGGCGTCGAACCTGATGGTGAAGCCGGAGCGGAAGGCCGCGCGAATCCGGTCGAAATCGAACAGCGTCTGCATCAGCGCGCTGTAGTTTTCGACGCTGTCGACGATTTCGACGCGCATGTCGCCAAGCTGCGTCGCGCCGAGGCGGTCGAGGTCGACGTCGGGGGCCTCGATGATCCTGAACGAAGTTATCTCCTTCGTGCGCGCGAAGATGGCTTCGGTGACCTTCTCCGGCGCCGGGCCGCCGTTCGCCACATTGTATTTGACGCCGAAATCGCCATCCGGTCCGCCGGGGTTGTGGCTCGCGGAAAGCACGACGCCGCCGAAAGCCTTCAGCGACCGAATGAGCGCCGATACGGCGGGCGTCGAGAGAATTCCGCCGCGTCCGACCACTGCGCGGCCGAAGCCATTGGCGGCGGCGATCTTCAGAATGGTCTGGATGGCCTCGCGATTGTAGTAGCGGCCGTCCCCGCCCACGACGAGCGTCTGGCCCTCGAAGCCCTCGAGGCAATCGAAGATCGACTGCACGAAATTCTCGACGTAATGGCGCTGCTGGAAGACCGGGACCTTCTTGCGCAGGCCCGAGGTTCCGGGCCGCTGATCCTTGTACGGGGTCGTCGCGATCACTTTCGCCATTCCTTGCGCCTCTTGAGAGCGGAAGCCCGGCCGAATCGGCGCCGGGCAGGAGCGTCGCAGTCTATATTCGCGACCGAGCAAACAGAAACGGCGGCGCATCGCCGCGCCGCCGTCTCGAACCGCTGACGTGGGAGGAGCTTACCAGCCCCAGCCGCCGCCCCATCCGCCCCAGCCGCCATAGGCCGGATAGGCGTAGCCATAGCCGTACGACGGATAATAGTATCCGCCGCCGTAGTAGGGGTAGTAGCCGCCATAATAGCTGTTGCTCGAGGCCGCCGCGAGGCCAGCGCCGAGAAGGCCGAGGCCCACGCCCGCCGCCACGGCGGCGCCGGGGTTGTATCCGCGGCGGTAGTAGCCGCCATAATAGCCCCGGCGGTAATAGCCTCCGCCCCAGCCACGGCGATACCAGACCTTGTCGACAGGCGCCGACAGCGAGACGGTCGAGGGAGGCGCCGCCCCCATGGGACCCGCCAGAACCTCCTCGGGAACGGCGGTCGCCAGCACGGCGCCGCACAGGGCGCCGGAGAGCGCGGTCTTGAAAACATTACGCATAATCTGCCTCCATCTTGCGGCCACAGAGCATGGTGACGCCCCCGCCTCGCCAAGCTCACGCACCAATATGCGCTATGTAAACCGCTTTTGAACACCGTCGAGGGGCGATAGGGCGTCTTTTCGCCCCGTAACGTAAACGGAGACTCAGCCGTTGGCGCCGACGCTGGCCGCGACGCCGCGCGTGAAATCGACGAGACGTTCGCGGAAAAAATCCCGGGTGCGCGCGGCCGTCACCGGATGCTGTTCGAGAATCTGGTGAAAAAGCGCGCGGCTGATCCTGAGCACGGTCGCCGGCTCGCGCGCGACGGCGGTGACGGGCCGCAACGACGGGGCGACGAGCGCGGTCTCCCCGATCAGCGCCCAGGGCCGCACGAACCGCGCCGCCGGACGGCCGTCGTCATAGGGATCCAGGGCGATCGTGCCCATGGTCAGGATAAAGCCGCCGTCCGACGGTTCGCCCCGGCGAAAAAGCGTGTCCCCGGCGCGCATCAGCCGCGTTTCGGAGGAGAAGGCGAGCATGCGCAGGGCGCCGGCCTCGAAGATCGCGAAAAGCGGAATACGCGTGAGATTGCTGATGTCGTCGTCGAGCGTCATGGTCGTTCCGCTGGCCTGCGAGAAAGTCTTATAGATTTTTCACGCCAAGGGAACCACTGCTCCGCTCTCGCTATTGTCGACAGGCGCGGCGAGACGGTAGCCGCCATATTCGGTCAGAAGACGGCGCGGGCGCGCGGGGTCCGCCTCGATCTTGCGCCGCAGCCGGTGAATGTGAGTTTCGAGCGTCCGGGTCGAAACATTGGGTCCATATCCCCAGACCTCGCTGAGCAGCGTAGCCTTGGAGACGACGGCGCCATCGGCCTGCATGAGCCGGGCGAAGATCGCCGTCTCCTTTTCCGTCAGCCGAGCCGCTGGCGCCGGATCCGCGCGGGCTGCGGCTGGAGAATGCGCCGCCGCGATGCAGGCGGCGAGGTCCGCGAAACGGAAGGGTCGCTTCAAAGTCGCAGCGGCGCCCGGACAACGCCTGTCGTCACTGGAAATGACGATGGCGGCGCCGGTAAAGCCCGCCTGACGAAACCGGGCGATCGAGGCGGCCGGATCATTTCCGCAAGCCTTGTCGTCTAGGACCAGCACGTCCGGCCAGGGCGGCGCGAGCGCCGAGAGACGTGCGGGCGCCTCGTATAGCTCTACACCCCCCAGCGTCCCGAATTGCTCGGCGAGGCTCGCTGTCAAAGCGTCGTCGGCGGCGATGAGAATTTTGCGCGGCGAGGTCATGTCGGGGCGTTTTTTGCGATCTTTCGACTTGACGGTAAAAGCCTTGCTACGGACCGAACGATGCAATCCCGGCGATCTTCCATCATGTCCATCGCGCGCGCAACGACAGGGGTGACGCTTTTGCGCGTCGCCCGCCGCATCGGCGGCAAGCCGCATGAGGGGCGGCTTGCCGCGGGATCGCTCGTGCTGCCTTGCGCCATCGGCCGTTCGGGCGTCGCGCGCGACAAGCGCGAGGGCGACGGGGCGACTCCGGCGGGGCGCTGGCGTCTCCTGTATTTTTATTTGCGTCGTCCCTGTCCCATGCGCCTGCCGTGGCGACTCGCGCGGCCCGACGACATCTGGTGCGACGACGCCGGCTCGTTTCTCTACAACAGGCCGCTTCGTGCGCCGTCGCGCCTCGGGCACGAGGAAATCTGGCGCGGGGACGGTCTCTATCACGTCGTCGGCGTGATGGATTACAATATCGTTCCCCGCGTGCGCGGACGGGGCAGCGCGATCTTCTTTCATATCGCGACGGACGATCTCGGCCCTACCGCGGGATGCGTGGCGCTGCGCGCGCGCGACATGGCCCGCCTGCTGCCGCGACTGGCGCGGGGCGCGACGATTTATGTCGAATAATCCCGCGCGCCCATGATTGCCGAGCCGACGCGCACATAGGTCGCGCCGAGCTGGATCGCGAGTTCGTAATCCGAACTCATGCCCATGGAGAGTTCGCGCAGCCCGTTGCGCGCGGCGATGTCAGCCAGAAGCGCGAAATGCGGCGACGCCTGTTCGCCGACCGGCGGCACGCACATCAGGCCCGCGATCTCGAGCCCGTATTTTTCGCGGCAGGCGGCGATGAAGGCGTCAGCCTCCTCGGGGAGCACGCCCGCCTTTTGGGGCTCGGCGCCGGTGTTGACCTGCACGAAAAGGCGCGGGCGCCTGCCGGTCTTCGCCATTTCTTCCGAGAGCGCTTTGGCGATCTTCTCGCGGTCGACGCTCTGGATCACGTCGAAGGTCTCGACAGCCTCCTGCGTCTTGTTGGACTGCAGCGGGCCAATGAGATGCAGCTCGATGTCCGGGTATTTTTCGCGGAGCGCGGGCCATTTGCCCATGGCCTCCTGCACGCGGTTCTCGCCGAAGACGCGATGGCCGGCGTCGAGCAGCGGAACTACGTCCTCGGCCGGAAAGGTCTTGGTGACGCAGACCAGGGTGACTTCGGCGGGGTCGCGCCCGCAGTCCGTCGCGGCGCGGGCGATTGACGCTTTGGTTTCGTTCAGACGGTCGATGATGGTCATGGGGTCTGGTTAAGGCGCAATCGGGCCGCCCGCAACCATCGAAAAGAAAGGACAGAGGGGCTTTGACATCCCCCCTCCCGACCGGCATTTAGGAGCAAATTTCCCGCCTCCAGACCGGACCGCCGACATCCATGAGACCAGAACGCTACAATTTTGCTGAGGCCGAGCCGCGCTGGCAGAAGATTTGGGAGGAAAAACAGGTCTTTAAGGCGGGCGTCAACGCCTCGGCGCCGAAATATTACGTGCTGGAGATGTTCCCGTATCCGTCGGGGCGCCTGCACATGGGCCATGTGCGCAATTATTCGATGGGCGACGTCATCGCCCGCTACATGCGCGCGAAGGGCTATGACGTTCTGCATCCCATGGGGTGGGACGCCTTCGGCCTGCCGGCGGAGAACGCGGCGGCGCAGACCGGCGCGCATCCGGCGACATGGACCTACGCCAATATCGCCGCCATGCGCGCGCAACTGAAGACGCTGGGCCTCTCGCTCGACTGGTCGCGCGAGATCGCGACCTGCGATCCGGAATATTACAGGCATCAGCAGAAGCTGTTTCTCGATTTCCTGAAGGCCGGCATCGTCGACCGCAAGAAATCCAAGGTGAACTGGGACCCGGTGGACCATACGGTTCTCGCCAACGAGCAGGTGATCGACGGGCGCGGCTGGCGCTCCGGCGCGCTGGTCGAGCAGCGCGAACTCACCCAATGGTTCCTGAAGATCACGAGCTACTCGCTGGAGCTTCTGGAGGCGCTCGACACCCTCGACCGCTGGCCCGACAAGGTGCGCCTCATGCAGCGCAACTGGATCGGCCGCTCAGAGGGCATGCTGGTGCGCTTCGCGCTCGATCAGCCGCTGGGCGAGGCGAAGGAGGTCGAGGTCTTCACCACCCGCGCAGACACGCTCTTCGGCGCCAAATTCGTCGCGCTCGCCGCCGACCATCCGCTGGCTAAGGCGGCGGCAGAGCAGAACCCCGAACTCGCCGCCTTCTGCGAGGAGTGCCGTCGCGGCGGCACATCGGCCGAGGCGATCGAGACCGCCGAGAAACAGGGCTTCGACACGGGCCTGCGCGTTGCGCATCCATTCGATCCCGACTGGAAGCTCCCGGTCTATGTCGCGAACTTCATCCTGATGGATTACGGCACGGGCGCCATCTTCGGCTGCCCGGCGCATGATCAACGCGATCTGGATTTCGCGACGAAATACGGGCTCGGCTTCAAGGTCGTCGTTTGCCCGGAAGGCGCCGATCCCGCGACGCTCGAAGCGCAGATCGCAAAGAGCGGTGAAGCCTTCGACGGCGACGGGAAGCTCGTGAACTCGTCCTTCCTCGACGGCCTCACCGTGCCTGAGGCCAAGGAGCACGTCGCGAACCGTCTCGAGACCACGGCGCTGTTCAACGCCCCGCAGGGCGCCCGCAAGGTGAACTACAAGCTGCGCGACTGGGGCGTCTCTCGCCAGCGCTACTGGGGCTGCCCGATCCCCATCATCCATTGCGAGACATGCGGCCCCGTCCCCGTGCCGGACGCGGACCTGCCGGTGAGACTGCCCGAGGACGTCACCTTCGACCAGCCCGGCAATCCGCTCGACCGCCATCCGACCTGGAAGAACGTCCCCTGTCCGTCCTGCGGCAGGCCCGCGCGCCGCGAGACCGACACGATGGACACTTTCGTCGATTCGTCCTGGTATTACGCGCGCTTCACGGACCCGCACAACGCCGACGCGCCCGCCGCGGCCGACGCCCTCGCGCGCTGGCTGCCGGTCGATCAATATATCGGCGGCATCGAGCACGCGATCCTGCATCTTCTCTATTCGCGCTTCTTCGCCCGCGCCATGCGCGACTCGGGTCACGCGGCGGCGGCCGAGCCCTTCGCCGGCCTCTTCACGCAGGGCATGGTCGTGCATGAGACCTACAAGGGCCCCGACGGCTGGGTTTCGCCCGCCGCCATCCGCATCGAATCTGGCGAGGGGGGCCGCCGCGCCTTCCTTCTCGACAGCGGCGCCGAGGTCGAAATCGGCCCGATCGAGAAGATGTCGAAGTCCAAGAAGAACACCGTCGACCCGGACGACATCGTCGCGAGCTACGGCGCCGACACGGCGCGCCTCTTCGTGCTCTCCGACAGTCCGCCCGATCGCGACGTGATCTGGTCGGACGAGGGCGCGCAGGGCGCGTGGCGCTTCGTGCAGCGCGTCTGGCGCACGGTCGGCGAACTTGGCCGGGTCGCGGCGCCGGCCGGAGCCGCGGCTCCGGGCGAGTTCGGTCCCGAGGCGCTGAAGCTTCGCAAGGCTACCCACAAGACCGTCGCGCAGGTCAGCGAGAACATCGAGCGACTGCGCTTCAACAGCGCCATCGCCCGCATCCGCGAATTCGGCAATGAGCTCACCGCCGCGCTCGACGCCGTGACCGAAACGCCCGTCGGCGCCGATCTCGCTTACGCTTTCCGCGAGGCGGCGGACGCGTTCGTACGGCTCGTCGCGCCGATGACGCCCCATGTCGCGGAGGAATGCTGGACCGACCTCGGCCATGAGGGCCTCGTCTCCGAGGCGCCGTGGCCCGTGGCCGATCCTGTCCTTGTGGCGCAGGAGATGATAAGCCTGCCCGTGCAGGTGAACGGCAAGAAGCGCGCCGAGATTCTCGTCGCGCATGACGCCGACGAGGAAACGATTCGCAAAGAGGCCTTGTCGCAAGATGGCGTTCTGCGCGCCATGGAAGGCAAGCCGCTCAGGAAGTTCATTCTCGTGCCGAAGAGGATCGTCAATGTGGTCGTGTGAGAAAGCCTTCGGCCGACTTTTGGCGGCGGCCTTGACGCTCTCCGCCGCGCTGCCGCTCGCGGGCTGCATCGAGCCCATGTATGGCGCGACCGGCGGCTTCGATTCCTCGCCGCTCGCCGCCGAGCTTCAGGCGATCGAGGTCGACGAGATCCCGAACCGCATGGGGCATTATGTCCGCAACGAGCTGATCTTCGGTTTCAACGGCACGGGCTCGACCGTTCAGCCGCGCTATCGGCTCAGCGTGAATCTGCGCGAGCGCGTCCAGACGCCGATTCTCGATACGGTGACCGGCCGCGCCACCTCGGCGACCGTCATCGTCGACGCCGAATATCGTCTCGTCACCGTGCCGGGCGGCGCCGAAGTGCTCAAGGGGGTCGCCAACGGCGTTGCGAGCTACGACCGTTTCTCGAACCGCTTCTCCAACGTCCGCGCCGCGCGCGACGCTGAAATCCGCGACGCCAAGGTCATCGCCGAGCTGATCCGCACGCGCGTTTCGACCGAGCTGGCGACGCGGCGCTAGAGCCGCCCGTGGTCGCGGTAAAAAGCGGCGCCGCCGAAAAATTCGTCTCCGCCCCGCCGGACGGGGTCTTTCTGTTTCTGGTCTTCGGCTCCGACGCCGGCATGGTGCGCGAGCGCGCGCTCACGATCGTGAGCAAGCGCGTCGACGACCGGCGCGATCCGTTCCAGTTCGTCGAGATGAGCGGCGACGCCGTGTCTGCCGATCCGCTCGCGCTGCTCGACGAAGCCAACACCACGCCGCTGTTCGGCGGACGTCGCGCCATCCTCGTCGAGACTGGCGCCAAGTCGGTCATTCCCGCCGTCACCTCGCTGATTTCCGCGCCGCCCGCCGCCTGCACGGTGGTGCTGACGGCCGGCGCGCTGAAGCGGGACGCCCCGCTGCGCAAGCTTGTCGAGGGCGCGAAACAGGGCGCCGGGATCGAATGTCAGCCCGACACCGAGCATGATCTCCACGCGCTGATCGACCGCACGCTGCGTGAGGCGGGGCTCGTCGCTGGTCCGGAGGCGCGCGGCCTTCTGCTCGCCGCGCTTGGCGAAGACCGGCTGATGAGCCGCGGCGAACTCACGAAGCTCGCGCTTTACATGCACGGGCGCGAACATGTCGAGGCGGCGGATGTGGAGGCCATTGTGGCGCATGCGTCCGGCGTCGCCTCGGACCGCGTGGTGACGGCGGCTTTTGGCGGCGAAGTCGGCGCGACGCTCGAATCCTATTTCGCGCAGGGCGGCGATCCGGGAGCGATCCTGTTCGGCGCCATGCGCTACGCCGTGGCGCTGCATCGCGCGCGCCTCGCCATGGAGCGCGAGGGCGGGCGCACCGACGCCGGCGTGACGGTCTTGATGCGCGCGGGCTTCGGCTTCATGCATCGCGCGCTGCTGGAGGAGCATTTGAAGCGCTGGACGTCGGCGCGACTCGGCGCGCTCGTCGAGCCCCTGCGCGTGGCGCAAACGCGCGCCCGCGCCAATGCGGGCGTCGCGCTGATGGAGGCTGAAAACGCGCTATGGGAGGTGGCGAAGGCGGCGCGACGTTGACTATTCGGCGCCGGAGTCGAGCAAGACGCTGAAGCCGCCGAAGATCATGCGCTTGCCGTCGAAGGGCATTGGCATGTCCTTCATGCGCGGGTCCTCGCGCATCTTCTTGCCAGCGGCGTCGCGCGCTTCTTTGGACGGCCATACGACCCAGGAAAAAACGACGTTCTCTCCAGCTTGCGCCGCGACCGCGCGCCTGAAGTCCGTCACCTTGCCGTCCGGGACGTCATCGCCCCAGCATTCGACCACGCGCAATGCGCCATATTCCTTGAGAAGCGGCCAGAAGCTTGCGGCGGCTGTCTTGTAAGCCTCCTTGTTTCCGGAGGGCACGGGAATGACGAATCCGTCAATATAGCTCATTGACAGGCTCCTTCCCTCTGCGGGCATCCGGCCTTGGCGGCCTCGACGTCCATCCACATGATTTCCCAGATGTGGCCGTCAGGATCCTCGAAGCTGCGGCCATACATGAAGCCGAAATCCTGGGCCGGGCAGGGGTCGATCCTGCCTCCGGCGCGCTGCGCCTTTGCGACAAGTTCGTCGACGGCGGCCCGGTTTTCCGCCGTGAGGCAGAACAGCGCCTGCGCGCTGTTCCGTGCGTCCGCTATCTTCTTCGTGGTGAACTGGCTGAATTTGTCATGGGTCAGCAGCATCGCGTAGATCGTGTCGGAGAAAACGATGCAGCTTGCAGTTCCGTCGCAGAACTGCGGGTTCCTGCGGGCGCCGATCGCCTCGTAGAAAGCGGTGGACTTGGGCAAATCGGCAACGGGCAAATTCACGAAGATGAGCTGGGGCATGAGGGTCTCCTTGCGCAATGCCTGTGACTGTAGACAATCGGGTTATAACAAGCAATAATGAAGTTAGAAAAAGTAACTAAAATGCCGGAGACTCCGTCCGTCCGCAGCTATGACGACGCCTGCGGCGCCGCCCACGCGCTCGATCTCGTCGGCGAGCGCTGGGCGCTGCTCGTCATCCGCGAACTCATGTTCGGGCCGAAGCGCTTCAGCGATCTGCGGTCAGATTTGCCCGGCGTGAGCGCCAATGTGCTGACCCAGCGGCTGGAAAAACTGCGGGAGATCGGCGTGCTCACCCGCCGCAAGCTGCCGCCGCCGGCGGCCAGCCAGGTTTACGAGCTGACGCCCTGGGGTTACGAAATCGAGCCGGTGTTTTCCGTTCTCGGCCGCTGGGCGGCGCGCTCGCCCCTTCATGATCCGACGCTGCCGCTGAGCGCCGCGTCTCTGATGCTGTCGTTCAAGACGATGTTCGACCCCGACCGCGCGAACTCGCTGGAGACGCGCGTCGGTTTTCGCATCGGCGAAGAGACGTTCCTCGTCCGCATCGAGGGCGGGAAGTGCGACGCCGCGCGCGCCGCGCTCGACGGGGCTGAGGTGATTTTCACCGGCGCGGCGCAGGTGATCGCCGCAGCCGTCTATGGTGGCGTTCCGCTCGAGACGCTGGAGGCCGATGGCGCATTGAGCGTGGCAGGCGACCACGCCCTTGCGGAGAAATTCGTGACCTATTTCCCCCTTCCGCCAAAGGTCGGCGGATAGAACGTCACGCCGCGCTGGCGAGACTCTCGAACAGGGCGCGGCCGTCGATCCCGCCGACCAGCGGGTCGATGAGATTTTCGGGATGCGGCATCAGGCCGAGCACGTTACGCTTCTCGGAATAAATCCCGGCTATGTCGTTGCGCGAGCCGTTCGGATTGGCGTCGCCGCCGAGCTTCCCGGCCGCGTCGCA
Source organism: Methylocystis sp. ATCC 49242 (assembly GCF_000188155.2). Lineage (NCBI taxonomy): Bacteria > Pseudomonadati > Pseudomonadota > Alphaproteobacteria > Hyphomicrobiales > Methylocystaceae > Methylocystis > Methylocystis sp. ATCC 49242. The sequence goes on from NZ_KE124774.1 coordinate 4,221,656, forward strand.
ATAGCGGAAGGCGACAAGCCCCTCGCCCTCAAGCCGCTCGATCGTCGCGTCGTCGCCCTCGTAATTGCCCTCGCCATGAGCGATGGCGACCTCGATCACCTGGTTCCGGGCGTATTGGCGCGTAAAGGCCGTGTCGTTCCGCTCGACGCGCAAATGCTGCATCTTGCAGATGAAGCGCAGATTGGCGTTGCGCATCAGCACGCCGGGCAGCAGACCGCTCTCGCAGAGAATCTGGAAGCCGTTGCAGACGCCGAGAACGAGGCCGCCGCGCGCGGCGTGCGCCCGCACCGCGTCCATGATGGCGGCGCGGCCGGCGATGGCGCCGCAGCGCAGATAATCGCCATAGGAGAAGCCGCCCGGCAGCACGACGAGATCGGTGCCCGCCGGAAGCTCATGGTCGGCGTGCCAGAGCATGGCGGGCTTATGGCCCGTAGCCTGCTCGAGCGCGCGCGCCATGTCGCCTTCGCGATTGGACCCGGGAAAGACGATGACGGCGGCTTTCATGGGCGTCTCTCAGATGTCGATCTGGAAGTTTTCGATGACGGTGTTGGCGAGCAGCTTCTCGCAAGCCGCCTGCAATTGCGCCCTGGCGGCTGTCGCGTCGTCGCCCGCCATTTCGACGTCGAACACCTTGCCCTGACGCACGCTCGCGACGCCCTCGACGCCGAGCGACTTCAGCGCGCCTTCGATCGCCTTGCCTTGCGGATCGAGGACGCCGTTTTTCAGTGTGACGACGACACGTGCTTTCATGAGCGATTTTTCCGTAGTGGGATTGGCCACACGGTTAGCCGCCTTGCGCTCAAAGGGCAAGACGTCGCGGTCAAGTGGTTGCCGAAAGGCCATGAGGCGAGCGCGCGCGGCCGCTGTTTGGCAAGAAAGATCAGACGATTAATGAAAAAGGGCGGCTCGCAGGGCCGCCCTCCACACTCGAATGCGCTCGTCGCTCGATCATTGACCCGGAGCGTTCGGGTCGCGGGTGGTCGGCGCTGACGGCGCAGCAGGTTTCCGCACCGTAGCCGGCACAGTTGGCGGCGTTGGGTTGGCGCAGTTTGGATTCGTTGAATTATATCGCCCATAGGCTAACCAAAAATTGTGACTGGGGGTCGAGGCTCCATTAAATCGGGCGATGGTAACATAGTACCAGCCGTTATTTGGCGCGACGAACGCGACTCTAGGCCGACGACCAAAGAAATCGTCGTTTCTCCAAACAGTCCCGTTGGGGCCAACCGCGACGATCTCATCGTCGACCCCCGTTCCGAAGGCTGCGGTTTGCTCGATCCGGATGCAGTCGTTCTGTGCGGCGAAAAATGCTCCTTCCCACTTAGCGGTCGACGGACCATAGCCAAAGATGCTCCCTCCGAACACGATGGAACTGCAATTCGTCCCAGTGCATGTCGATACGCTCGGGTCATAAATCTCGTAGCCTGCCTGGCTCGGCATTGGCGCAAAAACGGACATTGCGACGGCCGCACTGGCCATGATCAGCATCTTTTTCATAATCTCCCCCTCGCGGTGAACCACGAAAAATGTTGCAAACCGCATCGAAATTGCGCGCTCGCATCAGGACAACAATTTAAATCCCAGCATTGTTCCACATTGTATGTAATTTTGGCTGCGAGATGAATGCGTGAAATCGCGAAAGGGGGCGGCGCTGGTCATTCGCCTTTCAGCGGCGGAGCCTTGGCCAGAAAAAACCCGCCCTGCAAGGGGCGGGTCGATGACGGGTTCGAAAACGAATGAGCGCGGTTACTGCACCAGCTTCGGGGCGCCGACGCGGACGGTCTCGCCCTCCTGCATCACGCCGAGCCGGCGGGCGACCTCGGTATAGGCCTCCACAAGCCCGCCCATGTCGCGGCGGAACCGGTCCTTGTCGAGCTTGTCGTTGGACTTGATGTCCCACAGACGGCAGCTGTCGGGCGAAATCTCGTCGGCGACGACGATTCGCATCATGTCGCCCTCCCAGAGACGTCCGCACTCCATCTTGAAGTCGACCAGGCGAATGCCGACGCCGAGGAACAGGCCGGACAGGAAGTCGTTGACGCGGATGGCGAGCGCCATGATGTCGTCGATCTCCTGCGGCGTGGCCCAGCCGAAGGCGGTGATGTGCTCTTCCGACACCATCGGGTCGTCGAGCGCGTCGTTCTTGTAATAGAACTCGATGATCGAGCGCGGCAGCTGCGTGCCTTCCTCGAGCCCAAGGCGCTTGGCGAGCGAACCCGCGGCGACATTGCGCACGACGACTTCGAGCGGAATGATCTCCACCTCGCGAATCAGCTGCTCGCGCATGTTCAGCCGACGGATGAAATGCGTCGGCACGCCGATGTTGTTGAGGTGCTGGAAGATATATTCCGAGATTCGGTTGTTCAGCACGCCCTTGCCGTCGATAACTTCATGTTTCTTAGCGTTGAAGGCGGTGGCGTCGTCTTTGAAGTGCTGAATCAGCGTGCCGGGTTCAGGGCCCTCGTAGAGGACCTTGGCCTTGCCTTCATATATGCGGCGGCGGCGGTTCATGGGGGTCAACCGGGGCTTGAGAAAGTCCATTTATTCGGCCGAAGCTCCTTCCGAAATGGGTCCCGGGCCGGGCCTTCGTCAAGGGCGCGTAGCCCTCAAGGAGCGGCAAAAGGCTTTCGCCCGGCCGCGTATCGAATCGGTCCTAGCGTCTTTGGGGGCCAGTGACAAGTCGACGAGCCACTCTAGCCGAATCGCCAGGGTCGCACAATGCGTCGGCTTCCCGACGCTTTCGCCGTCCTGTCCTGGCGAAGTTCGCGCCGGCGGAACGAAATCTTCCGAGGGTCCGCCCGCGCGTTCGGCCCGGCATTGGCTTTGCACGCGAATACGCCTATATGCGTGCGGCGCGTCGCGGCGATGACCGCGCGCCGCCCGGCGGCGAGGCCGCACGAATTTTCGGAAAGAAGAACAACCCGGCTGAGGATGGACATGAGCACTTTCGACCAACGTGAGGATTCGTTCGAGAAACGCTTCGTCCATGATGAAGAGTTGCAGTTTCGCGCCGAGGCGCGCCGCAACAAGCTGCTCGGCCTGTGGGCGGCGGAGAAAATCGGCAAATCCGGCGCCGACGCGCAGGCCTACGCCGAAACGCTCGTCGCGGCGGAAGTCTCCGCTGACGCCGACGAGCGCGTTCTCGCGCAGGTGAAGAAGGACTTCGAGGCCGCCGGCGTCGACCAGTCCGAGCACCAGATTCGCCGCACGATGGACGAGTTCCTCGCCCAGGCGAAAGCCGAGATCAAGGCCGGCAAGTAATACCGCCGGACGGGGCAGGGGCAGGGGCGGAAAGCGGTTTTTTCTTTACGCTTTCCGCGCAAAGCTCCGCTCCATGCGCGATTCGCATCTCCATACCGGGCGCAAGGCGCCGCGGCCTGCGACGGAAGCGCGGCCGCTTCCCGGCCCGGCGTTTTTCAGCGCCGCGCCGCAGATCGCCGAAGAGGCCGCCCTTTGGCTGCAGGCGCTCTCTGGCGAAAGACGCGCCTCGCGACACACGATCGACGCCTATGCGCGCGACGTTGGCGTTTTTCTCCGCTTTCTCACAGAGCATCTCGGCGCGAAACCGGACGCCGCCGCTTTGTCTGCGATGCAGCCTGCCGATCTGCGCGCCTTTCTCGCCCGCCGGCGCAATGACGGCCTCGAGAGCCGCTCGCTGCTCCGGGCGCTGGCGGCGGTGCGCAACTTCCTGCGATTTCTGGAGAAAAAAGGGCTGGCCAGAACGGATGTCTTCGGCGCCGTTCGCGCGCCCAAGCGCCCGCACAGCCTGCCCAAGGCGCTCACTGTCGGCGACGCCCGCGACCTGATCGATCCCGAGCAGCGGGCGGGGGAGGCGCGGGAGCCATGGGTTCTGGCGCGCGACGCCGCCGTCATGGCGCTGCTCTATGGCGTCGGACTTCGTATTTCGGAGGCGCTGTCGATTCAGAGGGCGGATGCGCCAATTGGCCGCACCGACCGGGTCACGATCACCGGCAAGGGCGGCAAGACCCGCACATTGCCCGTCATCGAGCCGGTGCGTCGGGCGATCGAGGCCTATCTCGCAATCTGCCCCTATGATCTGGCGGGAGGGCCGTTGTTCGTCGGCGCGAGGGGCGGGCCGCTTTCGCCGCGAATCGTGCAACTCGCCATTCAGCGTCTGCGCGGCGCGCTCGGCCTGCCCGACAGCGCGACCCCGCACGCCCTGCGCCACTCCTTCGCGACCCATCTTCTGGGGCGCGGCGGCGATCTGCGCACGATTCAGGAACTGCTCGGCCACGCTTCGCTCTCGACAACGCAGATTTACACGGCGGTCGACAAGAAGCGCCTGCTCGACGCCTATCGCTCCGCCCATCCGCGCGCGGATTGAGCTTCTCGGCCACAGGATTATCTGACTCTGACAAGTTCAGGCCGGGGAACGCGCATGCCGGGCAGATTGTCGATCGCCATCCTTGTCGCCGCGGTTTACATGGGCGCCGCCCTTGCCGAGACCGCCGCGCCGGGCCTTTTCAGCCTCGGCCCCTATCGCTTCAGCTTCTCGGCCACTCAGAAAGGCTCCGACCGGCCGGCGGAAAAATACCGGCGTGAAATCCCCGGCGTCGGGCCGACGACTCTGACGATTGAGCCCGCCGACGCTTCGGAAGCAAAAAGTCCGGCTGGCGAGGTTCGGCTTCTGCGCGAGAAAAACCAGTTCGACCCGCCGGAAGTTCTCGCGACATTCGCATGGCCGCAGGGCGGGCCGCTGAGCTTCGATTACAATTTTGCAGTCGAAGGGAAATACATCGTCGCGGTCAACGCCATGGACGAAACCGGCGACGCCTATCGCGCGCAGTATCCCTTCTTCGTCATCCAGATGGAGGAATCGCATCCGCTGCTGGTCGGCGTCTTCTCATTGGCCTGCGTCGGCGCTGTCATCGCGATATGGCGCGGCATGTCGAAGACGACCTCCGGAGCGCCCCGCCGGATGTGAGTGCGAATTAGAATTGGCGCCGGGGGCGCTACTCCACCGGCTCCACCGCCGTGATCTCGATTCCAAATCCCGAAAGCCCCACGAAAGCCCGCGGCTTGGCGGACGACGAGCGCAGCCGGATCGAGGAGACGCCGAGATCCTTCAGGATCTGCGCGCCAAGCCCCACATCCAGCCATTGTCGCTTGCGCGTCTCCTCGGCGTTTTCCGCCTGCTTGCCCACGACATTGGTCGGCACGCCCGCCGCGCCGTCGCGCAGATAGACCAGCACGCCGCGTCCCTCGCGGGCGAAGCGCGCGAGCGTCTTCTTGATCGTCTGCGCGCCGCCCATCACATCGGCGAGAATATCGGCGCGATGCAGACGCGTCGGCACGTCGCGGCCGTCGCCGATCGAGCCGTGCACGAACGCGAAATGCTGCACGCTGTCGAAGGGCGTGACATAGGCGTGGCCGATCATGTCGCCGGCTTCCGTCTCGACATGGAAGGTCGCGACGCGCTCGATGAGCTTCTCGCGCGCCTGGCGGTAGGCGATGAGATCGGCGACAGAAACGAGCTTGAGATTGTGCTTTTCCGCGAATTCCACGATCTGTGCGCCGGTCATCACCGTGCCGTCGTCGTTCGCCAGTTCGCAGATGACGCCGACCGGCGGAAGCCCCGCGAGGCGGCAAAGATCGACGGCCGCCTCCGTATGGCCGGAGCGCATCAGCACGCCGCCGTCCTTCGCGATCAGCGGAAAGACATGGCCGGGCCGCACGAAATCGGCGGCGCCCATATTTCCATTGGCGAGCGCCCGCACCGTATTGCAGCGCTGCTCGGCGGAGATGCCGGTGGTGAGGCCGTGCTTGACGTCGACGGAAACGGTGAAGGCCGTGCCGAGCGGCGCGTCATTCTCCGCCACCATGGGCGCGAGATGCAGGCGCCGGGCGTCCTCCAGCGTCAGCGGCGCGCAGACGATGCCGCAACAGTGGCGGATGATGAACGCCATTTTTTCCGGCGTGCAGAGGGAAGCGGCGATGATGAGATCGCCTTCGTTCTCGCGGTCGTCGTCGTCGGTGACAACAACGATTTCGCCGCGCGCGATGGCCTCGATGGCCTCTGTGATGGAATGCGACAAACCCGTCTCCAGGAGGCGCCGAACGGCGCTCGTCCTGCATATCTAGCTGTCCGGCCGCGCGGTTTCAAATCCGCGCGCGGCGGCCCTATTCGGGGCGGCGGGTCGTGTCATGCAGGCGGGGCGAGCCGCAGACCGTGCAGGGCACGAAACGCAGGCCCGCCGCGGCGCTGATCAGCCCGTTGGTCGGTTCGCGGCGGATCGGCGTGTCGACGTCCTGCGTCGAGACGAGCCTGATCTGAATGTCGTCGCCGAGCCGCAAGGCGTTGTCCTCGATCCATTCGACGCTCTGCTCGCCGGCAGGGTCGGACGAATCGATGCCGCCGACGCGAAGATCGAGACCGTCGATCTCGACGCCGCCCGTGGCGCGCGACGACGCTCCCGCGTCCTTGCCCACCCAGGTCAGCATGAACGACATAGCGCCACGGTCCGTGAGCCCGGCCACCGCGAGCTTCTTGCCGTTCTTCCAGATTTCGAATCCGAGCAACCTAGCCTCCTGCGAAAAGACGCCGCACGACGCCCCTTTGCAACGGATTACGCCGAATATGTTGCCAATTCGAACCGCCATTTAGTTTTAATTTTATCGATCGCCCGATAAAATTCAGCGCGCTGCACGAGACAGGAGCCGGGTCGAATGGAGCCGGACGCGGCGGGCGCCTCGGCGATACGGTCAAGTTATATGTGTTACACTAACAGAAAGATAATGCCCGCTCTCGCTGCGCTCGCAATGGTTGCCGTGACGCCGCTCGCCGTACGCGCGGCGCCGGCCGTGCCTTGCGCGGAGCTGACAGAGGCGGGGGCCTCTTACGCTGTCTGTGATTTCGATGCGCGCAAGACGTCGATTCGCCTGTTCCTGCGCGATGAGAAGGGCGAAATCTACGGTGGTTTCTCTCGCCTCGCGGATGCGCTGGCGGCGAAACGCGAGACGCTCGCCTTCGCCATGAACGCCGGCATGTATGGAGAGGATTTTTCGCCCGTCGGCCTGTTTGTCGAAAGCGGCAAGACGCTGCGTGACGCCAATACGAATGGCGGCGCCGGCAATTTCCACATGAAGCCCAATGGCGTCTTCTGGATCGACGGCGTCCGCGTCGGCGTGACGGAGACCGGCCGATTTCTGAAGTCCCGCGCGCGGCCGGCCTACGCCACGCAGTCGGGGCCGATGCTGCTTGTCAACGGGCGCGTCAATCCACACATTCACGACAGCGGAACGTCCGAGAAAATGCGCAATGGCGTTTGCGTCTCGCAAGGACATGTCGCGCGCTTTGCGATTTCAAACCAGCCGGTGACCTTTCACCAGTTTGCGAAGCTGTTTCGCGACAGGTTGAAATGCTCCGACGCGCTGTTTCTGGACGGCGGATCGGCGTCCGCGATCTACGCGCCGTCCCTCTCGCGCCATGACCGTTTTCATCCAATGGGGCCGCTGGTGGGCGTGGTGGAGAGAAAATAACCGCGCTACGCCTCCATCAGCGCGCCGACATGCGCCGCGACGCTGTTTGCAAGGTCGATCGGCGTATATCCGCCTTCCAGCAACGATACGATACGGCCGCCGCAACGTCGCGCTGCAATCTCCATCACGCGCAGCGTCACGTCCCGAAAATCTTCCCGCACGAAGCGCAGGCCGCCGAGCGGATCGTGAACATGGGCGTCGAAGCCCGCGCAGAGAATGACGACGTCAGGCGCAAACGCGTCCAGGCGGGGGAGGATGCGGGCTTTCAACGCCTCGCGAAATTCTCCGCCGCCGTCGCCCTTTCGCAATGGCGCATTGACGATATTGTCATGCGCGCCGGTCTCGCTGACTGAGCCCGTGCCCGGATAATGCGGCGTCTGGTGCGTCGAGCAGTAAAGGACGTTTTTCTCGCTCCAGAAAATCTCCTGCACGCCATTGCCGTGATGCACGTCGAAATCGACGATGGCGACGCGTCCGGCGCCATGCGCCGCGATGGCGTGACGCGCGGCGATCGCCGCGTTGTTGAAAAAGCAGAAGCCCATCGGCGCATTCTCGCGCGCATGATGTCCCGGAGGGCGCGTTGCGACGAACGCGTTGCGCGCGCTGTCGCCCATCACTGCGTCGACAGCGAATACAGCGCCGCCGGCCGCGCGCATCGCGGCGTCGAGCGTGGCTGCGTTCATAACAACATCGGCGTCGATTTGCGTGTGACCCTCTTTCGGTGCCAATTGTTCGAGGCGCGCGAGATGCGCGGCTGCGTGAACGCGCAGCAACGCGTCGCGTGAAGCAATCGGCGCCTCGGCGCGCGCGAGCGAAGCGAAACGCGCATCGCTCAAGGCAGAGAACACGGCCTGCAGCCGCGCCGGACGATCCGGATGGCCGGGGCCGGGATCGTGATCGAGCATTGCGGGGTGGGAGACATAGAGCGTTTTCGGCCCCGCTGCGCGGGCGCCAAAGGCGACGAGGCTTGCAGCGCCAGCAATGGCGGCGCGGCGGGTGAATGAGACGTGACACAGTTCGCGCGCCGCCGGACGGTCGCTGCTATCCCTGACGTAGAGAAAATCCGTTTCGTCGCTCATCGCCACTCGATCTCTGCGATAGGGGGCGCATATTGCGCAACGCGACCAGTTGAGGGAAGGGGAGACGTTCGGCCACACTCGATATATTGTCAGCAGCGCGGCGCGTTCGTTGAAACGAATGGCGAATTTGCGTTTCCCGGCAAGGGACGAAACCGGAAGATCGAAATGCTCAAGCGCTTGTTTCTGACTTCATTGGCGCTTCTCGCAGGTTGCCTCGACATCGACGCGGCGCCTGCGGCCAAAAAAGCGCCTGAAACCATCACGGGCAGGATCAGGAAATTCGAGTGCGGTGACAACTGCTATCTGACGATCGAGACGAGCAGCGGCGCGCGAACCACCGGGCTGTGCGAGGCGAAGCAATGCGTCCCATGGTTCGAGAACCAGAGCATGCCCAAAAAATTCATCGGGAAGCGGATCAGGGTCACTACTGGCGTCGGCAAGCAGTTCGATGGCAATTACGACGTCGTCGGGCATACGCTGTCGTTCAAGTCGATGACCTTCATCAAATAGTCTGAAGTGTTTGGCCTCGCTGGCCGCGTGGGAAGCAGATCGCGAGCCGTGGGGCCGCCGTCAGCCGCACTGCCCCCTGTGGCGCAGGAAATGATCCGCCAGCACGCAGGCCATCATCGCCTCGCCGACCGGCACGGCGCGAATGCCGACGCAGGGGTCGTGCCGGCCCTTGGTGACGATCTCGGTCTCGTTCCCGTCGCGGTCGATCGTGCGGCGGGGAGTGAGGATCGACGAGGTCGGCTTTACGGTGAAACGCACCACGATCGGCTGGCCCGTCGAAAGACCGCCGAGCACGCCGCCGGCGTGGTTCGACAGAAACGTCGGGCCAGAGCGCATCTCGTCGGCGTTTTCTTCGCCGGACAGCGCGGCGGCTGCGAAACCGTCGCCGATCTCGACGCCCTTTACGGCGTTGATCGACATCATCGCGCTCGCCAGATCGGCGTCGAGCTTGCCATACAACGGCGCGCCCCAGCCGACGGGAACGCCCTCGGCGACCACTTCGACGACGGCGCCGATGGAGGAGCCATTCTTGCGCACCTCGTCGAGATAGTCGGCCCATTGCGCGGCGGCGACGGCGTCGGGGCAAAACAGCGGATTGCGATCGACTTCCGCCCAATCGAAACGCGCGCGGTCGATCTTGTGCGGACCAACCTGCACCAGCGCGCCGCGTATGGTCACGCCGGGAATGACCTTGCGCGCGACGGCGCCGGCGGCGACGCGCGCGGCCGTCTCGCGGGCCGAAGAGCGTCCGCCGCCGCGATAGTCGCGCACGCCATATTTGGCGTCGTAGACATAATCGGCGTGGCCGGGCCGGTATTTGCCGGCGATCTCGCCATAGTCCTTCGAGCGCTGGTCGGTGTTCTCGATCATTAGCGCGACGGGCGTGCCGGTCGTCACCTGCCGGCCGTCGGGGCCGGTGAAGACGCCGGAGAGAATCCGCACCTCATCCGCTTCGCGCCGCTGCGTGGTGAAGCGCGACTGGCCGGGTTTGCGCTTGTCGAGGAAGCCCTGGATGTCGGGCTCGGTCAGTTCGATGCGCGGCGGGCAGCCGTCGACGATCGCGCCGAGCGCAATGCCGTGGCTTTCGCCGAAAGTCGTGACGCGGAAGAGATGGCCGAATGTGTTGTGGGACATTGTTTCCTGATCGCAGCGCTCGAGACGCGGCTTTTGTAGGGCGCGCGGGAATGTGGGTCAAACACCGGCGTCGAGCGGGCGCCGGGCCGGCGGATTCCCGTCTGGCGGCGAGAGAGGGGTCCTGCTTTCGCGAGCGCTCGAAGTGTCGTAACAAAGTGGGACGAAATTCTTCAGTGAGAAACGAGGATCTGCATGTCGAAGAAAGCGATGATGATCGCGGCGTTCGGGGCCGTGCTGGTTTGCGCGCCCGCGACGGCGCGGGATCGCTTCGACCTCGAGCATGGTCGCGGCGTCGATCACCACCGCAGCCGACATAACCGCACCGGCGCCTGGGTCGGCGACGGCCGCAGCGACTGGCGAGGCCGCCACGGCGGGCATCACGGGCACTTCAGCCCGCGCGGTCAGGGTGGGCATCACTGGGGCTGGTGAGGCCCGCGACAGAATGATCCTGCTGAAATGAAAGAAGGCGGATGCGTGGTTCGCGTCCGCCCCTGTTTGCAGCCGTGCCGCCCGATGTCGGGCGAAGGCTCAATCCTTCTTCTTCGCGCCCAGAACCTTTTCGGCGGCGGTGCCCAATCCGAGGTCGGGGTTGGCGGCGCAGAATTTGCCAAGCTTGCCGGCGTTCTTTTTCATCTTTTCGAAGTCCATGACCGGCGGATCGTCATCACCCATGTAATAGGCGTCGAGCCACGCCACCGTCAGCCCGATGTCCTCGGCGCTGCTTTCCATCCACTCCTTGCACTTTACCGTGTTGAGATCGATTCTCTCCGCAAGCGCGGCGGAGGGCAGAAAAATAAAAGCCGCGATGAGAAATGCGCTGGACGTTTTCATGATTGCTCCACGACGGGAATTGACGATCAGAGCTTCCGGGGAGGGGTGATTATTGTCAAGTTCAAGAACGCCGGGGCTTTCCAAAAAATCTAGCAGTATTAAGAATTTACTTCATTTGCGCGGATGTCGGCCCGTCTTTTTCGAGCGTCGCTCCGCGAAGCGGGGACGCCAGCGCGGTCGCGTTGCGCAAGCGTGAACGGCGCCGTTCGATCGGCTATGCGGACGGTTCCGCCGGCGCGCCGATCCACTCGCTGTGCGCGGGAATGCTCTCGCCCTTCATCACCACAGTGAGGGGTCCGAGCCGCGCGTAATCGCCGATATGGGTGTCGTAGAGCACGGTGGAGCCGGCGCCGACCGTGACGCCCTTGCCGAGTTCGACGCGGCCGACCTTCATCACGCGGTCTTCGTAAAGATGCGTCTGCAGCGCCGCGACCATGTTGAGCGCGCAATAGTCGCCGACCTTCACGCAATCGAACTCCGTAATGTCGGTCATGTCCATGAAGACGCCGCGCCCGAATTTCGCGCCGAACAGCCGCAGCATCCATGGCAGGAACGGCGTGCCGCGCAGATGTTCGAGCAGCACCTTGCCGGCGAGGCCCCAGTAGAGCACGGCGCAGGCTTCCGTGCGCATCGCCCAGAAGGACCACATCGGCTTCACCTGCGGCTCATAGCGCCCCATGGTGATCCATTTCACGGCGACGACGGCGAGCGTCATGCCGATCGAGATCAGCACCGAATCCAGGATGAAGAGCGCGGCGACGGCCCCATATTCGCCGTCCACAAGCTTCTGGCCGAAACTTTCCACCGCCCATGTGCCGAACGTCATGAACAGCATGGTCGGCAGCGAAACATTCACGGCTTCGTAGACTGCGCGCAGCGCCTTCTTCCAGAGAGGCGGCTGGTAGGTCCAGCTTGCGCCGCCCGCATCGAACGTCTGGCGGACGGGGAGCTTGATCGGCGGCGCGCCGAACCAAGTGTCTCCCTCCGACATCTCCCGGTTTTCTGGCGGTTTCGACTTTATGCCGATGAGCGCATTGGCGGGAATTTCCGCGCCGGGCGGCACGACCGCGTCATTGCCGATGAAGACGCGGTCGCCGGTCTTCACATGTCTCAGATACATCCAGCCGCGGCGCACGTCCTCGTCGCCGAGCACCACCTCGTCGGCGATGAAGCATTTCTCGCCGATGTCGACGATGTCGTAGCGGCCGGAGAGATTGGTCGAGATCTCGGAATCCTTGCCGATCTTCGCGCCCATCAGCCGGTACCATGTGCGCATGTAAAGCGTGGCGAAAAGCGAGGACAGCGTTTCGAGCGTCACTTCCGTCGCCAGAGCCACCGCCCATTTGCGCAGGTAAAACCAGGACCAGACCGAATAACGGCCTTCGCTCACGCGCGGCAGTACGATCCAGCGGAAGGCGACGATGAAGGCGACCGTCACCAGCACGAGCACGAAAGCCGTCGGCCAGGCGAAGACCGGGATCAGGGCAAGGTAAAGCGTCTGCTGCGACTCTGTGAGCTGCAGCATGCTTTCGAGCTTGTCGAAGGCCCAGAACGCGGGGAAAATCGGCAGAAGCCCGAGCGGCGGAATCGCCAGCACGAGGAGAGTGAAGAGGAAGGTCATCACGAGCCGCCGCCCCGGCTCCGCCCGGGCGGGCGCGTCGAGCGCGGATTCATCCACCATGCCGCTATGGCGCGCGGGCGAACCGTTCCAGATTTCATGCGCGCCGATCCGCGCGCCGGCGGGAACGGAGGTCAGATCCTCCAGCGCGGCGCCGTCGCCAATCACCACGTCGTTCTCGATCACGCATGACGTGCCGATATAGGCGTCGGCGCCGATGTCGATCGTTCCGATTACGAGTTCGTCGCCTTCGACTCGCGCGTTGGAGAGTTTCAGCTTGGAGCCGAGCGACGCGCCGGCTCCGATCGAGACGAGATCGATTGCGCCCATGTCGAGTTCGCTGATCAGCGCGTCCTCGCCGATCTTCGCGCCGAGGGCCGAGAGATAAAGGCGCATCAACGGCGACACCTGGAACCACTTGGCGTGGGTGAGGCCGATCAGCCGCTGTGAAAGCCACCAACGGTAATAATAGACGCCCCACAAGGGATAACGACCCGGTTTCGTGCGGCCGATGACGAGCCACTTGCCGCCGATCGAGACGAGAAGCGTCGCGACATTGACGCACATGTAGACGCCGAGCAGCGCCACCATTTCATCGAGCAGCGTCGCGTCGGGCGTGGTGATGAGCTGATAGGAAACGAAGACGCCGAGCCATTGCGCGGTGACGATGGCGAGAATGAAGGGCAGCGCCGCCGCCTGCGCAAGGCCGCAGAGGAAGCGTCGGAGCAGTGGCGTGGGTCTGAAGGAGAGATCGCGCGACCGGGCTTGCGCGTGAGTCTTGCCTTCGAGGTGTCCGGCCAGCGCGCGCAGCGTGCGCAGCGCATAAAGATCCTGCAATGTGATCGAGGCGAGTCGCGGCGTTTCGCGCACGACGGAGACGAAGCGCGCGGCAAGCAGCGAATGGCCGCCGAGCTCGGTGAAGAAATCGGCGTCGAAGGGAATGGCGCCGGGCGGCAGCACGCGCTTTGCTGCGGCGAGGAGCGCCGCCTCCGTCTCGTCGCGCGGCTCTTCCTGTTCCTCGTTGCTCGGGGCGGGCTGCGTCAGAGTGATCTGCTTCAGCGCCTTGCGATCGACCTTGCCGGAGGAGAGTCGCGGCAGAGCCTCGACGACCTCGAAACGCGACGGAACCATGTAGGAGGGGAGAACCTCCCGCAGATTGCCGCGCAATTCGCGCGGGTCGGGCAATTCGCTGTTCGTCACGACGAAGGCGACGAGTTCGTCGACGCCGGTCTCGTTGCGCAGCGCCACGGCCGCCTGAAGGATGTTGCGTTGATGACCCAGCACGGACTCGATTTCGCCGAGTTCGACGCGAAAGCCCCTGATCTTGATCTGATCGTCGATGCGGCCGCGAAAGACGATGTCGCCTTTCTCGTCGAGAAGAACGGCGTCGCCGGAGCGATAAAGGATTGGATCGCCGCCATCCGATAGGAACGGATTTGCGATGAATTTTTCCGCCGTCAGCTTGTCGCGTTTGAGATAGCCTTTCGCGACGCCGGGTCCTCCAATCAGCAATTCGCCCTCGACGCCGGGCGGCAAAAGCTCCATCGCGTCATTGACAACGTAGCAAGTGTAATTCGGGATCGGCTTGCCGATGGTGACGGGCTCGTTCGGCCACACCTGCGCGACCGTCGCCACGACTGTCGCCTCGGTCGGGCCGTAGCTGTTGAAAATCACCCGCCCCGGCCGCGACCACCGTTCCGCGATGGCCGGCGGGCAGGCCTCGCCGCCGAGAATGATGACGCGCAGCGTCTTCACGTCGCGCGGCATGACGCCGAGAAGGGTGGGCACCGTGTCGAGCACGGTGACGCCAGCTTCCTCGAGAAGGTCTGGCAGGGCCTCCGTCTCGCCGATGATCTGTGGCGTCGCGACGAAAAGCGTCGCGCCGACGAGATAGGGAATCCAGATTTCCTCCATCGACAGATCGAAGGCGGCGGAGGCGCCCTGGAACACGACGTCCAACTGCGTCACGCCGTAGATTTCATTGGCCGAGCGCAGATAGTGGCAGATGTTGCACCCCGAAACGACGATGCCCTTCGGCGTTCCCGTCGAGCCCGAAGTGTAGATGAGATAGGCCGGGTGGTCCGGCGTCGCGCCGAGTTCGCGCGCGGTGGGGATAGGGTCGTCGCCGGGAAGCGCGATTTCTTCGTCGACGAGCGTTTTCGCCTCGACTGACGGCGCCGCTTTCGGCGCGAAGGCGGCCGAGGTCACGAGAAGGCGCGACTCCGCGTCCTTCAGGCAAACCGCGATGCGGTCCGCCGGCGCATCGGCGTCGAAGGGCAGCCATGCGGCGCCGGTCTTCGCTATGGCGAGCTGGGCGATCAGCAGCTCCGGTCCGCGCGCCATCCACAGGCCGATCACGTCGCCGGGGCCCGCGCCATGCGCCAGCAGGCCGCGCGCGATGGCCGTCGCCCGCGCGTCGACTTCAGCGTAAGTGAAACGGCGTTCCAGCGTCGTCATGCAAAGCGCGTTGGGGGTCGCCGCAACCGTTGCAGCGAAGATCTCGCACAGCAGCTCATCACGCTGGAGATGCGGCGCATGCGGGCCGCGCAGCGCGGCGAGGGGCGTCGCCGCGTCGGCCGGGCGTCCGGGCTGCGGGTCGCGCGTCTCGACCGCCGACATGGGCGCGAGGTCGCTGCGGTTGTCTTTCATCTTTTTGACGAACCTGGAAAATTACTGATGCCCGAGGGGAGGGAGGGGCGTCTCGGGGGACCGTCTAGCACATGCGCCGGAGGGCTCCTATCCCGCGGCCGCGGCTAGCGAAATCCGTCTCAGCGCGCGGCGGCCGCAGGAGGCAGCTCGGGCGTCGTGGACGCTTCGGCCGCCGCAGGCGCGGTCGTCTCGGGCGATTCGGGCGGCGCTGGCTGAAGCGTCGCCGGATTTTCGAGCATCCGGCGCAGTTGCGCAACGGCGGCGACGATCAAGCCGGCGCGCGGGCGGGACGGGCCGATTTCCACCGTCGCCATATTTGCCATGACCTTGGCGAGATTGCCGGTCGGCTGGCCTGCGGCCGTGAACAGCATCAGATCCTCGTTGGGGCCGGAGACGACCCCCTCGGCGACATAGGCGGCGTAATTTGCGATGCGCGCAAGCTCGCCAGAGCAGTCGCCGAGCGAGCGGATCGGCGGCAAGGGCGGCAGGGACGCTGTCGCCATCGCGCTCGGGGTTTCGACGTCGGGAGTGATGGTTTTGGGGTCGACCCGCTCGCGCTTTCGGCTGCGGATTTCCGACACGCCCTCCATGATCGAGGGGGCGGGCAAAAGGTCGAGTGCGGCGGAGCTTCCGCGCCGGCTGGCCACGCCGCCGCCAACGCCGCCGCGTCCATGCGCCGCGAGCCAGCGCGCGCGAAGCGTGTTCTGGATGCCGCGCGGGGCGAGGCCCATGGGCACGACGCGCTGCGGCAGCATCCGCGCCATGCCGGCGCGCGAGGCTGGCGGGCCCGGCACGGCGTGGCCGATCATCGGCGTGCATTGCGCCGGCGCCCAGCGCTCGACGATGGCCCGCGCGGTGCGGCGTTTGTAATCGACGTAATAGCGGCGCAGAAGCAGCGCTGCGACGGCGGCTCCTTCCTCGGCCGTGGCGAAGGCGACGTGGCCGTCGGCGTCGGCGGCGATCTCGCCCGTCCAGCCTGCGCGCTTGATGCACCAGTAATTGTTGAGCTTCACGCAACGGGCGGGATCATTGTCCTCGGCGCCGGTCGCCCGCCGCGCCGCCGCGAGCGGAGACAGCTCGAGCGACAGCGCGCTTTCGAAGCGCCAATTATCCACGGCGCGCTTCTCGGGCTGATACGCCGGGGCGGAGGCGAATGAAAACAGCGCCGCCGGAGCGATCACGGCCGTCGGCGGCTTTTGCGGCGTCGCCGCCGCAAGCATTGTCACAAGCGCTTCAACCAGCATTGCGTTGAACGCCTTCCGGCGTCAGTCCGGATCGTCGTCTTCGTCGCCGCGCAGACGTGCGGGCGTCACGAATCGATGAAGCCGCGCCGCGCCGCGACGGACCTCGGACCAATGATCGGTCTCGAAGTCGAGAATTGCCAGTGCGGCCGTTGGATATTTGGAGCGCATCAGGTCGATGTCGGCGGGCTCTCCACTTCCGGCCAGATAATAGGCGAGTTCGGCGAAGCCCGGATTGTGGCCGACGGCGAGCAGCGTCGTCACCTTGTCGGGCGTCTGTCGCAGCACTTCCACGAGATGGTCGACCGTCGCGAGATAGATCGTGTTTTCAATCAAGTGCGTAACGTGAGCGGGAAACGCCTCGAGCGCCCGCTCCAGCGTCTGCTTCGCGCGCCGGGCGTTGGAGGCGACGGCGAGATCGGGAGTCATGCCCTCGTCGTGCAGAAATTCGCCGATCCGGCGGGCGTCTTCCTCGCCGCGCCTCGTGAGCGGGCGTTCACGGTCGCCGCCGGCGGAGTGACGGTCGGCCTTGCCGTGGCGAAGGAGAAGGAGTCGTCGCATGAGCTCTCTCTAGCACGTGAAATGGAAAAATCGCATCTGGCCGGAGGGGGTATCTGGCTGCGACTAAACAACACGGGTCTTTACCCGGCCGGCGCGCCCGTGCAAGCTCCGCGCCGCCGCCGAAGCCCTGTTGGAACAACTCATATGCACAGGAAATTCCCCGGGACAGTCTTGTCGCTGCACATTATGGAGCGGAAAGCGCGCCTGGCCGCCGGGGCGGCCGCGATTTTTTTTCCCCTCGCCGTTCTTCACGCTGCAGAGAACGGGGTTGGCGTCGACAATCTTGCGTTCACGGTCGGAGCGACGACCTATCGCATCCCGCATCTCGACATTCAGGGCGCGGCCCTCTCCGCGGCCGAGCTGACGCATCTTTTCGATGGCGACAACAAGGCGATCGACGCCCACCTCGCCAATTTCTCGGCGAAAAAAATCGTCATTCCATCGCTCGCGACTGAAACGCGCAGCGGCGGAACGATCCAGCGCAGCGCCTATCGCGATGTCACGCTCGAAAATGTCGTCGCCGGTCGAATCGGCGCCGCGCGGGCGGCGGGCGCCGAACAGACCGTCGAAAAGCCGGATGGCGGGGCCGAGCGCTATGTCTGGAGCGTCCTTGCGTCGAAGGGTGTGGATCTGCGGCAGCTGGCGCGTCTCGCGCTCGCGACCCGAACCGATCCGAACGAGGCGCTGAAGCCGGTCGTCGACGAAGAGACCGTCGAATCCTCGACGTTCGAGGACAAGCGCGAAAATCTCGTGGTGAAGACGGGGCGACTGACGCTTGCGGGCGTGAAAGGCCGGGCCCTGCCGACGCCGCCCGCGCAGCTGTTCGAGCGGCTGGAGGCGTTCGATCCGGAAAAGACGGGAACCGACGCCGCATTGTTGCGCGAACTGGTCGACGCCTTTGCCTCCTTCCAGCTCGCCTCGCTCGAGGCTCGCGACATCGTGGCGACCGGCAAAGGCCAGCCGGCCGAGAAGCCTTACACGGTGAAGATCGGCCGGGTTTCCGCAAACAGGATTGCCTCGGCCACGGTGGGCGATTTCACGATCGAGGATTTCGCGCTCGCGTCCTCGGACGGCGGCAAGGTCTCGCTAAAGCATTTCCTCATGCGCGACGCGCGGGTGGGCGCGTTCATCCAGGGGCCTTATCCGGGTTTCACCCATATCGAGGCGAAGGGGCTCGACGCGGATCTTCCCGATCCCAGGGCGGGCGACAATTCCCGAATGAAATTCCGTCTCGAAGGCGCCGCGGCGGATTTCACGAACTTTCGCGAGATCGCGCCCACGAAAATCGCCGGCCGAATGGATCGGCTCGTGATCGATCTCGCCGCGCGCGGCGAGGCGCTCTCGACGGCCCAGTTCGTCGCGCTCGGCTATCGTGACCTCGACCTCTCGGCGGCGGTCGCCGGCGAGTGGATCGAGAAGTCGCAGGAGGCGATCTTCGCGCCCGTCCGGCTGGAGGGCAAAGAGATGGGCGCAGCGACGCTGAAGGTGACCTTCGGCGATGTTTCGAGCGCCGTTTTCTCGTCGATGACCATCGTCTCCAGGGCGGCGGCGCTGGCGGCCTCGGTGAAATCGGTGGATTTCACCGCGGAGGGCGGGGGACTCGTCGACCGTGTTCTGGCGCTGGAGGCGAAGGAGCAGAAGACCTCGATCGAGAAGGCGCGGGCCGATTACGCGAAAACGGCCTCGATGGCGATCGTCCAGCTTGCCGGGGGCGGGGAGAAAGCGAAGCGGATCGGCGACGCGGTCGCCGCCTATATCCAGAAGCCGAAACGCCTCCACCTGCGGCTCGCGTCCGAGAGAGGCGTCAATGCGCTCGACGCGCTGGCGAGGAAGCCGGGAGAGATAATCGAGAGCATGGAGGTCGAGGCGTCCGCGGAGCGGTAAGGCGCGCGTCCCGCCTCCTCCCCCGCGAGGGGGAGGCGAAGCGTCGGTCAGCTCGCGAGGCTCTTGGCCAGCTCGTCGGTGTGCGCGTGCATGCGGCGGGCCATCTGGTCGATCTCCCGGGCCATGGAAACCATCGCTTCCACCCCCGCGCCGGTTTGCGCCATGGCGCTCGCCACCTGCTCTGCGTGGGCCGACATGGCGCCGGCGCTATTCGCGGCCGAGCGCACGCTGCGGGCGATTTCCTTGGTGGCGGCGTCCTGTTCGTGCACGGCCGAGGTGATGATCGCGGAGATGTGCTCCACCTCCGCAATCTTGGCCTTGATCTTCTCGATGGAGGTCACCGACATGTCCGTCGCGGCCTGAATTTCCGCGATCTGGTCGGCGATGTCCTGCGTCGCTTTGCCGGTCTGGGTGGCGAGGCTCTTTACCTCCTGCGCCACGACCGCGAAGCCGCGGCCCGCCTCGCCCGCGCGCGCCGCCTCGATGGTGGCGTTGAGCGCCAGCAGATTGGTCTGGGCGGCGATGCGGGAGATGAGATTCACCACGTCGCCCACCCGGTTGGCGGCCGCGGCCAGCCGCAACATTTCTGCGGCGGAGCCATTGGTCTCGACGACGGCCTGACGCACGACGGCGGTCGATTCGACAGCCTGACGGCTGATCTCGCCGATTGCGGCGAGCAACTGCTCGGAGGCCGTGGCGACGGAGGCCACGTCGGCGGCCGCCTGCGTCGACGCGGTGCGGGCGAAATCGCTATCGGCGCGGGCGCGGCGCTCCTGCACGATCATTTCCTCCGAGGACTGGGCCATGCGTTTGGTCATGTCGCCGAGCTTGGCGGTGGTGGCGGAGAGCTCCACGGAGTAATGCTCCACCTTGTCGCGGATGGCGGCCTCGCGGCGCAGCCTCTCCTCTCGGTCGTCGCGCGCCTTGATCTCGGCGGCCATTTCGTTGTTGGCCCGCACAGCGTCGCGCAGCACGACCAGGGCGCGGGAAATGTCGCCGATCTCGTCCTGGCGATCCGTGTCCTTGACCTCGATGCGGGTGTCGCCGGCGGCGAGGTCGGTCATCTGCTTGGCGATGGTCTTGATCGGGATGGCGATGGTCTGGTGCATTGTCGGCACCGACACGCCCACGACGAGAAAGCCCGCGACCAGTGTGCCCACGAAAAGCTCAATGGAGAGCGAACTCGCCGCCTCATAGGCCGCCCGGGCCAGATTCGCCGTCTGGGCGGCGTTGGCGGGATCGGCGGCCGCGGCGGTGAGGTCGCGAACGTTCATCGTGCCGAAATAAGCGGCGGCGCCCATCATGAGCAGCAGGGTCAGAAACAGGAATTGGCGAAAGACGAGGCCGGCGCCGATGGATAGATTGCGCATGTGCTCGATTGTCCTGCTATTGGGATTCGGCACAGTCTAGGTCGCCATCCTTTCACGGCGGGTTAACAGTCACGTTCGAGCCTGAAACGACGTAGAATCAAGGCGGGAGGCGAAATGTTAGAGGTCGCGGTCCAGATGGACCCATTGGAGCGGATCAATTTCGCGGGCGATTCGACCTTCGCCCTGATGCTGGAGGCGAAGCGCCGGGGCCATCGCCTGTGGTTCTACACCCCCGACCAGCTCTCGCTGGAGGGCGGGCGGCTGACCGCGCGCGCCCATCACATCGACGTCTTCGACGATCCCGACCGTTATTACACGCTGGGGGAGGCGCGCGAGATCGACCTGATCGAGATGGACGTGGCGCTCCTGCGGCAGGACCCGCCCTTCGACCTCGCCTATATCACCTCGACGCATTTCCTCGAGCGCATCCAGTCGCGCGTGCTCGTGGTCAACGACCCGGCCCATGTGCGCAACGCGCCCGAAAAAGTCTTCGTGATGGAGTTCGCGGACCTCATGCCGCCGACCGTCATCACCCGGGACCGCGCCGCTATCGAACGTTTCCGCGCGACATATGGCGACATCGTCATGAAGCCGCTCTACGGCCATGGCGGCGCGGCCGTCTTCAAGGTCACGCCGCGCGATCCGAATTTCGGCTCGCTCTTCGACATGTTCCACACGACCTTCCGCGAGCCCTGGGTGGTGCAGCAATTCCTGCCCGAGGTCGCCAGGGGCGACAAGCGCATCCTGCTCATCGACGGCGTGGCGATGGGCGCGATCAACCGCGTGCCGGCGCAGGACGACATCCGCTCAAACATGGTGCGCGGCGGCGCTGCGGCGGCGACCGAACTCGACGCCCGCGAGCAGGAAATTTGCGCGCGCCTCGGGCCGGAGCTGAAAAGGCGCGGCCTGCTTTTCGTCGGCATCGACGTGATCGACGGGCATCTGACAGAGATCAACGTCACCTCGCCGACAGGTCTGCGCGCGCTAAAACGGGTGGGCGGGCCGGATCTTGCCGTGCCGCTCTTCGACGCAATCGAGGCGCGGCTCAAAGCGCTGCGCGCGGGATGACCGCCATGGATCAGAGTGTGACGCGCGCGAGCGTCTTCGACGGCCTCGACCCGACGACCGGTTTTCAAGGTCTGCGCGCGGCGCTCGCGCCGCCCGTCGCGGAACTTTGCAGGACCGAGCGCGGACATGCGCGCCGCACCGCGGTCGTGGAGCTGTTTCGCGCGGCGCTCGACGAGGGACGCGCCCGCGCCCGCGCCCGTCTCGAAGCGCGCGGCTCGGGCATGGAATGCGGGCGGCTTCTTTCGCAGCTCGAAGACGAGCTGATCGGCGCGATTTACGATTACGTCGTGCGTTACGTCTATACGGTCGACAACCCTACCTTCGCCGAGCGCCTGACGATTGTCGCGGTCGGCGGCTATGGGCGCGGTCTGCTGGCGCCGGGCTCCGACATCGATCTTCTCTTCCTGCTCCCCTACAAGCAAACGCCCTGGGGCGAGAGCGTCATCGAGGCGATCCTCTACATTCTGTGGGATTTGCGCCAGAAGGTCGGCCACGCCTCGCGCTCCGTCGCGGAGTGCATGCGGCAGGCGCGCGACGACATGACGATCCGCACGACGCTGCTCGAGGCGCGCTTCATTCTCGGCAATGTCGAATTGTTCACCGAACTGCAGGAGACCTTCAACCGCGAAATCGCGCGTTGGGACACGAGCGAATTCGTGGCGGCGAAAATCGCCGAGCGCGACGCGCGCCTGCGCCGCGCCGGCGCCTCGCGTTATCTCGTCGAGCCGAACGTGAAGGAAGGCAAGGGCGGCCTTCGCGATCTCAATACGCTGTTCTGGATCGCGAAATATGTGTTTCGCGTGCGGGAGACGAAGGAGCTCGTCGCGGCAGGACTGTTTACTTCCGCCGAGCTCAGCCTTTTCGAGCGCTGCGAGGAGTTTCTGTGGCGCGTGCGCTGTCATCTTCATTTCGCGACCGGACGCGCCGAGGAGCGCCTTACTTTCGACATCCAGCCGACCATGGCGGCGCGTCTCGGTTATCACGACCGCGCGGGCCTTTCGCGCGTCGAGCGCTTCATGAAACATTACTTCCTCGTCGCAAAGGAAGTCGGCGATCTCACCGCGATCGTCTGGGCGGCGCTGGAGGCGAAGCAGGCGAAGCCTCGCGCGATTTTCGATCGCTTCCTGCAGCCCTTCCGCCGCCGCCGCAGCAAGGCGCCGCAGGGCGACTTCATCATCGATCACGATCGCATCAGCATCGCGGATGAAAATGTCTTCCACCGAGATCCGGTGAACATCATCCGTCTGTTCTGGATGGCGGACCACCACGGCTTGCCGTTGCATCCGGACGCGATGCGCGCGGTGACATTGTCGCTGCGCGAGATCGACGCCGACCTGCGCAACGACAAGGAGGCGAACCGGCTGTTTCTCGAAATCCTGATGTCGCGCAACATGACGGAGATCATGCTGCGGCGGATGAACGAGACAGGCGTGCTCGGCCGCTTCATTCCCGATTTTGGGCGCGTCGTCGCGATGATGCAATTCAACATGTATCATCACTATACGGTCGACGAGCATCTGTTGCGCGCCGTCGGCGCGCTGTCCGATCTCGAGGCCGGGCGCCGGCCGGAGCATCAGGCGTTGGTGGGCGAAATCCTGCCCACGATCGTCAATCGCAAGGTGCTTTATCTCGGGCTATTCCTTCACGACATAGCCAAGGGCCGCAAGGAGGATCACTCCATCGCCGGCATGGAGGTGGCGCGCACGCTCTGTCCGCGCCTCGGTTTCACGCCCGGCGAAACGGAAAGCGTCGCCTGGCTGGTCGAGCACCATCTCACAATGTCGAGCTATGCGCAGAGCCGCGATCTTTCCGACCGCGTCACGATCGAGAATTTCGCGGCGATCGTGCAGACGATGGAGCGGCTGAAGATGCTCTTCGTGCTGACGGTCTGCGACATCAGCGCGGTTGGCCCGAATGTTCTCGACGCATGGAAATCGCAGCTTTTGCGCGTTCTCTATTGGGAAACCGAAGTCGTGCTCGGCGGCGGCCATTCCGCCGTGGACCGCAAGAGCCGCGTCGCCGCGGCCGTGGCCGAGTTGCGCGCGGCGCTGCCGGAATGGAGCGACGAGGATTTCGATGCTTACGCGAAACGTCACTATCCCGCCTATTGGCTCAAGGTCGATGTGGCGAGAAAGGCGCGTCACGCGGAGATGCTGCGCGCCCTCAACGGCGCGACGGCGCCGCTTGCGACCGCGGTCGATCTCGACAGGACGCGCGGCGCTGTCGAACTGACAGTCATTGCGCCGGACAACACACGGCTCCTGTCGATCATCGCGGGCGGCTGCGCGGCGAGCGGCGCCAATATCGTCGACGCGCATATTTTCACGACCGTGGACGGGCTCGCGCTCGACACGATCTTCTTCTCGCGCGCGTTCGATTACGACGAGGACGAACTTCGCCGTGCGCGCCGCATAGCGGAGTTCATCGCGAGGGCGCTGCGCGGCGAGGTCATCGTCTCCGACGCCGTCAAGGCGCGGGCGACAACGATCAAGCCCATCGCCGCCTTCACCATCGCGCCCGAGGTCGTGGTGGATAACAGCCTGTCGAATGTGTACACGGTGATCGAAGTGTCGGGTCTCGACCGGGAGGGGCTGCTTTTCGACCTCACCAACGCGATCTCGAAGCTCAATCTCAACATCGCCTCGGCGCATATCGTCACCTTCGGCGAGCGGGCGGTCGACGCCTTTTATGTCACCGACCTCACGGGGGCGAAAATCATCGCGCCGCAACGTCAGGCGACGATCAAGCGGCAACTTCTGGAGGTCTTTCAGCCGTCCGCCGAAAAGCGGCCGGCGAGGGGACAGGGGGGCGGAGCGACTTGATTTTGGCGGCCGCAGCGCAGATATCGGGGCCTTTGAAGCGCGGCCTTTCTGGAAAAGATGGATGAAAACATGAGCGATCAGAGCAACGAGGGTAAGAACGCGGGGACGCCGCGGCCGGAGCAGGCGGGCGCATCATCGCTGTCTCAGCCCTCGGCGGAATCGAATATCAACGAGCCGGAGCCCTTCACGGAACTAGAGAATCTCTACGCCGAGAACGCCGGGCTCAAGGACAAGCTGCTGCGCGCGCTCGCCGACGCGGAGAACGTGCGCCGCCGCGCCGAGAAGGAAGTTTCCGACGCCAAGCTCTACGGCGCCGCCAATTTCGCGCGGGAGATGCTGTCCTTCGTGGATAATCTCCGCCGCGCAGTAGAAAGCGTGCCGCAGGACAAGCGCGGCGGGCTTGATCCCGTAGCCGCCTCGCTGCTCGAAGGCGTGGAACTGATGGAGCGCGATTTCCTTTCGCGTCTCGGCCGCTTCGGCGTCAAGAAGATCGAGGCGCAGGGCGCGCGTTTCGATCCAAACCAGCATGAGGCGCTTTTCGAGATCCCCGACGAGAGCCAGCCGGCCGGCACGGTCGCGCAGGTCGTCGAGCAGGGTTACATGATTGGCGAACGCGTGCTGCGCCCGGCCAAGGTGGGCGTGACGCGCGGCGGCCCGAAGGCCTGATGGGGACGACGCCCATGGACGATCTGGCGCAGGATTTGGCGAAGACCGCCGTCGCCAGACATGCGCCGGGCGTCGTCAACGCCGCCGTCTACCGGGACGGCGTGAAGGTCGCCGACATCGACATCGACGAGGCCGGCGCGTGGTCGAAACGCGAAGGCCATGTCGTCTGGATCGGCCTCTACGAGCCGCCGCTCGATCTCCTCGAACGTGTCGGACGGCAGTTTTCGTTGCATCCTCTCGCGATCGAGGACGCAGCCAAGGCGCATCAGTTCCCAAAGCTCGAGGAGTTCGACGACAGCATCTTCATCGTCGCGCGCACCTCGCAGATGGAGGACGGCCGTGTGGCCTTCGGGGAGACGCATCTTTTCGTCGGGCGCGGCTATGTCGTCAGCGTGCGTCACGGCGCGTCGAAGACCTATGCGCATGTGCGCGAACGCGCCGAGGCGCGCGCGCAAAGCCTGTCGGAAGGCGAGGATTTCATCGCCTATGCGATCCTCGATTTCATCGTCGATAACTACTTTCCTGTCCTCGAAACCATAAATTCCGAGGTCGAGGACATCGAGGACCATGTCCTTTCGACGACGATGGGCGCGGCGGAGATCGAGCAGCTTTACACCTTGCGCCGCGACCTGCTGCGTCTGCGCAACGCCGCCGTGCCGCTGTCGGACGTCTGCCGGCGTCTGGAGCACACGGACATCGTCATCATCGACAAGGTGATGCGCCCGCATTTCCGCGACGTGCGCGACCATCTTCGCCGTGTGCAGGAAAGCATCGACACGATGCGCGAGACGCTGGAATTCGCGTTCGAGGCGAGCCTGATGAACGCGCAGATGCAGCAGACGAACATCTCCCGCCGTCTGGCCGCCTGGGCGGCGATTCTCGCGGTGCCGACGGCCATCGCCGGCATCTATGGAATGAATTTCGAGCACATGCCCGAGCTCAAGTGGGAATATGGCTATTTCGCTGTGCTCGGTTTCACGATCGCAATTTGCGTCGTGCTCTACTGGCGCTTCCGCCGCTCCGGCTGGCTCTAGTCTTTCCCTTACGAAAGTTTCATTCCGCGGCCATTGGCCTGCAAGGGGCGCAACTCCATCTTGTGACTGCAGGCGGCGACGAGGTCTCCCAGCCTTCGCCGCGACAGATGGAGAGTTTTTCCAATGGTTCTTCAGATTTCCCAGCGCGACTCCCGTGTGTTGACCGCCTCCTCCCGGCGTCCGCGCGCGTCGCGCTTCGCCTTGATGGGCGCCGCGGCGGCGCTCGCCTTCGGCGTGGCGATGGGCGTTCCAGCGTCCTCCGCCTATGCCGAGGCTCCGCAGACGCTCGCGACCGTGACCGGCCCCTCCTCCTTCGCCGATGTCGTGGATCGCGTGAAGCCCGCCGTGGTGGCCATCAAGGTGAAGGCGACCGAGGAAGACCACGATCACTTCGACGTGCCGGGGCTTTCGCCGGATGACCCGATGTACCGCTTCTTCAAGCGTTTCGGCGAGGATGGCGGCCGTGGACAGAAACATGTGACCATGTCGCAGGGCTCGGGCTTCATCGTCAGCCCCGACGGCTATGTCGTGACCAACAACCATGTCGTGGAGCATGCGAGCGAAGTCGAGGTTGCGCTCGACAGCGGCAAGACTCTGCCGGCGAAGGTCATCGGCACGGACAAGCGCACGGATCTCGCGCTGCTCAAGATCAGCGACGGCGACAAGCTGCCTTATGTGGAATGGTCGAGCGCCAATCCGCGCGTCGGCGACTGGGTGATTGCGGTCGGCAATCCCTTCGGCCTCGGCGGCAGCGTGACGGCGGGCATCGTCTCGGCGCGCGGCCGCGACATCGGCGCCGGTCCCTATGACGACTTCCTGCAGATCGACGCGCCCGTGAACCGCGGCAACTCCGGCGGCCCGGCCTTCGACACGCGCGGCGCAGTCATCGGCGTCAACACCGCGATCTATTCGCCTTCGGGCGGCTCGGTCGGCATCGGCTTCGCCATTCCGGCGGAGGTCGCAAAGGATGTCGTCGCCGCGCTCAAGGAGAAGGGCGCTGTTTCGCGCGGCTGGATCGGCGTGAAGATCCAGAACGTGACGCAGGAAATCGCCGACAGCATGGGCCTCAAATCCACCAAGGGCGCTCTGATCGCGCAGCCGCAGAAGGGCGCTCCGGCGGAAGAGGCGGGCCTGAAGGCGGGAGACGTGATCACCGCCGTCAATGGCGAGAAGATCGAGACGCCGCGCGAGCTGGCGCGCAAGATCGCCGCCATGGGGCCGAAAAAGTCGGTCGACATAACCTTCCTGCGCAACGGCGCAGAGAAGACCGTGAAACTCACCCTCGGCGTGTTGCCCGAGGAAAAGGAGGCGCGCGCCGACAATGACTTCGGCGGCGGCGACGGCGGCGAGATCACCGGGCTCGGCATCGAGGTTGCGCCGGCTTCCGAGGTTCGCGGCGCCGGCCGGGAAGGCGTGATTGTCACGGACATCGATCCGAGCGGCGCGGCCGCGCAGAAAGGCGTGCGGCGCGGCGACGTGATCGTCGAGGCGGGCGGCCAGACCGTGAATTCGCGCGCCGATCTTGCAAGCGCCTTCGACGCCGCGCGCAAGGAGGGCCGTCGCTCGGTCCTGCTGCGGGTGAAGTCGGCGGATGGCATGAAATTTGTTGCCGTGCCCGTGAAGGCGGGCTGACGACGAGGAGAGCTTCTAGCGACGTGGACCCGGAGACTGCACCCGCCCGCAGACAGTCCACGCATAGAAGAGCGACGGGATAGGCCAGCCCCCTCCTGGCCCCCGTCCGTGCGGCAGGCTGGCGCGATGCGCCGCCTGCCGTTTTTTTCAAAGGTCAGCTATCATGGCCGCCATGCGCATATTGATCATCGAAGACGACCGCGAGGCGAGCGACTATCTCGTCAAGGCTTTCCGCGAGCAGGGCCATGTCGCCGACCATGCGGCCGACGGGCTCTCGGGCTACGCGAGCGCGAGCGAAGGCGACTACGACGTGCTGATCGTCGACCGCATGTTGCCCAAGATGGACGGGCTATCGCTCATTTCCAGCCTGCGCGAGCAGAAGGTCGAGACGCCGGCGCTCATACTCTCGGCGCTGGGACAGGTGGACGATCGCGTGAAGGGCCTGCGCGCGGGCGGCGACGACTATCTGCCCAAACCCTATTCCTTTTCGGAGCTGCTGGCCCGCGTCGAGGCTCTGGCGCGTCGTCGCGTCGGGCCGCGCGGCGAGGAGACCCATTATCGCGTCGGCGATCTCGAGCTCGATCGCCTCTCGCACAAGGTGACGGTCGGCGGACAGGAGATCGCCTTGCAGCCGCGCGAGTTCCGGCTGCTGGAATATCTGATGAAAAACGCCGGGCAGGTTGTGACGCGCACCATGCTGCTCGAAAACGTCTGGGATTATCACTTCGACCCGCAGACCAACGTCATCGACGTGCATATCTCCCGGCTGCGCGCAAAGATCGACAAGGGACGGGAAAATCCCTTGCTGCACACGATACGCGGAGCCGGTTACATGATCCGCGAGGGGACGAGATAGTCTGGCGGCTTCACCACCACCAGCCGGGACCGCCCCATCCCCAGCCCCAACCGGGGCCCCAACCGCCTCCCCATCCCCAGCCGGGGCCCCATCCCCAGCCGCCGTAACCCCAGCCGCCATAACCCCAACCCCAGCGGGGCGCGGTGGCGGCGGCGATGCCCGCGCCCATGATGCCGAGCGCGGCGCCGGCGAACATGGCGCCGGCGGGGTCATAGCCATAGCGGTAGTAACGCGGGTAACGGTAGCGGTAGTAGTGCCGGCGCGGATAGTAATAACCAACACGGTACCCGCGGTGATATCGGCGGTAGTGCACTGTCGACGTTGGCGCCGACAGGGCGACGGTCGAGGGCGAGGCGACGCTCAAAGGCCCGGCGAGGGCTTCGAACGGCAACGCGCCGATGGCGGTTGCGCCGCAAAGGGTTCCGGCAATCACGGAATTGATACGCTTACGCATGATATTTCACCCTTTTCTGGGTTTTACGCGAAGAAAACGTCAATCGGCTCCCGATTGTTCCCTTTCTCTGCGGGGCCGTCGCAAAAGAGTGGGGACAGTTGGCGCGACAGCGCCCATATCTCGACAGTAACCACTTCCGGTCGGTGAAAGGCCGGATCAGCAGGGAGCGCGGCGGCAGGTGATGGGCAAGGTCGGCAAACTCTTCCGTACAACGGCGTTCAAGCTGTCGATCGCCTATCTGCTGCTGTTCTCGATCGGCGCGGGTCTCGTGCTGACGCGCGTTGGCGCGCGGGTGAAGGAAGTGCTCGACGAACAGATTGAGCAGACGGTGGAAGCGGAGATCCGCGCGCTCTCCGAGCAATACGCGCAAGGGGGGTTGCGACAGCTCACGACAGCCGTGGAGCGGCGCGTGCGCGCGCCGGGCGGCTCACTCTATCTGCTGATGACGCATGCCGGAGACGTCATTGTCGGCAATATCGAGCCGCCGAAAATCGCGCCCGGCGGCGGCCGGGAGCTGGTCGAGATGACCTATCAGCGGCGCGGCGAACCCGGCGAGGTTCATCCCGCGCTGATGCGGCTCTTTCTCATTCCGGGCGGCTTTCGCCTGCTGATCGGCCACGACATCGAGGACCATCAGGTGCTGCGCGACATTCTCCGCCGCGCGCTCGGCATTTCCCTTTTCTGGCTCGTGCTCGTGGGCGCTTTCGGCGGATTGTTCGTCGCGCATCGCATGCTCGAGCGCGTCGACGTGATGTCGGACTCGGCGCGGCGCATCATGGCGGGCGACATGAACGAACGGCTCGCGGTCAGCGGCGCCGGCGATGAGCTCGATCGCCTCGCGGAGAATTTCAACGCGATGCTGGAGCGCATCTCGGAACTCATGACGGGGCTTCGCGAAGTCTCCGACAATATCGCGCATGACCTCAAGACCCCGCTGACGAGGTTGCGCAATCGCGCCGAGGCCGCCCTGCGCGGGAGCGCGCAGAACGGCGAGCATCGCGAGGCGCTGGCGGCGGTGATCGACGAATCGGACAGTCTCATTCGCGTCTTCAACGCGCTGTTGATGATCGCGCGCGCCGAGGCCGGCTATTCGAGCGACAATCTCGGCGCCTATGACGCCGACGCCGTGGTGAACGATATCGTCGAAATGTACGAGCCGGTCGCGGAAGAGCAGGGCGTGCGGCTGGAGGCCGTGACGCAGCCGGGCCTCACTGTGACAGGAAGCCGCGAGCTGCTCGGACAGGCGGTCGTCAATCTCGTGGACAACGCCTTGAAATACGGCTCGCGAGGCGAAAAGCCCGGCATCGACGTCAGCGCGAAGCGCGTCGGCGACCGCATCGAAATCATCGTCGCGGATCATGGGCCGGGCATTGCGCCCGCCGATCGCGACCGGGTGGTGGGGCGTTTCGTGCGGCTCGAAAACTCACGCTCGCGGCCGGGCTCGGGACTTGGCCTGTCGATGGCCTCGGCCGTCGCCCGCCTGCATCACGGCGTATTGCGCATCGAGGACAATGAACCGGGATTGCGCGTGGTGTTGTCGCTGCCGGCCATGCGCGCGGCGGTCTCACGCAGCGAGCGCGCATAGAGCTGGTTCTTGGCCAGACGCGGGGCGGTCTGTTCGAGCGGCCGTTGCTTTGGAGCGCCGATCGTCATTGCACGGTCGGCGCGGACGCAGGGCAGGCGCATCATCGCGATGGTGCCGAGCCCGAGTCGCGAGCGAATGCGCAACGCGCCGCCATGCAAATCGACCAGCGCGCGGGCGATGGCGAGGCCGAGCCCCGAGCCCTTCATGCCGTTCTCCATGAGGTCGGCGCTCTGCTCGAATGGCCGGCCGAGTCTCGAAATTGCGCGCGGATCTATGCCGCGGCCGGTGTCCTCGACAAAGATTGCGATCGCGGCGCCGTGGCGGCGCGCGCGAAGGCGTATGAAGCCGCCCGCATCCGTGAATTTGATGCTGTTGGAGAGCAGGACGCCGAGCGCCTTGACGATGGCCGATTCGTCTCCGATGCAGCGCAGGCGGTCATCCGCCTCGGCCACGATCTGGATGTTTTTGGCGTCCGCGCGGGAACGCCAGGAGGCGATGGCGCGGCGGGTCGCGTCGGCGACATTCACTTCGCGTTCGGCCAGGCGCACCAGTCCCGCCTCCAGTCGCGACATGTCGAGAATGTCGGACAGCACCTCGTTGAGGTAAGCGCCGCCCTGACGAATGTTGTTGCAATATTCGACATATTTCGGCGAGCCGAGGGAGCCGAAGGGCTCCGCCTGCATCATTTCGGAAAAGCCGATGATCGCGTTGAGCGGGGTGCGCAGCTCGTGGCTCATGTTGGCGAGGAATTCGGACTTGGCCAGATAGGCCGCTTCGGCCTCCGCTTTCTGGTGGTGATATTGCTCCGCGAGAGTCGCAAGCTGCTGGGCCTGCATCTCGAGCGTCTGACGCGAGCGCGTGAGGTCCGTGACGCTCGCGGTGAGGCGGCGCTCCGACTCGAGCAGCTTCTCCTCGTTGCGCTTCAGCGCGGTGATGTCGGCGCCGACGGAGACGTAACCGCCGTCCTTCGTACGCCTCTCGTTGATCTGCAGCCAGCGGCCGTCGGCGAGCCGCGCTTCATATGTGCGCGCGTCGGCGGCGCGCTGCTCGGCGGATGAAATTTCGGTCTGGATGAGCGGCGCCGTGGCGCGCATCATGATCTGCGCATAGGTCGCTCCGGCGATCGCCGCGTCGGCGGAGAGGCCATGGAGATCGAGAAACTTGGAATTGCAGGTGACGAGCCGGTTCTGCGCGTCCCACAGCACGAAGGCTTCCGAAATCGCGTCGATGGCGTCGCGCAGGCGCATGTTGGCGGTGGCCGTATGTTCGGCGAGGGCGCGCTGTTCGGAGACATCCACGGCGATGCCGACGAGATGCTTGCCCGGGTCGTTCGCCTCGTCCACGAGTTGCGCGCGCGCGCGCACCCAGATCCATCGGCCGTCCGCGTGCTTTGCGCGAAATTCGTGATCGACGCTTTTGGTTCTGGAGGCCGAGACCATTTCGGCGATCACCGTGAGGTCGCCATCCTCAGGATGAATGAGCGCGTTGAGTTCGCCAAAGGAGAGACAGCGCCGCTCGGCGGGAAGGCCGAGCATCTCGTACATTGAATCGGACCAGTAGATGCGCCCGCGCGCGATGTCCCAGTCCCATAATCCGCAGCGCCCGCGCGACAGCGCCGTCTCGAGCCGCTTGCGAATGAGCGCGTTCACATGCTCCACCGCCTGCCGGCGCCGCGTCTGCCGGAAATAGCCGTAAACGATGACGAGCAGCATCAGCGTCGTGAAGGCGAAGAGCAGCGCATAACGCGCCGCGATGGCGCGCCATTCTCCGAGCACATTGTCCAGCGGATAGATCATCGCCACCTGCCCGAAGGGCGTGGGCAGCTTATGCACCGTGGCGAGCGCCGGCGTGCCGTCGGCGAGCGTCACGCGCATCACGCCCGCCTTGTCGGCGAATTCGGTGAGCACCTGCCCGGCGCCGAGAACGTCGGCGAGCGTGACGTTCTTTGACTCGATCGGCGGAAACGCGGCGGCGACCCGGCCGTGGCCGTCCGTGACGAGAACGCGGCGGCCCCGCGCGAAGGCGCGATGCGGAACGATCTGGTTGAGGGGCTGGCCGAGCGACTGCGCGTCCGCCCGGATCTTTTCGTGCAGTTCGTGAGAAACAACGCGCGCGAAAAGCTCGAGGTCGGCGGTTGCGTCGTCGACAAGCTGGTCCTGCATCGTCGTCGCCATGGAGACGACAAAAGCCATCAACGACATCAGGCAGATAGATGAGGCGACGAAGGCCAGGCGCCGTAGCCAGGCGCCGTCGTTCGGATCCTTCTCGCCATTGTCGTCAAAGCGATACGCGCCCCACACCGTTTCGGCATGACTCATCGCACGAGCTGCGGAGGCGCGCGCCATCAAATAGATCTCCGAAATTTTGGCGAACTCGCGAGCGAACCGAACGCCGCCCGAATCACCTTCATTCGAATCTCTCAGGCCGTGATTGTCCAGACCTTAATTCGGCGTTAACGGCGCGTCTCGGCGCTGGAATCCATGGCGTGTTGACCCATATATAGGGGCTTGTGACCGGGGCTCGACAGGGCCGGCTCCGCCGCCCGGCGCGCGTCCGTGAGTAAGGCTTTGCCGGGCAACAGAAGTTTCCCGAACGCGCACATTCCGCGCGGCGTCGCTCCGGCGCTGTCCGGCCGCCGGCCCCGAGATGTGGGGTCGTCGAAACAGTCCCGAGCCGGCTTTTGGGCGGCGAGTCGTTTTGTCGCATGGTCAGACGCCCCTCGGCGCCGCTCACTCACCCCTCCGTCCTTCACTCCCTGCGAGTGTAGTGGGGCGCCCACAACGTCCGGTTGACGACGGCGGTCAAATCAAGTGCGACGCGGCGTCGGCCAGAATTTCGAGACGTCCAGATGATGACCAGAATTCTCGCGGTTTTCCTGTCGGGCCTTTTGCTCTGCGCGCCCGCATTGGCGATCACGAAACAGGAGCGTCGCCGCGTCGACGCCTTCGCCGGGATGGCGCTCGAAAAGAGCCGGCGCATTGGCGGCTATCCCGTCAATCAGGACACCGCTCTGGAAGGCTTCTATAATTGGTACACAAAGCACAGGCTGTATCGCGCGTCTTTGAACAATGTAGGCAATCCGTGGTCGACGAGTCCCTACAGCCTCAACACCCACGCGTTTGAAAAAGAGGTCGTGTCCTATTTCGCAAAGCTCTATGGCTTTCCCGACGACAAGTTCTGGGGCTTCGTGACCGCGAGCGGCACGGACGGCAACAATCACGGGCTCTATTTTGGCCGGAAATATCTTCTGTCGAAATCATCGGCTCCGCCGATCGTCTATGTTTCGGAGGAGGCGCATTATTCGATCAAGAAACTCGCCGACGTGCAGAATCTCGAACTGCGTCTGATAAAGGCGAAGGAGATGGGCGAGATGGATCTGAAGGATTTCGAGGCGAAGCTCGATCCGTCCCGTCCCGTGCTGGTGGTCATCGCATTAGGCACGACATTCAAGGGCGCGATCGACGATCAGGCGGCGATAAGGGATATACTGAAAGCGAAGCACAAGGGCCCGCAATACATCCATCTGGATGCTGCGCTTTTCGGCGGTTACCTGCCTTACGTGGACGGTGACGCGGCGAGCCTCGTCAATCATCAGCTTCAGAATTTCGATTCCATCGCCGTGTCGGGGCACAAGTTCTTTGGCTCTGATGAACCGATGGGCATTTTCATTTCCACCAGGGAAGCGTTCGACAATCTGAACCCGTTTCGGGTCGCCTATCTCAACGACGCCGTCCCGACGATCTCCTGTTCGCGAAGCGCGTTGGCGCCATTGAAATTCTGGTGGAAGATACGCTCGACGCCGATGGACAAATTCAGGGCCGCCGCCAATGGCATGATGCGCAACACGGACTATCTCGTCGAAGGGCTGAAGGCCACGGGCGTCAGGAGCTGGCGTAATCCTTTCTCGAGCACTGTGTTTTTCGAGCGGCCCGACGAAACGATCCTCGCGAAATATGATCTTGCGTCGGAGGAGAGCCCGACGCTCGGCAAGCTCGCGCATTTCATCGTCATGCCGCATGTCCACAACAAATTGATCGACGGTTTCATTCGGGACATGCGGAAATGGAAGATGCGGTCATCGCAGGCGTCGCCGCGATAACGGGCGATGATGCGGCTCCCGTTCGGCAAAGAGCGTTTTTGCCGAACGGGCTTTTTATCCGGCTTCCGTTCAGGACAGCGCGCGTGTCGCAATATCCTTCACGTCGGCGGAGAGCGTCTCGCGCGCAAGCACTTCCCGCAGCTTCGCTTCGACGAGCGCGCGGCGGCGCGGCTCTAGCGTGCGCCATGAACGCAGCGCCGAGAGCAGCCGCGCCGCGACCTGCGGATTCTTCGAATCGAGGTCGAGAACGATGCGCGTCAGGAGATCGTAGCCGGAACCGTCCAGCGCATGGAAGCGCGTGAGATTGCCGTTCGCGAAGGCGCCGATGAGCGAGCGCACGCGGTTCGGATTGGAGAGCGAGAAATCCGGATGCGCCATGAGATCGAGGACGCGCTGCGTCGTGGCCTCTTCCGGAATTGTCGCATGCAAGGCGAACCATTTGTCGATCACGAGCGCGTCGCCCGCGAATTGCTTGTAGAAAGCCGCGAAAGCGTCTTCGCGCGCCTGTCCGCCGATCAGCGCGAGCGCTGACAGCGCCGCCAGGCGGTCCGTCATGTTGCCGGCGGCGGCGAACTGACGCTGCGCGAGCGCGCGGCCCTTCTCTATATCGCCGGCGGCGATGAGATCGAGCGCGACGGCGCGCAACGAGCGCCGCCCGGCGCCGGCCGCGTCGGGCTTGAAGGGGCCGTTGTCAGCCATTCGCGCATAGAGCGCGTCGAGCTGCGGGAGAAGGGCGCGGCCGATTTCCTCGCGCAGCCCCATGCGCGCCGAAAAGAGGATGTCGGGATCGACATTCTCCCCCGCCTCGCGCGCGAGGTCGATTTCAGAGGGGAGCGACAGCGCCTGCGCGGCGAAGGCGGGATCGGCGTCGGCCTTTGCGAGGAGCGTGCGCAATGCGCCGACGAAACCCTGCGCATCTGGCGCCGGGGCGTTGTTCCGCGAAGCGTCCACACGCGCGAAGATTGCGCGCAGCGCGAGGCTTTGCGCCGCCTGCCATCGATTGAAGGGATCGTCGTCGCAGGCGAGGAGCCGCTCCAGGTCCGCGCTCGCCGGGGCGGGCTCGAGCCGCACGGGCGCCGAGAATCCGCGCAGCAGCGACGCCACCGGGCGCGAAGGCACGTCGCGAAAGGTGATGACGCGCGCGGGCTCCGAAAGTTCGATCACTCCGCGGCGCAACTCGTCCTCGCGCGCGTCGTCGCTCAGGAGATCGAGCTTCTCGCCATTCTCGCCGAAGAGCGCGAAAGCGACGGGGATCACCACTGGTTTCTTCGTGTCCTGCCCCGGCGTGGGACGTGTCTGCTGGCGCAGCGTCAGCGCAAAGGTCCGGGCGTCGGGGTCATAGGCGCCCTCGCTCGACAGCGCCGGCGTGCCGGCCTGGCTGTACCACAGCGCGAAATGCGACAGGTTGCGGCCGGAGGCTTCGGCGAAACAGGAGAGGAAGTCCTCCACCGTCGCCGCCGTGCCGTCGAAGCGCTCGAAATAGATGTCCATGCCGCGACGGAAATCGGCGTCGCCGATCAGCGTACGCAGCATGCGGATGATCTCGGCGCCTTTCTCATAGACCGTCGACGTGTAGAAGTTGTTGATCTCGTGATAGACCTCGGGCCGTACCGGATGCGCGAGCGGCCCCGCGTCCTCGGGGAATTGCACGAGTCGAAGTCCGCGAACGTCGCTTATGCGCTCCACCGCGCGCGAGCGCATGTCGGCGGAAAACTCCTGATCGCGAAAGACGGTGAGCCCTTCCTTCAGGCACAGCTGGAACCAGTCGCGACAGGTGATGCGGTTTCCCGTCCAGTTGTGGAAATATTCATGCGCGATGACGGCCTCGATGCCGGCGTAATCGGAGTCCGTCGCCGTCTCTGGCGAGGCCAGCACATATTTGTCGTTGAAGATGTTGAGGCCCTTGTTCTCCATCGCGCCCATGTTGAAGTCGGAGACGGCGACGATGTTGAACACGTCGAGATCATATTCGCGACCGAACTTCTCCTCGTCCCACCGCATGGAGCGCTTCAGCGCGTCCATGGCGTAGTCGGCCCGCGCCTCCTTGCCGTGCTCTACATAGATTGCAAGGTCGATCCTGCGGCCGGACATCGTGGTGAAAGTGTCGCGCACCACGCCGAGGTCGCCGCCGACGAGCGCGAAGAGATAGGAGGGCTTCGGGAAGGGATCGCGCCAGACGGCGTAATGGCGCGTCGTGCCGGGAATATCTCCCGACTCCGCCGGATTGCCGTTGGAGAGGAGGATCGGCGCGTCGGTCTTCTCCGCCTCGATCCGGGTCGTATAGACGCTCAGCACGTCGGGGCGGTCGAGGAAGTAGGAGATGCGGCGGAAACCTTCGGCCTCGCATTGCGTGCAATAGGCGGAGCCTGAACGGTAGAGTCCGGAAAGCTGCGTATTGGCGCTCGGGTTCACCTCGGTCTCGATTTCGAGGGTGAAGGGCGCGTCGGGGACGCTGAGCACCGTGAGGCTGTCGGGCGTCGCCGTATATTCCGCCGGCCCCAGCGCGCGGCCGTCGAGCTTGACGCCGAGCAGCGCCAGATCGTCGCCGTCGAGCGTGAGCGGAGCGCCGGCGGCGCCTTTCGGGTTGCGGCGCAGCGACAGACGCGCGACGACCTTCGTGGCCGTTCGATGCAGCGCAATGTCCAGATCGACGGCGTCGATCAGAAAGTCGGCGGGGCGATAATCGACGAGGCGGACGGCGACATTGGATGGGTGGCGCATGAATACCTCGAAAAGTGGAGAATCAGCTGAGCTTGTCTGGAATATAGGCGGATCGCGGCCGTTGGCGACGGCGCCGAGAGCGGCGTTGGAGGGGATTGTTACCGATTTTTCATTGGATAGCCCCTTCAGCGGGGCGAAATGGCTTGAGCCGGGCTCCTCCGACGGGCAAGATCGCTCCCGGCGCAGCTGAAATGCGGCGGCGCCATAATGACGCGCCCTTTCCGCGCAATGTCTGCCGCGCGCGCAAGCGGGGCGCACTCTCTCGGGGCTTTCCTGATTCTCACATGCGGCGAACGATCCTCCACACCCTTCTTCTCCTTCTCGTTTGCGGCGCGGCTGCGGCCCTCGGCGCTCCGGCGGGGAATCAGCCGCCCCGTCGGGAGATTGTTGTCCCGCTGACCGACGATCAGGCGCGCGCCGCGGGGGTCGAGACGCAGCCCATCGAACCGGAAACGGGCATGGGCGAAATCGTCGTCCCCGGCGTGGTGACCGTCCCGCCGCAGCAGTTGCGCATCGTCGCCGCGCCCGCCGCCGGACTTATCGAGACCCTGCTCGTCGCCCCTGACGAGGACGTCAAGGACGGCGACGCGATCGCGACGCTCAGATCCTCCGAGCTGGTCGAGGCGCAGCGCGCCTTCTTGCACGCCCTTTCGGACGCCAATCTCGCTTCCGAGAAACTGCGCAGGGACGAGCAGCTCTTCAAGGAGCGCATCATCGCCGAACGCCGGTTGATCGTCACTCGGGCCGAGGCGGGGCAGGCGCGTTCGTCGCTCGAGGAGCGACGGCAGATTCTCACGCTCGCCGGCATGACCGAAGCCGAGGTGTCGGCCCTGCAGCGTGACCGCAAGCTCGCCAGCACGCTCCTGGTTCGCGCGCCGCTCTCCGGCACGGTCCTCCAGCGGCACGGCACCACGGGCGAGCGCGTTCAGGCCTCCGCGCCGCTCGTCACCATCGCGCGGCTCGATCCGATCTGGGTCAATCTGCAGGTGCCGCTTAGTCGCGCCGTCGCGCTCGAAAGCGTCGAGCGCGTCCATCTGCCCAGCGCGGGTCTCGACGGCCGGCTCATCCGCATCGGCCATACCGTCGACATGGCGACCCAGTCCGTCACCGCGGTGGCGGAGTTTCGCTCCGGCAGAAGCCCCTTGCGGCCGGGGCAAGCCGTGCAGGCGATCCTGAAGGTGACGGGCGGCGGCGCTTCGCAATGGCGCGTTCCGGCGGACGCCGTCGTCAGCCACAAGAACCACAGCTGGGTTTTCGTCCGCGTCCCGGACGGATTCCGCGCGACGCCGGTCACGCTGATCTCGGAGACGCCGCATTTCGCCTCGGTGCAGGGCGGCCTGGCGGCCGGCGAGCGGGTGGCGACCCATGGTCTGCTCACATTGCTAGCCGAACTCGCCGAGGCGGAGAAATGACAGAGCGCGATGCTTGAACGGCTGATCCACTTCGCGCTTCGACAGCGTCTCCTGACATTCCTCGCCGCGATCGCCATCGCGGGGTGGGGAGCGTTCAGCTACACGAAATTGCCGATCGACGCTTTTCCCGACGTGGCGCCGATTCAGGTTCTCGTCGCGATGCGCGCGCCGGGCCTTACTCCCGAGGAGTTGGAGAGCCGCGTCACCGCCCCGATCGAAATCGCCGCGCGCGGCATTCCCCGTCTCGTCCGCATGCGCTCGACGACCCGTTACTCGGTCGCGCTGCTCACCTTCGAGTTCGAGGAAGGAACGGACATCTACTGGGCGCGCGCGCAGGTCAACGAGCGGCTCGCTCAGGTGCAGGACCAGCTGCCGAGCGGCGTTTCCGGCGGCCTTGCGCCGATCGTCACGCCGCTCGGCGAAATGCTCATGTTCACCATTGTCGGCGGCGATCTGACTCCGACGGAGCAGCGCAGCCTGCTCGACTGGACGATACGTCCGGCCATCCGCGGCCTGCCCGGGGTCGCCGACCTCAACGTGCTGGGCGGCTTCGTGCGCACCTTCGAGGTCGCGCCGTCGCCCTCCGCCATGGCCGCGCGCGGCGTCACCGTCGCGATGCTGGAAACGGCGCTCTCGCAAAACAACAAGAACGACGGCGCCGGCCGCGTCCGCGACGGCGAGGAGGCGCTGCTGGTGCGCGCCGAGGGGCGGCTGCAGTCGCTCGAAGATATCCGCTCGGTGGTCATCGCCGCGCGCGCCACCGGCATCGTGCGCGTCGGCGACGTCGCCGAGGTGCGTTTCGGCTCCCTGCCGCGTAACGGCGTCGTGAGCCGTAACGGCGAAGCCGAGGCTGTCTGGGGACTGGTGCTCGGCCTGCGCGGCGCCGACGCGCGCATGGTGGTCACCGGCGTGAAGGCCCGTCTCGCCGAACTCGAGGCGAGCCTGCCGAAGGGCGCGAAGATCGAGATTTTCTACGACCGCAGCGAGCTGATCGGCAAGGCGGTGTGGACGGTCCAGAAGGTGCTGATCGAGGCGATCGTTCTCGTCGTCATACTGCTGGCGCTGTTCCTGGGCGACCTGCGCGCGGCGCTCGTCGTCTCGGTCATCCTGCCGCTCGCGGCGCTCGCCACCTTCGGGATCATGCGATGGTGGGGGCTTTCCGCCAACATCATGTCGCTCGGCGGCCTGGCCATCGCCATCGGCCTGCTCGTGGACTGCGCCGTCGTCGTGGTGGAGAATGTCGAGCATCGCATGGCGAGCGCCCATGAGGCGAGCCTCGCCGACCGTATCTTCATGACGCTGGAGGCGACGCGCGAAGTCGCGGCGCCGCTGACCTCCGGCGTGGTCATCATCGTGACCGTGTTCCTGCCGCTGCTTTCGCTGGAAGGTCTCGAGGGGCGTCTCTTCGCGCCGGTGGCGCTGACCATCGCCTTCGCGCTCGGCTCCGCCCTCATCCTGTCGCTCACGGTCGTGCCGGCGCTGAGCGCGACGCTGCTGAAGCCTGGCCATTCCGAAGAGCCCTGGCTTGTGCGCAGGATCGCGGCGATCTACGAGCCGCTGCTCGACCGCGCGCTGGCGCGCCCGCTGATCGTTGCGGCGATCGCCGGCGGCGGACTGCTCGTCGCAGCTC
This sequence comes from Methylocystis sp. ATCC 49242, assembly GCF_000188155.2. Taxonomy (NCBI): domain Bacteria; kingdom Pseudomonadati; phylum Pseudomonadota; class Alphaproteobacteria; order Hyphomicrobiales; family Methylocystaceae; genus Methylocystis; species Methylocystis sp. ATCC 49242. The sequence continues at coordinate 4,262,012 of NZ_KE124774.1, forward strand.
TCGCCTACAGCGGGATCGGCCAGACCTTCATGCCCGTGATGGATGAGGGCACGCCCGTCATCACCGTGCGCAAGCATCCGACGATCAGCGTCAACATCGCCGCCGAGACCGACCGTCGCATCCAGCGCGAGATCATGGAGAAGGTGCCCGAGGTCAAGGGGATGATGGCGCGCGCGGGCGCCGACGAACTCGGCATTGATCCGGTGGGCCTCAACGAGACCGACAATTTCCTCACGCTCGCGCCGACGAGCGAATGGCGCAGCCATGGCATGGATTGGCTGATGGGCGAAATCCGCAAGGTGCTCGACTCGATACCGGGGATTTCCTACGCCTTCTCCCAGCCGATCGACATGCGCGTTCAGGAGATGATCATCGGCGCGCGCGGCGACGTCGTGATCAAGATTTTCGGCGACGACATCGGGGAACTCAACCGGCTGACCCGCGAAGTGGCCGCGACGCTGCGCAAGATTCCCGGCGCGCGGGACGTCTTCGGCCTGCAGAACGACGGTCTGCGCTATCTCACCGCACGCGTCGATCGTCTCGCCGCTGGACGCTTCGGCCTCAACGCCGGCGAGATCCAGGACGCCCTGCGCGTCTGGGTTGACGGTCAGCAGGTCGGCATCGTGCTGGAGGGGCCGATCCGCACGCCGCTCGTCGTGCGCGGCGCCGAGACCTCGCGCCGCTCCGCCGTGGATTTCGCGCGCCTGCCGATGGTGTCCAACGACGGAAAGGTCGTGGAGTTGTCCCAGCTTGCGGAAGTGAAGGCGGAGGACGGGCCTATTCAGGTCATTCGCGAGGAGGGCAGGCGTTTCGCCACCGTGCTCGCCAATGTCACCGGTCGGGACCTCGTCGGCTTCGTCGACGAGGCGAAGAAGGCTGTCGCGCAAAACGTGAAGACGCCGAAGGGTTACACCTACCAGTGGGGCGGCCAGTTCGAGAATCAGCAGCGCGCTTCGGCGCGGCTCGCGGTCGTTGTCCCGATCGCGCTCGCGCTGATCTTCCTCCTGCTGTATCTGACCTTCAATTCGGCGCTGCAGGCGACGCTCGTGTTCTGCAACGTGCCCTTCGCGGCGATCGGCGGCGTGCTCGGCCTGTGGCTGTCGGGCGAATTCATCTCCGTTCCGGCCTCGGTCGGCTTCATCGCGCTCGTCGGCATAGCGGTGCTCAATGGCGTGGTTCTGATCTCCTACATCAACAAGCTCGTGGCCGAAGGCACGCGCTCGACGCGCGAGGCGGTGGTCGAGGGCGCGCGCCGGCGCATGCGCCCCGTCATGCTGACGGCGACGATCGCCGCCTTTGGCCTCATCCCTTTCCTTTTCGCGACAGGGCCGGGCGCAGAGATCCAGCGGCCGCTCGCCATCGTCGTCATCGGCGGGCTGATTTCCGCGACCGTGCTCACCCTCGTCCTGCTGCCGATCCTTTACGATCGTTCGGCCAACTGGGGCGCGCAGCTGCGGACGCGCATCCGATCCCTCCGGCGAGAGGAGTCGCGCGCATGACGATCCGGGCGGCCTTTCTGCCGGTACTGCTCTTCATCGGGCTTTACGCGACCGCCTCGCGCGCCGGGCCTGATGAGCAGCCGAGCGGCGAAGTGACAGTGAAGGCCGCCAAGGACCCGGCTGCGAGCGGCGGCAAGGGCGCCAAGGCCCGGGCCGGAAAAAGCTCCAAAGTCACTGTCAATCGCGCGAAGAAGACGCCGCTCGGCCATGTTCTCGTGCGTCACCTCGACATGGCCGTCGCCATCGACGCGCAGAGCAAGGCGCTGGAGGCGCAATTCGGCGCCGTGTCCGCGCGGTACGCCACCGCGAATTCGATAACGCCGGGCTCGCCCTATTTCGGCGGCTCGCAGCGCAACGCCGCCGCCGGCAATCTGCGTCACTACAACGAGACCGAAATCGAGGCGGGCATGCCGCTGTGGCTTCCCGGCCAGCGCGACGCCTATGCGGCCACGGTGTCGAGCGGGGTCGTGGAGGTCGAGGAGAGGCTGTCGCAACGCCGGCTCGAGGTCGCGGGACTGTTGCGCGACGCATGGTGGAACGCGAAGCGCGCCGAGCGCGACGTGTCCGTGGCGCGCACGCGTGTGGCGACGGCCCGCGAGATCGGCGCCGACATGACCCGTCGCGTCGAACTTGGAGACGCTGCGGAAGCCGACGCCTTGCTGGCGAGGAACGAAACGCTCGCCGCCGAGACGGAACTCGCGCAGGCGGAAGGCGCGGCAAAAGTCGCGCGGGTGAATTACGCCGCGCTCACCGGCGGGACGCCGCCGGACGGCACGCTCGAAGCCGTGCGTCGCGACGGCGATCTGGAAGACCATCCGGCGCTGCGGGCGCCGCTGGCGGCGCTTGCGCGGGCTGAGTCCCAGGCGCGGCTGATCGATGCGACGCCCATAGACAATCCGGAGATCGGCGTCTTCGGACGTCAGGAGCACAACGACCAATATTCGACGGACCCCTCGCAGGAAGTCACCAACCAGCGCACCGACGCGACGACGGTGGGCGTGCGCTTTCGCATTCCGTTGCCGACGCCGGGCCGCAACGAGCCGCGCCAGGCCGAGGCGGCAGCAGAGGTGACGCGGGCGCGCGCCGAATATGAGCGCGCCAAGCGAATGGTCGTCGCGGAAATAAAGGCCGCGCGGACGGCGCTCGCAGCGGCGCAAAAGGCGGCGGGCCTCGCCGACAAGCGGCTCGCCGTCGCCAATGAGCAGTTCGAACTGTCGCGCAAGTCCTTCGCGCTCGGCGAAATCAGCGCCTTCGATCTGTATCGCGTGCGCCAGATTCAGCTGGAGGCGCAACGCATGCAGGCGGGCGCCGCGATCAATGTCGGCGTTGCGGTTTCACGCGTGAATCAGGCGCTGGGATACGCGCCATAATCACGGACAACGGCTCAGGAACTCCATTATCCGCCCGATCGTCGGCTGATCGAGCAGCAGGGGCGCATGGCCCTGGCCGGCGACGGTGAATGTTTCGAGCCGCGGCGCGCGCCGGGCCATTTCCTCCATCGTCTCGGCCGAAAAGATGTCCGACGTCTCGCCGCGAATGACGAGCATCGGCGTTTGCGACATTGTTTCGAAACGGTCCCAGAAGGTTTCGGGCTCGGCGTCCGGCGTGAAGATGTCGAGCGTGTGCGACAGTTCGGGGTCGTAGCGAAGCGCAACCTTCCCGTCCTTCTCGACGAAGGTCTGGCGCGCATAAACGGCCCAGTCCTCCGCGCTAACGGCGGGAAATTGCGGCGCGGCGGTCATGCGCATCAAGGCGATCGCGTCGTTCATCGAGGCGATGGGCGGCAATTTTCCGACATAGCGCTTTATGCGCAGCAGACCCTCGAGTTCGATCTTTGGCCCGATGTCGTTGAAGATCGCCGCGCGCACGAGGCCCGGCGTTCCGGCGGCGAGATCCATCGTGTGCAGCCCGCCGCGCGAGGTGCCGAGAAAGACGGCCGACGAAACGCCCGCGTCGCGCAGCACCGCGAGAATGTCGTCCTGTTCGACCGCGAGCGCGTAATGGGTCCAGTCCTTATCCCAGTCCGATCGGCCGCGCCCGCGGTAGTCGAGCGCGAGCACGCGCCGTCCCTGCGCCTGCGCGGCCTCGGCGACGCGCCAGAAGTCGTCGGCGGAGCGCGCGAGGCCCGGCAGGCAGACGAGCGGCAGACGCCCGGCCGAGGGACAGGCGTAATCGAGATAATGGAGGCGCAGCCCGTCGCTCGCGGAAACGAAGCGGCTGTCGGCATGGGCCCGAGGGGTCGGAGGGTTCAAGCGAATCGCGCTCCTCTTGCAGAAAATTGCGCCATGCCCCCGATTGCGCCATTTGGCGCTCGAAATCCACCCCGCGCGGTCCTGCCGTCTTCCTTGACTTCGGCGCCGGTTGCGGCGAGTTTGCGCGCGCCCGAGAGGCCGCCGGGCGCTGGTCGAATCTTGCAGGAAACATCGTCGCCCCCATGCGCTCTTATCTCGACTTCGAAAAGCCCGTCGCGGAACTGGAAACCAAGGTCGAGGAACTGCGCGCGCTGGCCGAGAAAGGCGAGGGCGTCTCGATCTCGGAGGAGCTGACGAAGCTGGAGGCCAAGGCGTCCAAGGCGCTGGCCGACCTCTACGCGAGCCTCACCCCCTGGCAGAAAATTCAGGTCGCGCGTCATCCGCAGCGCCCGCATTTCTCCGACTATGTGAAGCAGCTCGTCACGGAATTCACGCCGCTCGCCGGCGACCGCTTCTTCGGCGAGGACGCCGCCATCGTCGGCGGCTTCGGGCGCTTCAACGGCGAGCCCATCTGCATCATCGGGCAGGAGAAGGGCTCGGACACCGCGAGCCGTCTGCACCATAATTTCGGCATGGCGCGACCCGAGGGCTACCGCAAGGCGGTGCGCCTCATGGAGCTCGCCGACCGCTTCGGCCTGCCGGTGGTCTCGCTGGTCGATACGGCCGGCGCCTTTCCGGGCATCGACGCCGAGGAGCGTGGGCAGGCGGAAGCCATCGCCCGATCGACCGACGCCTCGCTGTCGCTGGGCGTGCCCAATGTCGCGGTCGTGGTGGGCGAGGGCGGCTCCGGCGGCGCCATCGCAATCGCCGCCGCCAACAAGGTGCTGATGCTGGAGCACGCGGTCTACACCGTCGCCTCCCCGGAGGCCTCGGCCTCCATCCTGTGGCGTGATTCGGCCAAGGCGCAGGACGCCGCGACCAGCATGAAGATCACGGCGCAGGATCTGCTCAAATTCGGCATCATCGACGTGATCGTCACCGAGCCCTCGGGCGGCGCTCATCGCGACCCCAGGGCGGCCATCGCCGCCGCGGGCGACGCGGTTTCCCTCGAATTGTCGCGTCTTACCAATCTTTCGCGCGAGCAGCTTCGCCACGCCCGGGCCGAGAAGTTCCTCGCCATGGGCCGAAAGATCGAGGAAAAGCGTTAAGGTAAATCCGGCAAATTTGCGGTTTTCACCATTCCGGATGGCGCCTCGGACACTTTCTCGTCCCAATGTTTGGTCTAAATGCGGGTCGGCGCGGAAGGTCAGCCGTCGCGCCGGGTAAGGATTGCGTTACGCGCAGGCGTGTAAAGGTTCTCGGACACGCGGGGGCGTCGCGCAAAGGGGAGCGGGTCGCATGAATTTCCAGGGTTTCAAGCCGTTTGCGGTTGTTGCGGCCTTCGCCGCCTTCACGCTGGCGGCCTGCGAGGACGGGGGCTTTTCGCACCGCTCGCTCGCGCCCATTCCGCCGGAGACCGTCGCGCTGATGGAGAAGGTCGGCACGACGAAGGAAGCGCCGATGCTCATCCGCGCCTACAAGAAAGAGGCGGAGCTCGAGATCTGGAAGATGCGGTCCGACGGCCGCTACGTCCATCTCAAAACCTTCCCCATGTGCCGCTGGTCGGGCCAGCTCGGCCCCAAGACGCGCGAGGGCGACCGCCAGGTGCCGGAGGGCTTCTATTCGATCACGCCGGCGCAGATGAACCCGAATTCGGCCTATTACCTGTCCTTCAACGTCGGCTACCCGAACCAGCTCGACCGCGCGCTGGGGCATAGCGGCGGGACCATCATGGTGCATGGCGCCTGCTCGTCGGCCGGCTGCTTCTCCATGACCGACAAGCAGATCGCGGAAATCTACGCGATTGCCCGCTCCTCCTTCGGCGGCGGCCAGCGCGCAATCCAGATGCAGTCCTATCCCTTCAAGATGACGGCCGAAAATCTGGCCAAGCACCGGCTTGACCCGAACATCGGCTTCTGGAAGAACCTGAAGGAAGGCAATGATCACTTCGAGGTGACGAAAGAGGAGCCGCAGGTCGCTTTCTGCGGCCGTCATTATGTCTTCAACGCCACGCCCGCGGGACATATGGACGCGGCCTCGGCCTGTCCGCCCCTGAAGCACAATCCGGAGATCGCGGCCCAGGTCGCCGAAAAGGCGGCCAAGGATGACACCAAGGTGGCCGAACTCGCCGAAAGCGGCGTGAAGCCGGTTCGCGTCGTCTATCAGGACGGCGGTCAGAACCCGGCCTTCGCCTCGCGCGTCGCCGAGGTGAGCCGCCCCGAGGCGATCGCCCCGCCAGTCGAAATCGCGCTGGAGGAAAAACCGGCCCGCGGCGCCGGCAAGGCCGCGACGCAGCTCGCCGCCAAATCGCCCGTCGTGACGGTCGCTGCCGCCAAGGCCGCCGCCGAGAGCCGGGAGGCGGAGGCGCCGCATCCGGTGGCGCAGGCCTTCGCGCCCGACGACCGCCGCGAGATGCAGGCGCTCGCCAGCGACGACAGCCCGACGAGCTCGATCAAGAAAGCGGCTCCCCGGAAGCCCGGCGCCCCCGATCCGGCGACAAAGAACAAAGCCGCCGCCCATTAGAGCGGCGGCGCCTCCGCGCTAGCTCCAGTTAACAGCCCCCTGACATAAGGCTTGCGGAACGCACCGGGAACGCATATGAATCGTTCATGATTTGTTTTTGAGCGATTCAGGCTCCCCTGCGGGTCTGTGTCGACGCTACGGCGCGAGTTCAGGGGCCAACTTTCGATGCTGACAAAGAAGCAAAGCGACCTTCTGCGCTTCATACATGAACGCCTGAAGGAGTCCGGCGTGCCGCCGTCCTTCGACGAGATGAAGGATGCGCTCGATCTGAGATCGAAGTCGGGGATTCACCGATTGATCCTCGCGCTAGAGGAGCGGGGCTTCATCCGCCGTCTTCCCAATCGCGCCCGCGCGCTCGAGGTGCTGCGCCTGCCTGAATCAGCGACGCCGCGCGGCGGCGGAGGGTCGCGGGGCGGAAAATTCTCGCCGGCTGTCATCGAGGGCAATCTCGGCCGTGTGCGGCCGCTGCACGAGCGGCGGGAGGAGGAGACCGGGCAGAATGTGGCGATTCCGGTCATGGGCCGCATCGCCGCCGGCACGCCGATCTCCGCGATCCAGAGCCGCAGCCACACCATCAGCCTGCCGCCCGACCTTCTGACCAGCGGCGAGCATTACGCGCTGGAAGTGCGTGGCGACTCCATGATCGAGGCCGGCATCCTCGACGGCGACACGGTCGTCATCAAGAAGCAGGACAACGCCGACACCGGCGACATCGTGGTGGCTCTCATCGACGACGAGGAGGCGACGTTGAAGCGTCTGCGCAAACGCGGCGCCTCGATTGCGCTCGAAGCGGCCAATCCGGCTTATGAAACGCGCATCTTCGGGCCGGATCGCGTGCGTATTCAGGGGAAGCTCGTGAGCCTCCTGAGGAAATACTGATTGGCCCGCATTCGCCCCATGCCCGCGCATGGCGAATGGGGGCGCGGCGGGCGTCCCGGGGCCGGAGCGAAGCTTCCTCCAGTCCGCAGCGCCTTGAAGCAGGGGCGATGCAAAAAAAGCCGCGGTCAGTCGTCCAGCGGCTCCGCCGCCTGAGCGTCGTCATTGTCGCTTTCAATTTCAGAGGCCTCGGGCGTGGTGATCCGGCCGCGCCTTTCCTGCGGGGCCTGCGACCACGGCCGATCCTCGTCGACGCCGCGCGCTCTCGTCCATTCGATCTTCTCGCCCTTCAGTCGCAAGGAAATCGCGCCCGTTTCCACAAGCTTGCGACGATCTATGACGATCGGCGCGGCGCAACCTTCGGGCGCATGAAGCGGCGTGACGATGATCGCCGCGCGCGCGCAGTCTTCCAGAAAGGCGCCGCGCTCATTCACAAGGGCGACGATGCGCCCGTCGAACAGTCTTCCAACGCATCCCAGATCGTCGCAGGCGACGCCAGCTCCGGCGTCTGCGGCCGCGCGGGAATCCGCGTCGGCGCGCAACCATTGTTCGGACGCGAAGACGCTCGGTCTTTTGCCCAGAAGGGCGATTTCGCCGGAGGCGGCACGGAAGGCCGCCGAGTCGCCCGTCGGCGGAACGGCGAGATCGAAACCCGTTCCGTTTTTCGCGCCGAGCAGGCCGACGAGCGCCAGAGGTATCGCGGTCGCCCGGAGCGACCACGTCCGCCATAGCACCGCCGACAGAACGGCAAGCGCGAGAAAGACGATCGCCCAGGGCGCAAAAGCCTTCACATGCAGGCTCGCCCCCGGCGCGCTCGCGATCAGCCCCGCGAGATAGATGACGAGATCGATCCCGATCTTCAGATAGCGCCAGACGAAGCCGTCGAGGCCGAAAGGATAGAGGACCGCGCCGATCAGCGCGCAAGGCACGGCGAAAAATTCGATGATCGCCAGGGTCAGCGGATTTCCGACCAGCACATATGGACTGAGCTCGTGGAAATCATTGGCCATGAAGGAGGCGGTGGCGGAGGTGGCGCAAAGGGTCGCGAGAAGCGCCGCGCCCGGTCCGTGCACCAATCGCTCGACCAGGGCTTCGCGCAGTTCCGCAAGTCGCCCGCGCATGCTCGGGCCGACAGGGCGCGCGCGGCTTCGTCCGAGATAATCGCCGCGCCATTCATAGACCGCGATCAGCGCCGCGACGGCGGCGAAGGAAAGTTGAAAACTCGCGCCGAGCAGCGCCTCCGGCTCGAAGGCGATGATGAAAAAGGCGGCGAGCGCAAGATTGCGCATGGAGAGCGACGCGCGGTCGAACAACACGGCGACGAGCATGATGAGCGTCATGACCAGCGCGCGCTCCGTGCCGACGCGCGAACCCGTCGCGATGTCGTAGAGAATGGCGCCGAGGATAGCGAGCCCGGCCGCCCATTTCTTGATCGGGTAGTTGAGCGCCAGCGTCTGCGACATTGCGAGGAGGCGCCGGAAACCGACGAAGAAAATGCCGGCGACGAGCGTCATCTGCATGCCAGAGATGGTGATGATGTGAAAGATGCCGGCCCGGCGTATGAGGTCTTTCGCGTTACCGGAAAGGAAATCGCGCTTGCCTGTCACCATGGCGGCCGCGATGGCGCCCGCGTCGCCGTCGATCGTGCGATAGACGCGCAGGGCGAGCGCATTTCGCGCGCGATCGATGGCGGCGAAAAAGCGTAGCGAAATTGGCGCCGGATCGGGCGGCGGCATGACCTCGATGCGGCCGAGCGCGTTCCCGACGCCGCCGAGCCGCGCGAAATAGGCGTCGCGCGCGAAATCATAGCCGCCGGGCAGCGCCGCGCGGGCAGGGGGCATGAGCCGGGCTTTCAACGCGACGAAATCTCCCGCCGAGAAAGACGGATCGCCGCGCGTGGTGAGGCGTACGCGCGCCGGCGCGACTTCGCCCGGCAGACCTTCTGCGCTTGCGACGCGCAGGATGAAGCGGGCGCCGGACCGCCGCGGGTCGAGCTCTTCCACGAAGCCGGTGAGTTCGCCGATCCCGACGCGCGGGATGATCGGCGCGGCGACGCGCGCGGTCCGCCACGCCGCGGAGGTGAAGCCGGCGGCGACGAAGGCGAGCGCCACGAATAATGCGCGCGCCCGCGCATGGCGGCGAGCGATGAGAGCGAACGCCGCGGCGGCGCCCAGGACTGCGAAGCAAAGCGGCAGCGGCGGTTCGCGCTCCGCGGTGAAATACAGCACGACGCCCGCGCCGGCGGCGACGACGAGCCAGAGGAACGGCCGTCGCAGCGCGGCCTCTTCCGCAAGCGCCGCGCGCAGCGCCTCGCCGATCCGATGCGCACGCGGGGCGAGCCAAAGGGCGACGGCGCCGCCGCCGCGACGCTCCCCTTCCGCCACGCGCGAGGCTTCTCTCACCGCCCGCTCCAAATCGCCAAAAGGTAAAGCTGGAGCTTAACTTGGTTTCTCGCGCCTGTCTCGCCTCGCTGCGAGGCGTTCACAGGCGGCGCTCTCTATCCGCCGGGTTCCGGCGGGGGCGGGGAGCGAAAGCTTACGGGAAATCTTCGAGGAACGGCCTGCGGCGTTCTACAACGGCCGATCCAACCGTGGTCAGCAGGCGCAGATCTCTGTCGACGTCATGCGCGGGCGCGGTTCTTGCGCTTCTTGCCGCCTCTCGGCGTGTGGCCGAGATCGGGCGGCGACCAGCCTCCCGCGGCGTCGGGCGTCTCTTCCATGCGCATGTAGCGCACGCCGAGAAAGAACAGGATTTGCGCATCGCCATTGAAAGGCTCGGCGCGGTTCGGCGCGTCTTTGACGCGCGTTCGGAAGGCGATGACCTCCCCCATTTCAGCCTCTCCGCACTTGCTGCGGCCAAAAGTGAATCGACCGTTACTTGGCAATTAGGGAATGGTGAGGGTTAATGTTCCGTCAACGAAGAGCTGCTAATTTTAGCAGTGTGTGCTGCGTAAGAGTTTAAGTGAGTGGACAGCTTATGCTTTCCGACAAGAGACAGCGGCGAGCCGATGACGCGTCGATCCTGCAGGTGATCGTCGACCAGTTCGTCGAGCGTCCAGTCCATCCATTCAGCGATATCAAGCAATTTGAACGGCTTGCGCTCGGTCTGATCGACATTGTCGACGCTGGCGCGGTCGCCCGCGTGGCGCGGCCGTTGTGTTTCCATCCGGAGACTCCCCCTTCGATTTTTGCGCGCCTTCTCGACAAGGGCGGCCCTTGCGCCGAGCTTGCGCTGGAATATGCGCCGGCGCTGCCGCGCGCCGAAACGGCGGTCCTCGCCGCCCGGTGCCCGACGGGATTCGCCCTCGCCCTCTCGCGCCGTCGCGATCTCGACCGCGAAATCATCGCCGCGCTGATGTCTCGCAACGAACCCCGGGTGTTGCGCGCGCTCGCCGGCAATCTCGCGGCGCATTTCGAATCCGCCGCGCGCCGCGTTCTGGCGCAGGCCGCGCGCGACGATGTGAGGCTGGCGCGCCTGCTGCTCGATCGCGACGATCTGGAAATCGATCCCGGACCGCTATTTCTCGCCGCGACGCGCCTCGAACGCACGGCGATCATCCTCAACGCCTGCCGCAAGGTTCTCGCCAGCGGCTATGCGGAGCCGCGCCGCGCCGATCCGGACTTCGTCGCGAGGCTGGAGGACGCCGCCCTGCGCAGGGATCGCGAGGAAATGGCCGCGCTGGTCGCGAGTGCGCTCGATTGCCGGAAGGATCGGGCGCTGGCGGCGCTGACGGATTCGCTGGGCGAGGCGCTGGCCCTGACGCTCGTCGCGCTCGGCGTCGATACGGAGGCGGCGACGCGTATCTTCCTTTGCGCCGACGCGCCGATCGCTCACGACGTCGATCGCGTGCGCGCGCTCCTGCGGCTCATGCGCTCGACGCCGCAACGCGCGGCGGCGCAAATCGTTACGGCGATCACCGGCGCGGCGCGGACGGAGAAGGAGCCCGCGCGTCGGAATGGTTCGCGCGAGGAAGCCGTGACGGCTCCCGGCTGGCGACGGAGTTTGCCGCGCCAGAACGGCGTCGCCGCGCGCAAACTCGATCAGTCGGCGTAAGGGTCAGGCCGCGAGGTCGACGAAGACGCGCCCCTCGCGGTCCTCGATCTCGACGATCCATAAATCGGGATCGAACATGATTTCGCGCTTCAGCCGCGCTTCAGCCTCGGCGGGGTCGAGCCATTCGCTGGCGTGGGCGCGCGCGAACAGCCGGTCGACGCCGGCGGGCGTTTCCTCGCTCTGTGGCGCAGGTCCGTAGATTGCCGTGCGACCGTCGAGTCGATCGAGCTTGATGAAAAGGGCGCCCGCTTCCGCCGCGCCGCGCCGGCGCAACATGGCGACGGCGCCTTGAGCTTCCGCGCGACGGATGAGGGCGGAAGCGAAAATATCCGATCTGAGCCGCATGGCTGACGATGTAGCGCGGACGTGCCCGCGCTACAAATGATCGCCTTGCTTACTGATGCGCGAGGCCGGAGCGGGTCGCGAGCTGGCGCATGACCTTGGGGCTGAGCTGGCCCTTCACCGGCAGGCCGCTGTCGCGCTCGAACTTTTCTATCGCCTGGCGGGTCGTGCCACCAAAGACGCCGTCCGCGCGCACCACGTAACCGAGCTTGAGAAGCGCGCGCTGCGCATAAAGCACGTTCTTGTCCGGACCGGCCTCCGCCTCCTTTTCCGCCGCGCCGCCGAGCAGCTGGCTGATCGGATCGCGCTTTTTCTCGATGGTCGTTTTGCTGACTTCGGTTTTCGCGACTTCGGCCTTCTCCGGCTTTGCGGCGTCCGTCCTGGTTCGCTCGACCTTCGCCGGCGGGCGCGGCGCCTCCGGCTTTGCGGCCTCGGCCTCGGCGCGCGTCGCGGCGATTTCCGTGGGCCGGACCGGCGGCTTCGGCGCCGCGGCCGTTTCTGTCTTCTCCGCGACGGGCAGATGCGTCGAGAAAAGCGGGGCCGGATGACGTCCGTCCTGGAAGAAGAGCGCGTTCATCGGCACGCCGACGGCCGCAAGGCCGCCGATGCCGAGAAGCAGCAGAACGCTCATCCGCTTGAGGCCGAAAACGCGCGACAGAACCGACGGGCGGTTTTTGTCGGCGCGCTTGGCGCTCGCGCGGCGCCTGGGGGCGGAGCGTTCCTCGGGAAGGGACTGGCGCCCTGAGGCGCTGAGCGAAGCGTCACGCAATTTTCTTCACCGTTTCCTTTTCGAAGCCCACGTCGCTGTTGTGACAGGCGCCGTGACGGGCGATGGTTTCGATTTTCGCCGAGGCGCCCCCGGCGCCGTTCTGCGCGCGGCAGTCGAGGGGCAGGCGCACCGTGACGGAGGTGCCCTTGCGCGGCGCGCTCTCCACGGTGATCGAGCCGCCGTGCAGGCCCACGAGGCCGCGCACCACCGAGAGGCCGAGACCCGTGCCTTCATGCGTGCGGTCATGCGACGCGCTCGCCTGGAAGAAGGGATCGCCGAGCCGCGCGAGATCGGCGGGGGCGATGCCGATGCCGCTGTCGATCACGGAGATGCCGAGGTGATTCCCCTCCGGAGCGAGACGGATCTTCACCTTGCCGTTGGCGGGGGTGAACTTCACCGCATTGGAGAGGAGATTGAGCAGGATCTGCTTGCAGGCGCGCTTGTCGGCGACGAGATCGTCGATGTCGCGGCGATAGTCGCGCAACAGCGTCACGGCGGACTGGTCGGCCTTCAGCTGCACCATGTCGCAGCATTGATCGATCAGCGCCGGCAACGAGAAGGGCTCCGGGAAAATCTGCATCGAACCCGACTCGATCTTCGACATGTCGAGGATCGTATTCACGACTTCGAGCAGGTGATGACCCGAATTGCTGATGATTTCCGCATATTCGCGCTGCTTGCCCGGATCGGTCGGCGCGAGTTCCGGATTTGCGAGCATTTCCGAAAAGCCGATGATCGCGTTGAGCGGCGTGCGCAGCTCGTGGCTGACGTTGGCGAGAAAGCGCGTCTTGCTCGCCGTGGCCCGTTCGCTCTCGGCGCGCGCCGCCGCGATGGCTTCCTCGGCGCGTTTCGCCGCGGTCACGTCGCGCAGGATGCAGACGACGGGAACGACGGTTTCGATATTTTCCTCAATTCCCGTTTCGAGATCGTCGGCGATCGGTTCGGCGCGGCACATGCGCGCGTCGAAATAATTGAACACCGGCTCCACATATTTGCCGGAGGCGGTCGCCGCGAGCGCAACCTGCACGCGCAGCACCGCCGTCGTCGGCCTGGCGCGGTCGAAGGCGTCGGAGACGAGCTTCAGAAAGGCGGGACGATCGGCGATATGGACGCGCTGGAAGAAGCCGCGTCCGATCAGATCGCGACGATCGAGACCATAGGTCTTGTGCGTGTCGCCGACGATGGTCGAGACGGCGCCGTTACGGTCGAGATGCAGCACGATGTCGCCGATCGCGTCCGTAAGCAGCCGCAGGTCGCGCGCGTTCTGCGCGTCGGAGCGCATGCGGACGTTTTCGGCGCGGATCGCGCAGATCGCGACCACGGCGATGTAGAGCAGAAGCGGCGCCGCGAGCATGGCGATGCTGGTCGAATGCTCGATCGATGTCAGCTCCGGGGATGGAAACCGCAAGCCGGCCGTGAGCGCGAGGACGTCCACGGTCGCCGCCTCGATGACGAAGACCATGACGATCTCCGGCGTCAGTGCGGCCTCTACAAGCGCAATCGTCAGAAGCGCGATCGAGATGATCTCATAGCCTTCGGTCAATCCGTGCACGGCCACGGCCATCGCGAGCCAGCCGAAGATCGAGAGGCTCTGCGCGAGACGCAACCTGCCGGTGCGCACGAGAACCACGATCGAGATCAGCGGTATCTGCGCGAGAAAGAAGATCAGGCTCTGCGACGGCGTCGGAACGCCATAGAAGAAGAGCCAGAAGGGCGTTCCCAACAGAACGCTGGCGGCGACCACGAGCCGGGCCAGGATGAATGACCGATGGCGGGCGGCTTCGAGTGGACGGCCGGCGACGCTCTCATGAACGAGATGCTCAACCCAAGACGGGCGCCAGTTATGATTGGCAACAATACGCAAATCATACGCTCCTGATTTGGTTTACTCTCGCAAGCCGTTCTTAAATGACTGCTAAGCGTGCGACCGCGCAGGCGCCTTGTTTTGAAATCGCGCGCGGCGTTTCATCTTCATGGTTTCTGGATGGTTGCCGCGTTTCGAGCGTTAAAGCGCCGCTTACATTTACGAAGGGTCAACCCAATCGTTACAAAACGCTGTTGTCCGCAGTTCTTGCGACGTCGGGAGACGCGCCTTGGTTTTTCTCGCCAAATGCCTGATCTGCATCGCGCTGGTCATGGCGGCGCTTCAGTGGCGGCCATTGACGGCGCCGGCGCCAACGCCAGCGCTTAGCGCGCGACCCGCCGGCGCGCCGCAGCCGCCGCGGCGTCCCCAACTGGACGAAGCCGCGCATTCTCTCGTGCAGGCCGGCGTGGACGCGCTGGCGACGACGGCGCGCGACAAATGTCTGGCGAATCCGCGCGAATGCGCCGCCACGCTGCAGCGCCTTCAGGCCCTGCGGGAGCGATGAGCCGTCGCAAGCGGCAATCCACGGGGACGTTTCGTGTTTTGCGAGGGCAAGCCGCAGATTTTTTGCCGAATCGCAAAATTGACTTTATTGAGGGAAACGGTTGGAAGGCGTTTAGAGGCCGAACCGCTACCGACGCACATCCGCGCAGCGCCTGCTGCGCGCGCCCCGGCAAATCCATTCTTCATCAGGAGGCGGTCATGTCCGACGATACCGTTTCGCAGCCCGAAGACACAGTTTCGCGCGCGGAGTTCGCCAATCTCCAGGAACAGCTGAAGACAGCGAGAGCAGAGCGTGACCGCCAGATATTCGAGAAATCGGAAATCGTCGCGAAGGCAAACGCCTGCTCGAAGGAGCGCGACGATCTGAAGGAGCAGCTCGCCTCAATCCTTACCGAGCGCGACAAGATCATCGGCGATGTCGTCGCCGATCACGACAAGATTGTCGCCGACATCACCTCCCAGCGCGATGGGCTCGCAATGGAAAAGGCGGCGCTCGCGGCGTCCCTCCAGGGTGCGACGCGCCGCGCCGAGGAAGCCTCCCGACGGGCCGATGAAGCCGCCGCCGAAATCCAGCGCCTGCGCGGCGTCATCGACGCCGCGCCGCCGAGCGACCTCGTCGCCGTGTTTTGGGCGCTCCTCTCCCAGAAGACCAAGGCGGCCGTCGCCTGGGTCCGCGGCAAGATCCCGGCGGACAGCCCGCTTCTGCCCTGGTTCGACAAGACGGTCGAGACCGTGACCAAGGTCGGCTGCATCGCCGTGACCCTCACGGTCGACTTTGTCCGATGGGCGACGCCGAAGGTCATCGACCTGTCGAAGCAGGGCATAGCCAAGGTCGAGGAAATGCTGGCCAAGAAATAGGCTCTCGCCCGTCTCCCGGCCGCCTGAAGCGGCGCGGGGCGCAGGTTGCGGGGAATGCGGGCGCGGTTGGTTAACCGCGCCCTTTCCTTTGGGGCCGGGCGCTGCTATCCGACGCCCATGAGCACCCACAAAATCGACAACATCCGCAATTTCTCGATCGTCGCCCACATCGACCACGGCAAATCGACTCTCGCCGACCGCCTGATTCAGGAGACCGGGACCCTCGCCGCCCGTGAGATGGTCGAGCAGGTGCTCGATTCGATGGACATCGAGCGCGAGCGCGGCATCACGATCAAGGCGCAGACCGTGCGTCTGAATTATCGCGCCAAGGACGGTCAGGATTACGTCCTCAATCTGATGGACACGCCCGGCCATGTCGACTTCGCCTATGAGGTCTCGCGCTCGCTGAAGGCCTGCGAGGGATCGCTGCTGGTGGTCGACGCCTCGCAGGGCGTCGAGGCGCAGACGCTGGCCAACGTCTATCAGGCGATCGACGCGGGGCACGAAATCGTGCCGGTCCTCAACAAGATCGACCTTCCGGCGGCCGAGCCCGACCGCATCAAGGAGCAGATCGAGGAGGTCATCGGCCTCGACGCCTCGGACGCCGTGCTGATTTCCGCCAAGACCGGAATCGGCATTCCGGACGTGCTGGAGGCCATCGTCACGCGCCTGCCGCCGCCTACGGGCGACGAGAAGGTGCCGCTGAAGGCGCTGCTGGTCGACAGCTGGTACGACGCCTATCTGGGCGTCGTGGTGCTGGTGCGCATTTTCGACGGCACGCTGAAGAAGGGCCAGAAAATCCAGATGATGGGCGCAGGCGCCCATTACGAGGTGGACAAGATCGGCGTCTTCCGTCCCAAGATGCAGGACGTGGCCCAACTCGGCCCCGGCGAGGTCGGCTTCATCACCGCCCAGATCAAGCAGGTGGCCGATACGCGCGTCGGCGACACGATCACCGACGAGCGCAGGCCCACGGCCGAGGCGCTGCCGGGCTTCAAGCCGGCGCAGCCGGTGGTCTTCTGCGGGCTCTTCCCGGTCGACGCCGCCGACTTCGAGGATTTGCGCGCCGCCATCGGCAAGCTGCGCCTGAACGACGCGAGTTTTTCCTATGAGATGGAGACATCGGCGGCGCTCGGCTTCGGTTTCCGCTGCGGCTTCCTCGGCCTGCTGCATCTCGAGATCATTCAGGAGCGTCTGCAGCGCGAATTCAATCTCGACCTCATCGCGACGGCGCCCTCCGTCGTCTACAAGATCACCCTGACGAACGGCGACGAGATCGAGCTGCACAACCCGGCCGACATGCCGGACGTGGTGAAGATCGACGAGATCAAGGAGCCGTGGATTCGCGCCACGATCCTCACGCCCGACGACTATCTCGGCTCGGTGCTGAAACTCTGTCAGGACCGGCGCGGCGTGCAAGTCGATCTCAATTACGTCGGCAAGCGCGCCATGGCGGTCTATGATCTGCCGCTCAACGAGGTCGTCTTCGACTTCTACGATCGCCTGAAGTCGATCTCGAAAGGCTATGCGTCGTTCGATTACCAGCTCACCGACTATCGCGCCGGCGATCTCGTCAAGATGAGCATTCTCGTCAACGCCGAGCCGGTGGACGCGCTATCCATGCTGGTGCATCGCACCCGCGCCGAGGGGCGCGGCCGCGCCATGTGCGAGAAGCTCAAGGAGTTGATCCCGCCGCACATGTTCCAGGTGCCGATTCAGGCGGCCATCGGCGGCAAGATCATCGCCCGCGAAACCGTGCGCGCCTTCCGCAAGGACGTGACGGCGAAATGCTATGGCGGCGACGCGACCCGCAAGCGCAAGCTTCTCGAAAAGCAGAAGGAAGGCAAGAAGAAGATGCGCCAGTTCGGCCGCGTGGAGATCCCGCAGGAGGCGTTCATCGCGGCGCTGAAGATGGAGGATTGATTCCATCTAAAGGGATCCGGGAAAAGGTTTGATCATGGAAAGATACCTTGAGCCTTCGCGCGACATCAGTGATCTAACCTTCCTGGATCTGGATTATCGTCGGCCGCTGTACAAGGAAGGATTCCCATTCGTCATATTCTGGTCAGAAAAGGCCGCCTGTACTGTTGTATCCAAATGGTTCTTTCTGCAACTCGGCCAGTTGGACGAGGCGCTCCGCTACAGCAAATGGATTCATAATTACGAAGCGCGCTTCATCCGGACGAACAAGGTGGAATATCTCGAGAGCGTTGTCGCCGCGCTTAAAGCCGGCGTGCCGGCGATAAAATTCGTTCGTGACCCATATGCTCGCGCTTACAGCGGCTATCTCGAAATGCAGCGGCCCGGCGCGCTGACCAATCCCACGAATTGGGCGACACAGGCCCGAAGGACGGTCATATCTGAGATCGCGACGCCAAACGCCAGCATTGAATATACATTCTCGTTCAGGCAGTATCTTCTGTGGCGCGCCACGAAAAGGAACAACGAGGTCGACGCGCATCTCGCGGAACAGTACGTGCCGCGTGACCGCTTCATCCGAATGCGGGCCGTGAAGATTGAAAATGCTCGGCTTGCATTTCAGCGGCTCGAGGAAGAATTCGATCTTCCAGTGCGTTCGGCCGAACACGACCATATTTTCTCGTCCGACCATCATCACGACAAGGGCGTCGGCTACTCCGCAGAGGAGATCGAGAAAATAATCGAGCTTGGCGTGCCTCTCAGGAGGCCACCCACCTTCCGCCTGCCCAAATTCGCCCGTGACATAGCGCTGCGGACAGGATTAGATGACTTGGTCAGGGTCTCTTTTGGTCGAGATATCGAGCTCTATGGCTATGGCCCTGCGACAGAGACTTTGGGCGACGCTCCACGGAACTCGGAGCGCGATTTTTTGCTAGCCGCCAACCTGTCTTTGGCGAGTGAGCGAAATCAGCTCCTGCTAGCCAACAGGCAATTGATTGTCGAGCGAGACCAGGCCGCTTTGGAGCTTGGACAGGCTGTCCGGCGGAATGCGCTTCGAAAGGAAAGGCTCGACAGTGTGCTCGCTCAGCCCGGCGTTTTCCGCCGTTGGATTCTCGACAACAACATTTTCGTCTTCAAACTCCTATTCGAAAAAATCGAGGTAATGCGTCTTACCAACCTGAATTTCGACACGCAGTATTATCTGGACTGCAATCCAGATGTGAAAAAAAGCGGCGTGCAACCCCTACTGCATTTTGTGCGTCATGGAAGGAGAGAGGGACGGCAATTTCGTCTCGAGGAATGAGAGGGGCTGCAGTCGGACCTTGTTGGGGGGAGCAGATCTCATATTCAAGAGGCGCCGCGAGTAAAGCCAGGAGTCGCCAGCAGCATGTCTGCGGCGGGTTTCTGCCGCTCGACCTTCTATGAAGGAGGGGTCACCCCCTCGCCAGCGCAATCATCACCGCGCCTGCCAGCATCACCGCCGCGCCGAGCAGGCGGCCGCCGGTCTCCTCTTTCAGCACTCGCCCGCTCGCCAGCACGGTGAACAGCGCAGACAGCCGCTTGATCGCTATGACGTAAGGCGTGAACAGCACCGTCAGCGCCCACATCTGCACCGTATTTCCGAACGCCATCGCCGAGCCGGCGCCGAGCGCGTAGCGCAACGTCCGCAGGCGCGGGGCGGGGCGGCCTCCCGCGGCCCAATAAGCGAAGGCGCATAGCGCGATCACGATCGTCACCGCCGTAATCCAGATCAGCGGCGTCGAGGCCTGCACGCCGAGCTTGTCGATATTGGCGGTGACGCTCCATATCACCGCCGTCGCGATCATCGAGCGCGCGCCCGCGTCGCGCGCGAAGATCGCGAAATTGAACCGCTTGCCATTGGTCTGATTGGCGTCGAGCAGCCCGACGCCCAGCACCGTGAACAGTACGCCGAACATGCCTAAGGGCGGCGCCTGCTCGCCCGTCATGACCGGCGAGGTGACGAGCATCAGGACCGGGGTCAGCAGGACGAGCGGCGCGACGAGCGAGGCGTCGGAGAGGCGAAAGGCGCGGATGTAGAGGGCGTAGGCGACGACATTGAGCGCGCCGGACCAGGCGAGCAGCGTCCAGAAATTCGGCCGCGTCACCTCCGCCAGCGTCGCGCCCGGCGCGCTCAGCAGCCCCGGATGGGCGATGAGGCAGGAGGCGGTCAGCAGCAGCGCGCCGACGCCCCATTGTGCGGCGAGGATGGCGCGATCATCCGCCTCCCGAGTCGCGGCCTTGGTGCCGAGATCGGTGAGGGATTGGCAGATCGCCGTCACGAGCGCGGCGAAGAGGGCGAGAAGCGCGAGATCCATGGCGCGCTATACCGCGCCGGCCGCCATTTGCAACTAGGGTTTCACCGCGCGCAAAAGCGTGTCGACGCCGTCGCGGAAATCCACCGTGACGGGCGCGAAGCCGAGCGCGGCGAGTTTCTTCAATGACGGCTCGTAATACATGATGTGGTCGGGCGACTCGTCGCTGTAGAGATGGACGACCCAGTCCTCGAGCAGATCGAGCCGGTTCATCTCCCTGAACATCTTGAACCAGCGGCGGACCATGGTCTGCGTGTCGGCGAGATGCGCGGCGCGGTCGTCCATCGCGTAACGGTCGCCGTTGATGAAAAGCCCGCCGGATTTCAGCACGCGAAAGATCTCGGCGAGAACGTCGTCGCGGTAGTCGTCGAGGAAATTGTGGATGGCGTAATTCGAGGCGACAACGTCGACGCTCGCGTCGGGCAGGGCCTGGAGCGCGGAGAGCGCATCCGCTTCTTTGAACTCGACGCGGCCGGCGGCGACGTAACCGGCGAGATTTTCGCGCGCCTGCTCCAGCATTCTGGCGGCGCTGTCCACGGCGATGAGCTTCAGATCATCGCGGCCGGCGAGCAGCGCCAGCGTGCAGACGCCCGTGCCGCAGCCGATCTCGAAGCCGGTCAGCGCGCCCGCCTCGGGGCGCCACGCGCCGACCGTCTCGCCAACGCGTTTCGCGAGGTAAGCGTGGTTCGGGCACATCAGCCGCAGCATGTCATATTCGGCGCCGATCGGGCCGGTGAAGAGATTGTCCTGCAGGCGTGACGACATTTCGCGGGCTTCCCAACAAGATGGACGCTGAGCGTTGGTAACGGCGGCGGATGCGGAAATCAATTTTTCCCCGCGCGCCCGCTGCGTTCGTCGCGGCAATGCTTTTGTCAATCGACTGTGGCGCGAAACGAGATAAACTGCGCCATAGTCCGTGGCGCCGGGCTGGAGCTGCGCCGGATCGCGGCGGACGCAGGGGAGGGGATCGTGAAAACAATCGTCGCCGCGCTCGCTATGTTTCCGATCCTGCTCTTGGCGCCGGGCCCCGCCGCCGGCGCCGTGAACTGCTATCCGCAGGCGGCGGGCGTGGCGGGCGTCATCGCCGATCAAAAGGACGTCATCGCCGCCGTCAATTGTCTCGGCCAGCAACTCGCAGAATTGCGGCGAGCCGCCACGATCTCGGATCAGAACCAGACAGCGCGCGTGGAGGAGTTGGCCCGGCAAATTGCGGAGCTGCAGGGCGCCGTCGAGGTTTTGTCGAGACGCGTCTCGGCGCTCGAGGGCCGGCTGAACGATGTGCTGACGCCTCTGGCGACGAGGCCGTGGTAGGCTGGCGACTGAAATCGAGCGTCAGTGATCCCGCCCCGCGCGCGTGATCACGCCGATTCAGCGGGGAGCCTCGAAACCGCGATGCGATGCTCGGCGCGAGCGGAGCGGCCGAGCCCGGCCTTGTCGCTTGGCGCCAACATCGAAAAAAATTTATCTCCAGCCTTTCATATCTCATAGATTTGACGCCTGAACGGATGACCATCACGGGGAGCAATGGTGCGCTGCCAGCAGAAAAGTCGCGGCACGGCAAATTGCGTGATCTGGATTGTCGTATTCACCGTCCTTGCCGGACTCTTCTGGCCGCGCGCCGCTGGCGTCGTCTTCATGGGTCTCGCATTTCTCGGTCTGCTCCATCTGGCGGTGCTCGCTCATGAAGAGGTCACGGAGGCCAGGTTTCAGGAGGACATGAGTCCGGAAGAGTTCGAGCACTATTGCGCCGCCGTGTTGCGGGAGATGAAATGGAACGCCCGCGTCACTCGCGCCAGCGGCGACCAGGGCGTGGACATCGTGGCTGACAAGCGCGGCATGCGCATAGTGATCCAGTGCAAGAAGTATTCGAAGCCGGTCGGCAATCGCGCGGTTCAGGAAATTGTCGCAGCGATCGCCCACGAGGACGCGCAGCGAGGCGTCGTCGTCACCACCAGCGATTACACGCCGGCGGCCGAGAGGTTGGCGGCCTCCAATCAGGTTCTGCTGCTGCACCACGCGGATTTACGCAGGATCGACAGGCTTCTTGCCCGGTGATCGACCGCAGCAGTCGCCCCTCCACTGGAGGCTATGGAGGCGAGGCGGACGGGCGCGACTTTGGACATCTGGGGGCCGGCAATGCGACTGCGTCCGTATGAGCCCGCATGTCCGAGCCGACGCGGGGGCATATGTCGAGCCGGGCCGATCTCTCGCCTTGAACCCGTTTTCTGGTGACAAGCGCATGATTTTGAACCAATGCATGTCGATGCGCGAAACGCCGCCCGCTGAACCCGAAAGCCGCAGATGATTCCGCGTATATTGCTCGACACGGCGCAGATTCCCGGCGGCGAGGGCGAGCTGCGGCTCATGCGTCGCGGCGCCGAATTCTCGATCATGTTGGGCAACAACGAATTGATGAACAGCCGCCTCAGCGGCTCCGAGGAAGCGCTCGCCACGCTTTCCTGCGAGAGGATTCGCGCCCGCCCGCAGCCGCGAATTCTTATCGGCGGGCTGGGGATGGGATTCACGCTGCGCGCGGCCCTCTCCGTCCTGGACGCGCAGGCGCGGATTGTCGTCGCCGAACTCGTTCCGGCGGTTGTGGCCTGGGCGCGCGGTCCAATGGCCGAGGTCTTCGGCGACAGTCTGACGGATCCGCGCGTGCGCATCGAGGAAGCGGATGTCGGGCGCGTGATCCGCTCCGGTCGTTCGGCTTTCGATGCGATTTTGCTCGATGTCGACAATGGTCCCGAAGGGCTCACCCGCGAGGCCAATGACAGTCTCTACTGCATCGCGGGATTGACCGCCGCCCGCGATGCGCTTCGCCCCGGCGGCGTGCTGGCGGTCTGGTCATCGGGGCCGGATCAGAATTTTTCGCGGCGCCTCGGCAAGGCCGGCTTCGATATGGACGAGGTCAAGGTGCGCGCCAACCGGGCGCGCGCCGGCTCCCGGCATGTCATATGGCTCGCGACGCGGCGCGATGCGGGAAGCAGCTGAGCGTATCGACAGCCGCGCAGCTGTTTTCTCGCGGCGCGGCCCAGCGTAGCGGCGGCCCTTCATATCGGCGCGGGCTTTATCGAAACATTCGATAAAGGGCTTCGAAGAGGCCGACATCCACCGATATCAGCATCAGCGCTATCGCAGCGATTTCCGCCAGTCGGAGCAATTCCCTTTGCATGCGCATCATACGCTCCCTTGGTGGCGCGTGTGATGCGAGTCAGGTGGCGCGGTCTTCCGCATGAACAAGCGGGACGCGTCGGGGAGAAATACTCGGGCAACAAAAGACGGTTAGCGCCGCCTCGGCGACAACCGCCAGCGCCTGAAGCCGCGTCCGGCGGATCGCGCTAATCTGCTCCACGAACCGGGCGAGCGGATTCTGCGCTCGTTGGCGAGTCTCGCCACCGTCTTACTGAAACCTCGAAGCGTCCAAGAGGAGTTGTCGCCTTGAGGCGGCTCGGTCAAGGGATTGGCTGGCGAACAAGGAGGTCGATGCGCCGCCGCGCTCGCTCCATCCATGCGGGTGAGCTTCCGATTTCCGCCCGCCGAACGGCGGCCGCAATTAAGATATATTTGATTTCCCTGGCGCTCCCTAGGGGACTCGAACCCCTGTTTTCGCCGTGAGAGGGCGACGTCCTAGACCGCTAGACGAAGGGAGCGGGGAGGCCGTTCTATAGACTGCCCGTTCCCGCTCGGCAAGAGGCTCGACGCCGACTTTTCCGCTTCTGTGCATCGTGATAGCGGAACAGGGTTCTTTACCGGATCATCGACATGACGCAGCCCCTGAGAAACGAAACGCCCGACGCCGACGCTGCGGGTCTCGCCGCCGCGCTTTCCGAACTGGGCTGCGCCGCCCGGCAGGCTGCGCGCGCCGTGGCGCTGGCGAGCGCTGAAGCCAAGAACAGGGCGTTGCGCATGGCGGCGGAAGAAATCCGTCGGCGGAGCGGCGCGATCCTCGCCGCGAACGCTCTCGACGTCTCCGACGCCAGGGCGCGCGGCACGGCGGGCTCCTTCATCGACCGGCTAACGCTCGATCCCTCGCGCGTCGAGGCCATCGCGCGCGGCGTCGAGGAGATCGCCGATCTGCCTGATCCCGTCGGTCGCGTGCTCGCGCGATTCGAGCGGCCCAACGGGCTTGTCATCGAGCGCGTGTCGACGCCGCTCGGCGTCATCGGCGTCATCTATGAGAGTCGCCCCAATGTGACGGCCGACGCCGGCGCCCTGTGCCTCAAGGCCGGCAACGCCGTGATTTTGCGCGGCGGCTCGGAAAGCCTGCGTTCCTCGGGCGCCATTCACGCCTGCCTCGTGGCGGGGCTCGAGGCGGCCGGATTGCCGAAGGCGGCGATCTCGCTTGTGCAGACCGCGGACCGCGCGGCGGTTGGCGCCATGCTTGCCGGGCTCGACGGCAATATCGACGTCATCGTGCCGCGCGGCGGCAAGAGCCTCGTCGCGCGCGTGCAGCATGAGGCGCGCGTGCCGGTCTTCGCGCATCTCGAAGGGATCGTGCATGTCTTCGTGCACAAGGACGCCGATCTCGACATGGCGAAGCGCGTGCTGCTCAACGCCAAGATGCGGCGCACCGGCATTTGCGGCGCGGCGGAGACATTGCTCGTCGACAAGGCCTGCGCGTCGACGCATCTCACGCCGCTTGTCTCCATGCTCATCGACTCGGGCTGTGAAGTGCGCGGGGACGCGGCGACGCAGGTCGCCGACGCGCGCGTGAAGCCGGCCGCCGAGGAGGACTGGAGCGCGGAATATCTCGACTCGATCATCGCCGCGAAAGTGGTGGACGGACTCGACGCCGCGATCGACCACATCGAGAAATATGGCTCGCATCACACCGACTGCATCATCACGCGTGACGAGACGGCGGCGCAGCGATTCATGAATGAAGTGGATTCCGCCATCGTGCTGCACAACGCCTCGACGCAGTTCGCCGACGGCGGCGAATTCGGCTTCGGGGCCGAGATCGGCATCGCCACGGGCCGCATGCATGCGCGCGGGCCTGTAGGCGTGGAGCAACTCACCTCGTTCAAATATCGGGTGCATGGGGCCGGTCAGGTGCGGGGGTGACGGGCGGCGCGTGGATTTCCTGTCGCTCGAACCGCCATCGTCGGGCATGAGGCGCGGTTTCGTCCGCCTCCCCCCTCACGCGCCCGGCATGCGCATCGGGCTTTTCGGCGGCTCTTTCAATCCGCCGCATGAGGGGCATCTGTTGGTCTCCCGTATCGCGCTGCGGCGGCTGCGGCTCGACAGGCTCTGGTGGCTGGTTTCGCCGGGCAATCCATTGAAGGACACGCGCGAACTGCCCTCGCTGGCCGCGCGTATGGCGGCGGCGCGGCGCATTGCGCGCGATCCGCGGATCGTGGTCACGGGTCTGGAGGCGGAGGTCGGCGCGCGCTTTACGATCGATACGCTGCGCTATCTGCGCGCCCGCTGCCCGGGCGTTCGCTTCGTCTGGATCATCGGCGGGGACAATCTGCTACAACTCGATCGCTGGCGACGATGGGAAGACATCATGCGCCTTGCGCCGGTCGCCGCCATCGACAGGCCCGGCGCGACATTGCGCGCCGCCAACGCAAAGGTGGCGCTGCGCTTTCCCCAGTCTCGACTTCCGGAGCGCAAGGCCGCGCGGATAGCGTTCACTGCTCCGCCCGCCTTCATTTATCTGCACGGGCCGCGCAGCGCGGTCTCGTCGACCGAGCTGCGCCGAGGCGCAAGGCGGCCCTGACCGGTCCTATTTCCGGTCGAACAGCGGAATGATCCAGCGCTTGTAGGCCCAGAAGCTCGCTGGGATGCCGACGAAGATCGCGAGCCACATCATCATGGAGCTATCCATGCCGCCGCGCTCGTAATAGCCACCGCCTTCCGTCACCGCCTGCGTGTAGGGGTTGCGCACGAACAGCGTCAGCGCGAAGGAGCCGACGACGATCGCGCCCACAATGTAATAGAAGCTCTTGGGCACGAGGATCACTGGCCGGGCGTTTTGCGGCGGCTTCTGTTCTTCCGGCGAGTTTTTCTGATCTTCGGACATGGGTGCTCTCCTACATGTTTCCATCCGACCGCTAATATGGGCGGCGCCGCGTGGGTCCGCCACAACTATCGTCAGTAGCGCTAACGGCGGAGGCGACCGGATTTTGAAACCTTCTGCAATCTAGCTCCTGCCACAGCCGGGGGCAGGGCGTCTTTTTCGCCAAATAGCGTACAAAGCAAATAATAACCGTACATCCGGTCCCGTTCGAGCTTAAACGGTCCGTGAACCGCTCCCGCGCGACTTTGGCGCATACATTCATATGGAGCGGCGCCGTGACCGGCAGCGAGACTTTCTCCCTTCTGCAATTCCTCGGCGGCGCCTTCGTCTCGCTCATCTGGTGCGCCATCGGCTTCGCCGCATGGTGGATGATGTTCCAGGCTCCATTTGGTCGACGAACGTTCAGGGCCAGCGTTGCGATCAAGGCGCCGGTCGAGAGGATCTGGTCCGCCTTTCTGCTCGAGCCGTCGCCGCCCGGCGGCTGGGGCGGCGCGCTTGAAATTTCGGGGCAGGAGTTTCGCGGAGAACCGCCGTCGCGACACAGGGTCGTCGTGCGGCATGGCGGGATGGGCCCTTTCCGGGATACGGTCTGGCGCATCCTGCGGCTCGAGCCTTTCACCCTGTATGAAGCCGAACAGGAAACGATCGGCGGAAAGGCGGTCGGCGCCCGTGAAGCCGCCGTCATGCGCCTTCGGCTCACGCCGCGAGGCGGGGAGGCGTTGGTCGAACAGGAGACGAGGCGACTCGTGCGAGGCGTCTTCGGCTTTCTCTACGTGCCCCGGGCCAATCGCCGATGTTTCGACCATTTGCGCGCGCACTGCGAGGGGCTGGAGGCGATGAATGCGGTGCCGATCGTGAGCCGTTCGGCGAGTTTTCTGCTCGCTATCCTCGCTTTCGGCGCCGTCGTTGCGCTCTTTTGCGCCGCCAATCCGGAAATCTGGGAAATTGTCGCCTTCATAGCGATTTTCCTTCAGCTGGCGCTCTGGACGCACGAATACGGCCATCTGATCGCCATGCGCTGGTTCGGCCAGCGCGACGCGACGCTTCTCATGCTTCCCTTTCTCGGCGGCGCCGCGCTCAACACGCGGCGGCCGCGCTCGCGTTTCGAGGAGGCGATGATCGCGCTGATGGGGCCGGCCTTTTCGGGCGCGATCGTGCTGGCGCTCACGCCTTTCGCGCCCTGGGGGCTGAGGTTTTTCGAGGCGGGGACGGACCCTGAGGCGCTGAGCTGGACGGCTCCCGGCGCGCCTGCGACATGGGCGGGCCTTTGCGTCGTCGCCTTTCTTGCGATGTCCATACCCATTAATCTCTATAATCTCACGCCCATTGGCGCGCTCGACGGGGGCAGGGTCGTCTCGGCGCTGGCGCGGGGGCGCCTTTCGCGCGCGCTTCTCACGGCGGGCGTTTTTGCGGCGCTGGCGTACGCCATCGCGGGGACGGGGAGCGCGAATGACTTTGGCGCGGCGATCGCTTTCGTCGCCGTCGCCGCGGCTTCCGCGCTCCTTGCCGGCGCTAACGGGCAGGATGAACTCGCGCCGATGAGCGGGGGCCAAACGGTGACGACGGCCCTGCTGCTCGCCGTGACGCTTTTCATCCATGTCGACGCCTCGCGCACGCTCCTGCCGCGCTTCATGGCGGCGGTGCGTGACGGCGTTGGCGGGACCGCCGACGCGGGCCCGCCAATATCAGCGACGGCCTCGCGCTATGTCGTCAGCGAGACCATGCGTCCGCAGGGTCAGACCGCCGCGCCGTAAACGTCATAGGCGTCGGCGCGGTCGACCTTGACGGTCACGATGTCGCCCGGGCGCAGCGGCCGGCGCGACTCGACGAAGGCGGCGCCGTCGATCTGCGGCGCGTCGGCCTTGGTGCGGCCTTTGGCGAGCGCGCCAGACGGCCCGCCGCCCGCTTCGTCGATGATGACCTGCAGGCGCTTGCCGACCTTGCGCTTCATCAGCCGGGCGCTGACGGCCTGCTGCTTTTCCATGAAACGCTTCCAGCGCGCCTCCTTCACTTCCTCGGGCACGGGCGCCAATCCCAGCTCATTTGCGGGCGCGCCGGAGACCGGCTCATATTTGAAGGCGCCGGCGCGGTCGATCTCGGCTTCGTCCAGCCAGTCGAGAAGCAGCTGGAAATCCTCCTCCGTCTCGCCGGGGAAGCCGACGATGAAGGTCGAGCGAAGGGCGAGGTCGGGACAGGCCGCGCGCCAGGCCTTGATGCGCGCCAGCGTCTTTTCCTCATTTGCCGGGCGCTTCATCGCCTTCAGCACATTGGGCGCGGCGTGCTGGAAGGGAATGTCGAGATAGGGAAGGATCTTCCCCTCCGTCATCAGCCCGATCACCTCGTCGACATGCGGATAGGGGTAGACGTAATGGAGCCTCGTCCACAGGCCGAGTTCGCCCAGCTCGCGGGCGAGATCGAGGAAGCGGGCGCGCACCGCGCGATCACCCAGCATGCTCTCCACGTAGCGAAGGTCGCGGCCATAGGCGCTGGTGTCCTGCGAAATGACCAGCAATTCCTTGACGCCCGCGCGGGCGAGCTTCTCCGCCTCGCGGAGCACCTCCGCCGCCGGGCGCGAGACCAGAGGGCCGCGCAGATGAGGAATGATGCAGAAGGAGCAGCTGTTGTCGCAGCCTTCCGAAATCTTCAGATAGGCGTAATGGCGCGGCGTGAGCTTCACGCCCTGTTCGGGCACGAGATCGACGAAAGGATCATGCGCGGGCGCGACGGCGCGATGGACGGCCTCGACGACGCTCTCATATTGCTGGGGGCCCGTGATCGCGAGCACCTCGGGGAAACGCTCGGCGATCGCCTCGGGTTCGGCGCCCATGCAGCCGGTGACGATGACCTTGCCGTTTTCACTGAGCGCTGCGCCGATCGCCTCCAGCGACTCCGCCTTGGCGCTGTCGAGAAAGCCGCAGGTGTTGACGACGACGACATCGGCGCCCTCGTGGCGCCGCGCGAGTTCATAACCCTCGGCGCGAAGTCGGGTGACGATGCGCTCGCTGTCCACGAGCGCCTTGGGGCAACCCAGCGAAACAAAAGAAACGCGCGGGGCGGCGGAATTAGGCTTCAAGTCTTCCTGCATCAGGCCCGATTGCCACGCCGCGGCGGGAATGGCAATCGCGGCGGGGCGGCGGCTCAGGCGAGCATGGCGCCGACGAGGGCGTAAAGAGCAACGGCGGCAAGAACGAGGGCGTGAATCATGAACGCAAACTCCACTGTGCGCGCCGGAGCGCGCGCCTAAAGCGATTGGACTTTTTGAGAGCGGCGTCGACCGCCGGTTACGAGGCGACGACTAACACGTTAATAGATTGCGCCTCTTAACAAACCGTTTCCGCAACGCGAATCCGGATTGCCGGAATGTGGCGGAATTTGCGCGGGGAAGAGCGCCGGAGGGAGGCATAATTCAACATTTTCATTAATTTGCGACGCGCCGTAAAAACAGTTTTGCGCTCGCCGTCCGCGCCTCTATGAATAGCCGCGCCGTAGTCGCCCGCGCGGGGCAAGTCGCCATGCGCGTTAATTTCCATCAGCGCCGCCGTCCTAAAGGAAGACTTGACCCTTGCCGAATTCGATCGTTCTCGGAACCGGATCCTACGCGCCGAGTCGCGTCGTCACCAACGCCGATCTCGAGAAGATGGTCGCCACCAACGGCGACTGGATCGTCAGCCGCACGGGCATCAGGGAGCGGCGCGTCGCCGCGGACAGTGAGGCGACCTCCGATCTTGCCGCCGCCGCCGCGCGCGAGGCGCTGGCCTTTGCGGGCGTCGATCCTGCGGATGTCGACATGATCGTCGTCGGCACGGTGACGGGCGATACGCCCACGCCCTCCTGCGCCGCTTTCGTGCAGGCCAGGCTCGGCGCGAAGAACGCGTTCTGTTTCGACGTGGCGGCGGCCTGCGCAGGGTCGCTTTACGGCCTCACCATCGCCGACCAGTTCATTCGCTCCGGCATGGTGAAGCGCGCGCTCGTCATCGGCGCCGAGACGCTGAGCCGGTTCGTCGACTGGACCAATCGCGAGACCTGCGTGCTGTTCGGCGACGCCGCCGGCGCCATCCTGCTCGGCGCGACGGAGGAGGAGGGTCACGGCCTTCTCGCCGCGACGCTGCGCACGGACGGCTCGATGACTGACATTCTCGGCATTTTCGGCGGCGGCAGCCGCCGCCCATTGTCCGAGGAGTTGCTCGCCGACAATGGCAACAAGATCAAGATGCGCGGCCGCGAGGTCTACAAGGTTGCGACGCGGCTTCTGCCGGAGGTCGTCGCCGACACGCTCGCCAAGGCCGGACTGTCCGCCAGCGACGTCACCCATGTAATCGCCCATCAGGCCAATCAGCGCATCATCGAGTCCGCGCTCGACAATCTCGGCGTGCCGGTCGAGAAGTGCTGGATCAACATCGACCGCTATGGAAACACGTCGAGCGCCTCCATGCCCATCACGCTCGACGAGGCCAATCGCGCCGGAAGGCTGAAGAAGGGCGACGTGATTGCGATGATGGCCATCGGCGCCGGCATGACGTGGGGCGGCGCCGTCCTGCGATGGTGACGGCGGCTGAGGCGCGGGCGGCATCGTTCGGCGGCGATTGCTAAATCAGTTCGTCGTCGCCGGAAACATCCAGCTCCAGCCCACGATCATGAGGCTCAGGCACCAGATCGCCGGACCGACGACGATGACGATATTGGCGATGCGATCTTCGCTCATGTTTTCCCCTCCGGATCATCGAACGCAGGTTGCGTTCCGTGGGCGAAGGGAATGGCACGGGAGCGGCTGAGTGCGGCGTGCGTCAGCGCACGGGCGAAGGACTTTTGCGGGGAGCGTCAGGAAAAGAAGGGGCGGACCCCGGGGGGAGGCCCGCCCGACAGGAACCGTCAGATCATTGCGCGGTGCTGAACGGTTCCCGCTTACTGGTAAGGTGGCGCGTTACTTCAGCGCGGCGAGGTCCGCGCCAAAATTTATGTGGTAGGGCTTGCCGCCCAGCACAAGCGCCGGCACCGATTTCACGCCGGCCTTCTCGGCCTCGCCGATCCGGCTCTTGTCCTGCCCGAGATGCACGATCTCGACCTCGAACTTCTTGGGATCGAGGCTTTCCGCCAGCTGACGTTCGGCGTCGACGCAGACCGGGCATCCGGCGTGGTAGAAGACGGCTTTTTGAGACATAGTGCGTTTCCTTCTTCGTGATGCGAAGTGGGATGAAAGGCGGTTCGTCGGCTGCAACCCGGCGAACCGCCGCTTTTTTCCGGGGCGCTCAGGGCGCCGCCGGTCTCGCGGCGTCGCGTTCGGCGACGCCGAGAAACTTGTTCCAGACCTCCTCCTGATCCTGCGCCGCTTCATGGTCGGCGCAATCGAGCCTGAGCGCCGGCGCGCCGAAGGCGGCGTCGACGAGAGCGCAGTGATGCGGGGCTTCCGCGTCGTCATGCGCGTAGGGGCGAAAATACTTGCAGCTGACGCACATGCGTTGCGGCGGGATCGCGCCCTCTATTTGCAGATTACGGATGAGCCGAATGACGAGGCCGAGCAGTTGCGATTGCTCCTGCGCGCCCAGCGCCTGCAATGCGCGCTCGGTCGCACCGGCGCGCGCCTCGATCGCTCCGCTCAGCGCCAGTCCGCGCTCGGTCGCGGCCACGGTGGTCGCGCGACGATCCTGCGCATCCGGGCGGCGCTCGACGAGCCCCTTCTTCTCCAGCGCGGCGATGGAGTCCGTCGCTGTCGGCTGGCTTGCGCCGAGATGGGCGGCGATGGCGCCGACGCGAGCGCCTTCGTGACCGGCGAGATAGCCGAGTATCTGCGCCTGCGTCGGATTGACCGGCGCGGTCTCCAGCGCGCGCCAGCGATCGGCGCGCAGCGCCGCCGAGACGCGCTCGAGACCGTCGATCAGTCGCTTCGTGATGGCTGCGGAAGGGCCTCCGGTGCTCATACCGGCATATTTATAGGACTCCTAATAATTTTCAAGACTGACGGAATGATTTGACTTTCTCCAACTTCACTGGCCCTTCGGCCATGATTAGTGTAGGCATTGCCGCCAATTGAGGGACGCATGAGCACGGACGCAGACGGGTCGAAAAAGCGCGGCATGTTCTCGCGCCTGTTCGGAAAAAACGAAAAGACGCAGGCGGAGCCGCAAATTGCCGAGGCGCCGGAGGAGCCCAAGCGCTCCTGGTGGTCGCGACTGACGGGCGGTCTGGCGCGCACGTCGCAGGCGATTTCCCAAGGCGTCGCCGACATTTTCACCAAGCGCAAGCTCGACGCGCTGACGCTCGAAGAGCTGGAGGACGTGCTCTTGCGCGCCGACCTTGGCGTCGGCGCGGCGATGCGCATCACCAAGGCCGTCGGCAAGGCGCGCTACGAAAAGGACATCGAGCCCGACGAGGTGCGCGCCATCCTCGCCCGCGAGGTCGAGGCCGTGCTGGAGCCAGTGGCTGTTCCCTTCGAGATCGACGAGAGCAAAAAGCCTTTCATCGTGCTGGTCGTCGGCGTCAATGGTTCCGGCAAGACCACCACCATCGCCAAGCTTGCCTCCAAGTGGACGGGTGAGGGCAAGAAGGTCGTGCTCGCGGCCGGCGACACTTTCCGCGCCGCCGCCGTCGAGCAGCTGCGGATCTGGGGCGCGCGGCTCGATGCGGAGGTCGTCGCGGGCAATGAAGGCGCGGACGCCGCCGGACTCGCCTTCGACGCCATCAAGCGCGCGGGTGAAAGCGGCGCCGACATCATGCTGATGGACACCGCCGGGCGCCTTCAGAACCGCGCCGAGCTGATGGCCGAGCTGGAAAAAATCGTGCGGGTGATGAAAAAGGCCGAGCCCGAGGCGCCTCATGCGGTGCTGCTGGTGCTCGACGCCACCGTCGGCCAGAATGCGATGCAGCAGGTCGAGGTCTTTCAGCGCATGGCGGGCGTCACCGGCCTCGTGATGACCAAGCTTGACGGCACGGCGCGCGGCGGCATTCTCGTCGCCATCGCGGAGGCTTATGGCCTCCCGATCCACTTCATCGGCGTAGGCGAGGGACAGGACGATCTTGAACCCTTCACGGCCCGCGATTTCGCGCGCGCCATCGCCGGCCTCGAGGAAAGCGAAACGCCAGAGGCGGCTTCGGAAAGCTGAACGACATGACTCAGGACACTGCGACCAAGCCCAAGACGGATCTGTCCACGGGCCCCAAGAAGCGTTTGAGCCCGTGGGCCAAGCTCCTACTCGAGCTCGGGCCGCTCGTGCTGTTCTTCGTGGCGAACAGCAAATACGGCATTTTCGCCGCGACGGGCGTGCTGATGGCCGGCGTCGTCCTCACGCTCGTCGTGTCCTGGGCGGTGACAAAACATCTGCCGGCGATGCCGGTCGTGACGGCGATTCTCGTGCTGGTTTTCGGATCGCTGACCTATTTCCTGCACGACGAAACCTTCATCAAGCTGAAGGTGACGATCCTCTATTCGCTGTTCGGCGCTGGCCTCATCGGCGCGCTTTACTTCGGAAAACTCCTCTTGCCGATCGTCTTCGATCTCGCGATCCATATTGACGACGCGGGCTGGCGCAAGCTCACCTGGCGCTGGGGCCTGTTCTTCTTCTTTCTTGCCGGCCTCAACGAAGTCGTGCGCCGCGTGGTGTCGACCGACGACTGGGTGAACTTCAAGGTCTTCGGCATTCTGCCCCTCACGATCCTGTTCGCGATCGCGCAGGCGCCGCTCATCATGCGCCACGAGATTCCCGCGGAGGAAGAGGATACGGAGACGCATTTCTGACCGGGGAGAGCGAGAGCGTCGCGAGTTAGTGAAGCTTCAACTATGCCGTGGTGTATACAATTTACTATATTTATTCATCACGTAGCCTGAATTTCGTTGTGCGCGGAGCTGCGCGCGAATTCAGGGGGAGGCCGATGTCCGACACTTTCTTTTCAAGTCATACTCATCACCATGACGATGAACACCACGCCCCGGAGGAAGGCTATCCCATTCCGCTGGGGCCCAAAGTCGCGCTGATCCTCAACATCAACGCCGCCATATGGGCGGCGGCGGTGACGGTGATCGTGACGGTGACGCGGCGCGAAAACAATATCGAGCAGATCGCGTCACTCTCGAATCTCATTCTTTGCTTTCTCGTCGGCGTCGTGATCGCCATACTCTCCTGCGGATGCGACCGCGCGGCGCGCAACATGTACCGGCGGGAAGCGTCGCGAAAGAAAGCGTGGTTCGGCGTCGCGGAGATTTGCGACATATCCGCCGTCGGCGTGCTGGCGGCGGCCTTTGCGATCTTCGCCTGGGGCGTCTGGTCGATCGTCATGCTGGCCGCAATGGCGTATCGCTGACGGCGCCTTGGGCCGTCGGGCCATTCCCGGCGCGCGCACGATTTGTTGACCATGAATATTTGGCTGGCGATAACCAGGAAAAGCAGGCTTTAGCGAAGCAATAACCACAGCTTATGCTTAGCATTTACGGTAAAAATCGATCGATTATCATGTAAACCATCGTCCCTTGCGCCGTAGGCTCCATGCTTCCGGCGCGCGCTCAACGGTTTCGCGTCATGTCCCGCAAATCGATATTATTGCGTCTCGTTCCGGCCTTCTCCGCGACGGCCCTGTCGCTCGCGCTCTCCTCCGCGGCGCAGGCCAATCCCTACGCCCTGTCCGCCGCGCCGCCCTATCCGTCGAATTATTATGCGCCGCAGCCGCAAAGCGCGCTCGGCGGGGGGCTGATCGAGGCCCTGGTCGGCGAGGCTTCCGGGCCGCATGTGCGCTATGCCGCGCCGCCGGCCGCCCATCCTTACGCCACGCAGACGCGCGTCGCCGCCTATGCGCCGCAGCCGATGGACATGCAGCGTGAAATGGATCCCGACTATCTGCGCGCCGAAGTCGATTACCAGGGCCCCGAATCGCCCGGCACCATCGTCGTCGACACGCCGCGCAAGCATCTCTATCTCGTGCAGGGTCGCGGCCGCGCCATCCGCTACGGGATTGGCGTGGGCCGGCCAGGCTTCGAGTGGTCGGGCGTCAAGACGATCAGCCGCAAGGCCGAGTGGCCGGACTGGACGCCGCCCGCCGAAATGCTGGCGCGCCGGCCCGATCTGCCGCGCCACATGGACGGCGGTCCGGCCAATCCGCTCGGCGCCCGCGCGCTGTATCTGGGCTCCTCGCTCTATCGCATCCACGGCACCAATGAGCCGCACACGATCGGCCAGAACGTGTCGTCGGGCTGTATCCGCATGATGAACGACGACGTCGTGGATCTCTACAACCGGGTCGGCGTCGGAACGCGGGTGGTGGTGCGGTAGGGCTCGCGGTTGCAATCGACGCCGCTTCGGGCGATAGCTTGAACTGGATTTACCGGGGCGAGTCGAATTGCCGAGTCTCATCCGCTTTCTTGTCATTGTCGGCGCGATCGTCGCGATCGTTTACGGCGCCATGGTCGCGATCGTTTCCTACGTGACGCCGCAGCCGCGTGAGATGACCTACACGATACCCGCGCAGCGCCTGAACAAGTGAGAGAAGGGCGATGAGCGGACGCGCGGAGCGCCAGCTCGACGCCTTTCTCGACATGCTCGCTGCCGAGCGCGGCGCCGCGCAAAACACGCAGGACGCCTATCGCCGCGACCTTGCCGATTACATCGACTTCCTGCGCGGGCAGGGGACCAACCCCGACGATGTGACCAGCGATGGCGTGCGCGCCTATCTCGCCTCGCTGGAGCCGCGCGGCATGTCGGCGGCGACCGTAGCGCGGCGGATTTCGGCGATCCGGCAGTTTCACAAATTCCTTTATGTCGACCGGCATCGCGGCGACGACCCCGCCGCCGCGCTGGAAGGCCCGCGCCGTGTCCGCAGCGCGCCGGGCGTGATGTCGGTTGCGGAAGTCGACCGGCTGCTTTCCGTCGCGCGCGAGGGGCTCGACGACGAGAAGCGCCCGCTGCGGGAGCGGCTGCGCGCGGCGCGGCTCTATGCTTTGCTCGAAACGCTTTATGCGACGGGGCTGCGCGTTTCAGAACTCGTGTCGCTCCCGAAAAGCGCCGCGCGGGCGCGCGATCCGTTCATCACGATTCGCGGAAAGGGCGGGCGCGAGCGACTTGCGCCGCTGACCGACCGCGCCAAAAGCGCGCTCGCTGATTACCGCAAGCTGTTGGACGCCACTGCGCCGGGACTGGCGGAGGGACCTTTCCTCTTCCCTGCCGACAGTGACAGCGGCCATCTGACCCGTCAGGCCTTCGCGCGCGATCTGAAAATGCTGGGGGTCGTCGCCGGTCTTTCAGCGGCGCAGGTCCATCCCCATGCGCTGCGTCACGCCTTCGCGAGCCATCTCCTGCAAAACGGGGCGGATCTGCGCGTCGTGCAGGAGCTTCTGGGCCACGCCGACATTTCGACGACCCAGATTTACACGCATGTGCTCGATGAGCGCATGCGCGCGATGGTGCGCGACCTGCACCCGCTGTCAGATTCGGGCGACGAATCTTGAGTCGAAAGTGTTTGTCGACTCTGTACAAGCATTAGGTGAACTATCAAAGTATAAAATTGAATCCAACGTGTTAGCCGGTCGGGCAAACGTCTGCGACGTCACGCGTCGTCCGCGCTCTCTATATGGTTAAGTAATTGAAAAAAATACATTCATGCCGGCATGATGCGCGCGCTCATTTTAGTACACAAGCATAGCGGGAGTATTCCGTCCCCCACCGCTTTTTCCACTGTCTAATACACTGGAATGTCTACGTAATTTACCTTGAGCGCGGCCTTTGATTTTTTTAATTGCTGCCATGAATATGCTAGTATAGTCTTTAGACTGGTTGTATCCGTTATGTAACGGGAATAGGGGCGTCTAATGACGATTAACACAAATTCCGGATTCAGGCCGGATCAGGAAAATGTCGCCTATATTGGCGCCGGAGTTACGCTCAAGGGCGAAATCTCTGTGCCTGATCTTATTGTTATTGATGGCACTGTCGAGGGCGACATTACCGCCCGCGTCGTCTGCGTCGGCCAGTCCGGCGTCGTTCGGGGCAATATCAGCGCCACCGAGGCTGACATCAGCGGCTGGGTCACCGACCATGTCGAGATCAAGCAACATCTGATCGTTCGCGCGACCGGCCGGGTCGAGGGCCGCGTCATGTATGGCGAAATCGAGCTGGAGAAGGGCGCCGTCGTCACCGGCGACCTTTCGGCGACCGACGATTATCGAGCCGTCGCCAAGGCCTCGTCAGCGAAGATCGCGGCTCCCGAGCGTAGCCTCGAGCCGCCCGCGCCGGTCGCGAGACCCTCTGGCTCGTCGATCGACCGGCTGAACGAAGCCGTGCGCTTCGCCAAGGGCGGAAGCGTCAAGAGCGCCGGTCTCTACCTCGCCTCCGACGCCGACGGTATGAAACGCGGCAATTCCCGTTCGCCGCTGTCCGGCCGGAAGGCGAACGCCTGAATCGCTCCCCTCGCGCATGCGCGAGGGGAATGGATTTGCATCCGCCGCGCAAAGCGCGGGGCCGCTGTTTTTCTCGTTCAGCCGGGAGGCGCCTCCACGCCTGTTTATTTCCCGGCCCGGCAGATCGTCGCCGGTCGGCTCTATCCGACGAAGCGCTTCTTGATGACGTTGTAAAGCAGGGTGACGATGGCGCCGGTGACGCCGCCGCCGACCGCCTGGCCGAGCAACACGCCGATGTCGAAACCTCCGCCGCCGGACGCCGCGCTCGCGAGCGACGGAATGATGGCGCTCAACAACTGGCCGCCGAGTCCGCCGCCAAGCGCGCCGCTGATCAGATTGCCGAGCGCATTGGTCTCGTCGGTTTTCGTCAGCTTGCCGGCAGCCTTGCCGCCCATTGCGCCGGCGACCGCCTGAACAAGAATATCCGTCAGAAGGGACATATTGAACGCTCCAGAAAATTGCTGCGCTGGCGCAGCCATATGAAAGCGCGGCCGGGGCCGCATCTGGATAAGCGCTCTGGCTACGACTTGGTTCCCGCCGATCTATACATTTATCGTGTTATACGCAGCGAATCGCCTTGAAATCGCGGCTCCGCCAAACGCCGGCCATCAGGCGGCGAGATCCGCCACCACGGCGTCGAGCACCGGAAAGCCTTCCGAACTCACGCGCAGCCGGTTCTCGCGCGTAACTTCCACGAGCCCGTCGCCGATCAGTTCGCTGATGCGCGACTGCGAGAGTTTTTTGCCGGTGAGCAGGAAATAGCGCTGCGGGTCGATGCCTTCGCGCAGACGCAGGCCCATCAGCAGGAACTCGTCGCCTTCCTGCTCGGCGTTCAGCAACTCGTCCTCGACGAGGCCGTGGCCTTCCGTCTCCACGCAGGTGAGCCACATCTCGGGATGCCGCTCCGTCGCCTGCGCGCGGCGGCCGCGCGTGGTCACGATCCGCCCATGCGCGCCGGGGCCGACGCCGGCGTATTCGCCATAGCGCCAGTAGACGAGATTGTGCCGGCACTCCGCGCCGGGGCGCGCGTGGTTCGACACTTCATAGGACGGCAGGCCATGGCGGGCGGTGACTTCCTGCGTCACGTCCCACAGAGCGCGCTGTGTGTCGACGTCGGGGACCGTCATCTTGCCCGTATTGACCATGCGTTCGAATAGGGTGTCGGGCTCGATGGTGAGCTGGTAGAGCGACACATGTTCCGGCGCGCGGGCGAGCGCAAGGTCGAGCTCCTTGCGCCAGGCGGCGGGCGTCTGGCCCGTCCGGCCGTATATGAGGTCGAAGGAGGTGCGGTCGAAGACCGAATTGGCGATGTCGAGCGCCATCAGCGCCTCGGCGACCGAATGTTGGCGCCCGAGGCCCTTGAGGTCAATGTCGTTGAGCGCCTGAATCCCCAGCGAGACACGATTGATTCCCGCCGCCTTGAAGCCCTTGAAACGCGACGCCTCCACGCTGGTCGGATTGGCTTCGA
Source organism: Methylocystis sp. ATCC 49242 (assembly GCF_000188155.2). Classification (NCBI taxonomy): domain Bacteria; kingdom Pseudomonadati; phylum Pseudomonadota; class Alphaproteobacteria; order Hyphomicrobiales; family Methylocystaceae; genus Methylocystis; species Methylocystis sp. ATCC 49242. The sequence goes on from NZ_KE124774.1 coordinate 4,300,708, forward strand.
GCGTGATCTCTACGTCTCTCGCCATGGTCCAGTGGCTGGCGATCTGCGAGAGAATCGCCTCGACGGTCGAGGGCGACATCAGCGAGGGCGTGCCGCCGCCGAAAAACACGGAGCGCACCTCGCGCCCCGGCGCGAGACTCGCGCGATGGGCGAGCTCCACGGCGAAGGCTTCGACGAAGCGGTCTTCGTCGACGTCGCCACGGCGGACGTGGCTGTTGAAATCGCAATAAGGGCATTTCGACAGGCAGAACGGCCAGTGCACGTAAACGCCGAAGCCAGGGTCGAAAGCATTCCGAATCGTCGCCATGTTCCCTTATCGCATGAAATGGCGGAAAACGCAGGAGTCGCGCGGGAGCGTGGGGATCATGCGCCGCCCGGCTCCAGCCCGTTTCCCGGGGCGGACCTCAGCGTATCGCGGATGGTCTGCATCAGGTCGTCGACGTCCGGCCCGGAAAAGGCGTCGCCCGAGGGCTCGACGCGCACGACCGGATCGCGCGTGCAGAGACGCAGACATTCGCGCGTCGAAATTTTCAGCCGGCCTTCTGCGAGCGCGTCGGGGAACGCGGCGCGAGCGGCTTCTTGCACGTCAGCCAGCAAGGCGCGCCCGCGGCCTTTCGCGTCGCAGTTGGGGCCGACGCAGACGAGGAGGCGGACGGATTGTGGCCCCGGACTCATTCCGTTGGAAACAGAAGGGCGTCATAATCCCGCGCGCCACGCAGGATCTGGAGGATTTCGACCGTATTTGCAGTCACGCGATCGAAGACGAGGAAATTGCCATGGACCATCCGGCGCACACCCGTCGCTTCATCGCGCGGCGCGAGGGATAAGCGCCTCGGCATGTCGGCGAGCCGTTCACACCGCCTCCGCAAAGCTTGGACGAAGGCCAACGCCTGCGCCGGACTTTCGGACGCAATGAAATCTCCGATCGCTTCCAGATCCGTCTCGGCTTCCCTCGCGAAAACAACTTTCACACTACGCTCGTTGTCCGATACTTGCGTTCGAGCCGGTCGAACACGTCGGACGCCGGCGAAACTCGCCCCGCTTCGGTGTCGGCCAAGCCCCTTCCAATTGCGGCGTCGAGCCCCTCGAGCTTTCGCTCGCGCTCTTCGAGCAGACGCACGCCCTCGCGAAGGATTTCGTCTTTCGAGGCGTAACGGCCCGAGGCGATCAAACGTTCGACGGCTTCTTCGAGTTCTCCGAGAGCGTGTGTCATATTTCGTTCCTCGCCAGACCCGCGGCGATCATACCCTGTCGCTGGTCGCTCACACATCCAGATTCGCGACGCTCAGCGCATTCTCCTGGATGAACTCGCGGCGTGGCTCCACCACGTCGCCCATCAGCTTCACGAAAATGTCGTCGGCCTCGGCGGCCTCCTTCACCTTCACCTGCAACAGCGAGCGCGCCTCGCGGTCGAGGGTCGTCTCCCAGAGCTGCTCGGCGTTCATTTCGCCCAGACCCTTGTAACGCTGGATGGTGAGGCCCTTGCGGCCGATCTGGTTCATCGCCTCGTAAAGCGCGATGGGACCCGAGAGCGGCGCCTCGTCGCCGCGGCGGATCAGCGTCGCGGGCGCGGAGAAGACGTCGCGCAGGCTTTCGGCGCGTTCATGCAGCTTGCGAGCTTCGCTCGAATTCAGCATCGCCGCGTCGAGGATCACCGCCTGCGTCACGCCGCGCAGCGTGCGCTTGAAGACGTAACCGCCCTCGCGCGGTTCGCCCGTCCAGCCGCGCTCGGTCTCCTCTGCGATGGCGTCGAGCCGACGCGCGACTTCCTGAGCGAGGCGATCGGCCTCGCCGTTCTCGCCATGCGGCGCCAGAGCGCCGGCCATCGCCGCCTGCTCCACGACATGGCGATCGTAGCGCGAATGCAGGCTCGCCATCACGGTTCGGAAGGCACGCGCGTCCTCCAGCACCTTGCGCAGATCGGCGCCGGCGCGATCTTCCGATCCCGTGCGCAACACCGCGCCGTCGAGCAGGCTGTCGATGAGATAATCCTCCAGCGCGCGCTCGTCCTTGAGATATTGCGTCGACTTGCCCTTCGTGACCTTGTAGAGCGGCGCCTGCGCGATGAACACATGGCCGCGCTCGATCAGCTCCGGCATCTGCCGGTAGAAGAAGGTCAGGATCAGCGTGCGGATGTGGGCGCCGTCGACGTCCGCGTCGGTCATGATGATGATCTTGTGATAACGCAGCTTGTCGGCGTTGAATTCGTCGCGCCCGACGCCCGTGCCGAGCGCCGTGATCAGCGTGCCGATCTGCTCCGACGAGAGCATCTTGTCGAAACGCGCGCGCTCGACGTTCAGGATCTTGCCGCGCAGGGGCAGCACGGCCTGGAAGGCGCGGTCGCGGCCCTGCTTCGCGGTGCCGCCGGCCGAGTCGCCCTCGACGATGAAGAGTTCGGACTTGGCCGGATCGCGCTCCTGGCAGTCGGCGAGCTTGCCGGGCAGATTCGCGACGTCGAGCGCGCCCTTGCGCCGCGTGAGTTCGCGCGCCTTGCGCGCCGCCTCGCGCGCGGCCGCCGCCTCGACGACCTTGGAGACGATGTTCTTCGCTTCGGCCGGATGCTCCTCGAGCCATTGGCCGAGAATTTCATTCATGACATTCTCGACGGCCGGACGCACCTCCGACGAGACGAGCTTGTCCTTCGTCTGCGACGAGAACTTCGGGTCCGGCACTTTCACGGACAGCACGCAGGTCAGGCCCTCGCGGCAGTCGTCGCCCGAGAGATCGACCTTCTCGCGCTTGGTCAGGCCCGACGAGTCGGCATAGCCCGTAATCTGGCGCGTCAGCGCGGCGCGGAAGCCCGCGAGATGGGTGCCGCCGTCCCGCTGCGGAATGTTGTTCGTGAAGGCCAGCACATTCTCGTGGTAGCTGTCGTTCCACCACAGCGCGACTTCGACGCTGATGTGGTCGCGTTTGCCGTTGACGAGAATCGGCGCCGAAATCAGCGGCGACTTGGCGCGGTCGAGCCAGCGCACGAAAGCCTCCAGCCCGCCTTCGTAGAATAGCTCCTCCCGCTTGACTTCGGCGTGGCGCGCGTCGGTGAGGACGATGCGCACGCCGGAATTGAGGAAGGCGAGTTCGCGCAGTCGGTGCTCGATCGTCGCATAGTCGAATTCGACCATGGTGAAGGTCGCGGTGGAGGGCAGGAAGGTCACTTCCGTGCCGCGCTTGGGCTTCCCGTCCTCGATCGGCGCGTCGCCGACGATGGCGAGCTTCGTGACGGCGTCGCCATTGGCGAATTCCATCGCGTGCTCTTTGCCGTTGCGCCAGATGCGCAGCTTCAGCCACACGGAGAGCGCATTGACGACCGAGACGCCGACGCCGTGCAGGCCGCCGGAAACCTTGTAGGAATTCTGGTCGAACTTACCGCCGGCGTGGAGCTGCGTCATGATGACTTCGGCCGCCGACACGCCCTCCTCGGGGTGGATGTCGGTCGGAATGCCGCGGCCATTGTCGGTGACGGAGCAGGAGCCGTCGGCGTTGAGCGTGACCGTGACGCGCGTGGCGTGGCCGGCGAGCGCCTCGTCGATGGCGTTGTCGACGACCTCATAGACCATGTGATGCAGGCCGGTGCCGTCATCGGTGTCGCCGATATACATGCCAGGACGCTTGCGCACGGCGTCCAGCCCGCGCAGCACCTTGATGGATTCGGCGCCATATTCGGCCGGGTCGACGTTCTTCTCGTTCTCGCTCATTTCGCTCGGTTTTCCGGGAGCCTTCGGCCCCATGATTCGTAAAGGCCATTCTAGCCCGGATCACCCGGCGATTGCACGGAAAGAACAATGTTCTCCCCCTCGTGCGAGGGGCGGAGTCACGATGGTTTCACCCACGCGCGCCGTCCCGGGACGGCGCAACGTCCGCGCCCGTCAGCGTCGCGCGCAGGCGCAGGGGGCGAAAAGCGGATGAACGCTGTTTTCCGGATCGCTCAATGCGACAGGGAAATGATAGCCGGCGCTCCGGTCGAGCCGGTCACAATTGCTCCCGTCATCGATCTCCCCGGCAGCCTGGCCGGGCGCGACGGGCCAATCTCGACCGCGCCGGTATACGCCACCGCATGTCCGCCCAGAGTCGCGCCCCTCAGAGTGACAAGGTAGGTTCCTTCGAGAAAGGCGCTGCCGTCGGCGCGTTTCAAATAGCTGTAGCCGGAGCTAATGTATTGGCCGTAATTTGCGGCGACCGTCACTCGGCCGGTTCCCGGCTCTGTCAGCTCGACGCTGGAGAGCATTATCGGGTCGCTGAAAACATGGCTGAGGATCAGATAATCCGCCTGGCCGGCGGCGGGCGCCCATTGATAGGCGCGCCGTATCGCGCCCTGGGGCGCGAAATAGCTGTTCTTGATGAGGAGCCTGTCGCCTGTCTGGATATCCGAGCGCGGATAGGCGACCGCCGCGAGAGACTGGGTGGTGGCGAAGCTCTTGTATGACCAATACGCCATGCCCGGAGGCGCAATCGAGCCGGCCGACGCCGGCGGCCAGCTCGTGCCGAAACTGTTCTGTATCAGGAGGGCTCCCGTCCGACCGGGGACGCCGACCTTGTCGTCATAGCCGACGACCAATTGCCCATGGCCGGAGTTCGGCACGATATTTGTTTCGTAGATCACGCCGTTCCTGAACTTCACCTTTTTACCGTAACCGCAAAGGACCCTGCCCGAAAAAGCAACGGCTTGCCTGTTCGCGACATATTGTTTGATCCGCTCTATCGCGTTTGCGTCGCCCTTTATCTTGATCGTCGCGTAGCTGCCAATTCGGAAGCGCCGCATGTCGGGATAGCTATTCGGAAAATCCGCCTGATACTGGATTGCGTCCAGATAGGAGCAATAGGGCCTGTAAGGCACGCCCTGCCGCGTGGGCGCGCCATTGGAAACCAGCTGAGCGAGATAACCGAGCGCCAGAGAGCCTTGGGGACAGCTCTTGCCTTCCTGCTTGTGCGCCAGAGCATAAAGAAAGGCCGCGCTGACGGAATTCTGCGGGAACTTGGGATCCCATTTCAACGAGCCGTTCGCGTTGCGCGCCGCCGTATAGGAGCCGAGGCCATAGCCGAATGACTGCGCCTCGCAGCTGCCGGGCGATCCGGGCTGCGTCAGCGTTCCCTGCTGGGCGACGGCCGGCAGATTTCGGAGAAATGATTTCTCGGGAAGGATCGGCGCGAGCGGAGGATCGAGCAAAGCCGCCGGCGGCAGCGCCTGCACGGCCTTGTTGAACTCGGTGGAGTCGAGGAGCGATCCGAATTGCGCCGAAGACTCGCACAGGGGGACGACTTCAGCTCGGGACCCGGCGGCGAACAGAAGGGCGAAACAGGAAGCGCAGGTAAAAGCCAGTGAGCGATAGCCTGTGGATTTTCTCATGATCTCGCCCCGCGAAGAAAATCGAGTTAACGAACCTGCCCCTGAAAAAGTTGCGACTTTTCTTCCCTTTTGGCAAGCAAGACCTGATTTTCGCTAACGATAGCCTTCCTCCGCGAGCACCTGCCTTACGGCGGGGCGCGTTTTCATGCGCTGGTAATGGGCGCGACAATTGGGCTGCAACGTCATGCCGATCTTGTCCGCCCAGAATTCGACATAGAAAAGCGCCGCGTCGGCGATGGAGAAGTCGCCCGCGACATAGGCGCGCCCGGCGAGTTCGGCGTTGACGGCCTCGAATGCGCTCTCGGCTATCGCGCGCCCTTCCGTGATGATTTCCTCGCGCGCGGCGCCATAGCGCTCGGGCGTGAAGACGCGGCGAAATCCTTCGCCGTGGATATGTCGCGTGCAGAATTCGAGCATCGCCAGCGCTTCCTGCGCGAGCGAGGGATCTTCGGGGAGCAGTTTGCGGCGCGGATGGCTTTTCGCCAGCCATGTCGCGATGCTGACGAAATCGGTCAGAACCAGCCCGTCGTCGCAAACCAGCGTCGGAATGGTTCCATTCGGATTGATCGCGAGATATTCCGGCGTCAAATGATCGCCGCGCGGCAGATTGAGCACATGGGCCTCGAAAACGAGGCCGATCTCCTCGAGCAGGATATGGATGCCGGTCGAGCAGGAGCCCGGCGTCATGTAGAATTTCATTTGCGGCGCCTTTCGGTTGCGGGCCTGTTGCAACCGGGGCGCCAGGGCGTTCAACGTAACGCTTCTTCCAGCGCCTCGAGGAAAGCGTCGCCATAGCGCGCAAGCTTGCGCTCGCCCACGCCATGCACCGACAACAGATCGTCGAGCGTCGCGGGGCGCTTCTCCGCCATGTCGATCAGCGTGCGGTCGGCGAAGATGACATAGGCGGGCACGCCTTCCTCATGCGCGAGCTCGAGCCGCTTGCGCTTCAGCGCGGCCAATATTTTGTCGCTCGCCTCGTCGAGGCGCGGGGCCTCCTTGCGCATGCGTCCGCGCGGCGAGAGTGGATCGCTGCGCAACATGATCTTCTCGCGACCGAGAAGAATGTCTTCGCCTTTTTCTGTCAGCGCGAAGCCGCCATGTTCCGCGCTCGCCGCGCGCAAGGCGCCGGCGGCGAAGAGCTGACGCAGGATCGAGGCCCACGCCTGTTTCGAATGTTCCTTGCCGACGCCGAAGGTCTTGATCGCATCATGTCCGTGACGCCGCACGGCTTCCGTCGCTTCGCCCGTCAGAACATCCGCAAGATGTCCGGCGCCGAAGCGCTGTCCGGTGCGATAGACGGCGGAGAGCGCCTTTTGCGCGGGGATCACGCCGTCGAAAACGGCGATTTTCCCGAGGCACACGTCACAGCGTCCGCAAGGCGCGGCTTCCTCCGCGAAATAGGCGAGGAGAGTCTGGCGCCGGCATGTCGGCGTTTCGCAAAGCATGGCGAGCGCGGAAAAGCGGTTGTGCTCGATGCGGCGGCGCTCCTCGCCGACTTCCTTTTCGTCGATGCGCCGGCGCCGAAACGCCATGTCGTCGAGGCTGTAGAGCGTCAACGTATCGGCGGGCAGTCCGTCGCGGCCGGCGCGGCCGATCTCCTGATAGTAGGATTCAACTGACGACGGCATGTCGGCGTGCGCCACGAAGCGGACGTCCGGCTTGTTGACGCCCATGCCGAAGGCGATCGTCGCCACCGCAATGATTCCGTCTTCCTGCAGAAAGCGATCCTGATTGCGATTGCGCGTCTCCTGATCGAGCCCCGCATGATAGGCGAGCGCGTCGTGCCCCTGATCGATGAAATAGGCGGCGAGGTCCTCCGTGCGCTGGCGCGAAGAGCAATAGACGATGCCGCTCTCGCCCTTGTGACTTTCGAGAAAGCGCGACAATTGCCGTCGCGGCTGATCCTTCAGCGCGAAGTTCAAAGCAATATTCGGCCGATCGAAGCTGTGCAGAAATATCTGCGGTTTCGCCTGAAACAGACGCTGCGCGATATCGTCGCGCGTCGCGGCGTCGGCGGTGGCGGTGAGGCCGATCACCTGCACATTTCCCAGCGCCTCCGCGGCGCGGCCGATCTCGCGATATTCGGGACGGAAATCATGGCCCCATTCGGAGACGCAATGCGCTTCGTCGATGGCGAGTCGGCGCGGCGCCGCGCGGCGAAGCTCGGCGATGAGCCCGTCCATCAGCAGACGTTCGGGGGAGACGAACAAAAGCCGAAGATCGCCCTCGCGCATCGCGCGGCGCGCCTCGTCGTTTTCTTCCGTCGTGTTCGTGGAATTGAGCGTCGCGGCCGAAACGCCCAGCCCCCGCATCTGCCGCACCTGATCGCGCATGAGCGCGATGAGCGGTGAGACCACGACGGTCAGGCCCTGCTCGATGATCGCGGGAAGCTGATAGCACATCGACTTGCCGCTGCCCGTCGGCATGATCGCGAGCACGGGGCCGCCATCGAGCACGGCGGCGATGATCTCGGCCTGTCCGGGACGGAAGTCATCGTAACCGAAGACGGATTTCAGCAGCGCGCGCGCCTGCGGGGGAAGGGAGGGCATGGCGCTCGATAGCATGGGCGGCGGCGCCAGGGCGAATGCGCGGCCGGCGTCTAGCCAAGCAGCCTGTGAATAATCCAGCCCGCGAGGAGCGCCATCGACGTCGTGAAGACGGCCATTCCCGCCCAGACGGAAAATCCGGTGACGGCGCCGCCCTCCTTGAAGGTGTTGCGCAGGGATTTTCCAAGGATGACCCAAGGGGCCATGATTCCAATGATAATCGCGATCCAGTGCCAGCCCATCGACGCCCCCGATTTTGCCGGTCGCATATCATATCGCGCAGAACCGCGTCGATCATGACGCAACCGCTATTGCGTAATCCGTGATCAGACCCGCTCGATTCGGCCAGGCGTCACCTGCAACATCTCCGCGCGCCCTTGCAGCGACGCAAACAGCAGCGGGTCCGCGCCCGTCATCCACACCTGACCGCCGAGCGATTCGAGCTCGTCGAACAGCGCCTCGCGCCGCTTCACGTCGAAATGCGCGGCGACCTCGTCGAGCAGCAGAAGCGGGGCCTTTCGCGTCATGGCCGTGACGAGGCGGGCGTGAGCGAGCGTGAGGCCCATCAGCAGCGCTTTCTGTTCGCCGGTTGAGCAGTCGCGCGCGGCCTCGTTCTTGGGGCCGTGGCGCACGGCGAGGTCGCTGGTCTGCGGGCCGGTGAGCGTGCGGCCGGCGGCGGCGTCGCGACGGCGCGTCGCGGCCAGCATTTCACGAAAGCGATCCTCGACGGCGAGCGCGGGCGCTTCCGCCAGCATGGTCTCTATCTCGCCCTGTATGGCGATTTCCGCCCATGGGAAGGGGCTTTCGCCCCCGCTCGCGATGAGAGCAGAGAGTCGCGAGACGGTCTCGCGCCGCGCGGCCGCCGCCGCCACGCCGATTGAGGCGATTTCCTGTTCCGCGGCGTCCAGCCAGCGGCGGTCGGAGACGCCTTCCTCCAGCAGCCGGTTGCGGTTGCGAAGCGCGCGTTCGAGCCTGTTGACACGTGCGCCGTGATCGGCGTCGACGCCGAGCGCGAGACGGTCGAGAAAGCGTCGCCGTTCCCCCGCCGGTCCGGCGAAAAGACCGTCCATCGCGGGCGTGAGCCATAGCACGCGGATATGGTCCGCAAAGGCGCGCGCGGAGCCGATCGGCGCCCGGTCGATACGAAAACGTCTCTCGCCGTCTTCCGTCAGCCCATGGCCGAGCTGCGTCGTGACGCCGCCAATTTCGATCTCGATCGAAACCGCAAAACCGCCTGCGCCGTCCCGACGCGCGCATTCGGCGAGCTCGGCGCGGCGAAGGCCGCGGCCGGGAGAGAACATCGACAGCGCTTCGAGCACATTGGTCTTGCCGGCGCCGTTCTCGCCCGAGAGCGCGACCAGCCGCGCCTCGATGTCGCAGCGCGCCTGCGCATAAGAGCGAAAGTCGGAAAGCGTCAGCCGCCGCACGAGCGGCGCGGGGGGAGCGGCGCGGGTCATTGCGTCCGCTTTGCCACGACCGGCCGGCCGGGGCCAGCAGATCATTGGGGGCGCGAAACCTTCCGTCCAGCGGAGAGGAAGCTGAAGCTGTGCGTGCCGACGAAGGACGCCATGACCGCCTCGATGACGGGATCGTCCGCGCCGTCGGGCGTGGACCAGTCGATGGTGAAGCTTGCGCCCGTGCCGCCGCGCACGTCGTCCTGCGCAATGACCACTTGCAGCGAGCCGTAGGGCTTCAGATAGATCGGATCGGACAGGTAGTTTTCAATCAGTTCGCCCGAGCCGTTGCGGTATTCGATCTTCTCGACCGCGAGGACATTCGTGGCCGAGGTGTTGTGGATCGACAACGCCCCCGAGAAATTGAGGCGCGTGACGCCCCCCTGGCCGATGAGCGTCGAGTGCAGCGGCACGAAGGTGCGCCCGCGACTGGCCATTTTCTGCGCCGGCGCGGGAGCCGTGGCGTCGGGACTGACGATGACGGGCTGGGGCGCCGGCTGACGCGCCTGCGCGGGGCCGGGCGCAGGGAGCGCCAGGGCGACAAGGCCGAGCGCGAGAATTCGCAGCCATAGGCTCGCCGACATTGCGCGCACCGTCTGTTTTGAACTAAGGCGTATGGACGCCGGACGGCGACCCCGCAAACATTATCACCTTGTTGCGAAAGGTCTAAACGAAATGTCGTTCGCCACCGCGGAATTTCGGGAAGCCGTGGTTTTCCTAGGCGCCGCGGGCCTGGTGGTGCCGGCGATCAAACGTTTGAACGTCAGCCCTCCGCTCGGCTTTCTCCTGATCGGGCTGCTCGTCAGCCCCTATGGCCTGGGGCGCCTCGCGGAGACGCACCCCTGGCTGGAGGCGCTGGTGATCGAGGACCAGAAGGCGGTTCACTTCGCCGCCGATTTTGGCGTGGTCTTTCTTCTGTTCATGATCGGTCTCGAACTGTCGCTCGAACGGTTGCGGTCGATGTGGCGCCTCGTCTTTCTCCTCGGCGGCGCGCAGGTGCTGATCTCGGCTGTCGTCATCGCGACAATCGCGGTCTTTTTCGGTTTCCGCTTCGACATCGCGGTCGTTTTCGGATGCGCCCTGTCGCTTTCCTCGACCGCCATCATCATGCATCTTCTGACCGAAAGCGGCCGGCTGGGAACATCCGTCGGGCAGACCAGTTTCGGCATCCTGCTGTTTCAGGATCTCGCCGTGGTGCCGATCCTGTTCGTGGTGGGGGCCTTCGCTCTCGACACCGGCGCGGTCGTCGCCGAGATGGTCTCCGCCGTCGGCAAGGCTGTCCTCGTTATCTGCCTGATCCTCGGGCTCGGCCGACTCGTCGCGCGGCCCCTGTTCAGGACTGTCGCGAGCACGGGAAGCCGCGAGCTTTTTCTGGCCGTCGTCCTTCTCACGATAATCGGCGCCGCGGTGGCGACGGAGGCCGCGGGGCTGTCGGCGGCGCTCGGCGCTTTTCTGGCGGGGCTGCTTCTCGCGGACACCGAATACCACCACCGCATCGCAATCGACATCGAGCCGTTCAAGGGACTCCTGCTCGGCGTGTTCTTCGTCTCCGTCGGCCTGAGCATCGACCTCGCGGAGATCGTCGCGGAGCCGGCGCGGATATTGACGGCGGCCTTCGGCCTGATCGTCGTCAAGGCGCTCATCGTTTATGCGCTCGCCCGCCTCGCGGGAAAAGAGTCCAGCGTCGCTCTGGAGATCGCGATGCTCCTCGGCCCGGGCGGCGAGTTCGCTTTCGTCGTCGCCGACATGTCCTTGACGACCGGCGTCTTCTACGAGGACACGGCGCAGTTCATGCTGATCATCGTCAGCATCACCATGGCGATGGCTCCCTTGCTGGCCATGGCCGCGCGGCGGCTCGTCGCCTATTTCGGCGCGTCCGGAGTGGCGACAGAAACATTCGCCGATTACCCGGACCAGATTTCCGGCCATGTCATCGTCGTCGGCTATGGACGCGTGGGGCAGGAGATCGGTCAGCTGCTCGACAGCCAGAGGATCCCGCATGTCGCTATCGACCTGGACGCGCTCCGGGTCGCGGCGCTGCGCGAGGCGGGGCTGGCGATCTATCACGGCGACGCGCGACAATATGAAATTCTGGAGCGCCTCGGCGTGCGCAGCGCCGCCGCGCTGGTCGTCACCATGGACGATCCCAAGACCGCGCTCCAGACCGTGATCTCGGCGCATCGAGATTGGCCCAAATTGCCGATCTATGCGCGCGTGCGCGACGCCGTTCATGCGAATGCGTTTCTCGACGCCGGCGCGAAAGAGGTGATCCTGGAGGCTCGGGAGGGGGCGCTCCAGCTTGGCGAGACCGTGCTCGTCGGCGTCGGTCTGCCGGAGGACGCCGCCCGCGACCTCGTGGCGGAGCGACGCGCGATCCTCCAGATGGCGCCGCCGAACGCTGGCGCTGCCGTTCTGTAGGGCCGGCGCGACGCTTTGGCCTTGCGGGTAAAATCTGTATTCTCCCGCGCGCAGCGAGCGGGGGAGCGGCGCGTGGCGAATTCCGGTGCAACACATAGGCTTGTCGGCAAGCGCATTTTGCTCATCGTCGGCGGCGGGATCGCGGCGTACAAGTCGCTCGATCTCGTGCGGCGGCTGCGCGAGCGCGGCGCGCGCGTCCGCGTGGTGATGACCGCCGCCGCGAAAGAATTCGTCACGCCGCTCGCTTTCGTCAGCCTCACGAACGAAAAGGTTTACGACGATCTCTTTTCGTCCACCGACGAGCAGGAGATGGGCCATATCCAGCTTTCGCGCGAGGCCGATCTGATCGTCGTCGCGCCTGCGACCGCGCATCTCATCGCGCGCGCCGCGCGGGGCCTATGCGACGACCTCGCAACGACGCTGCTGCTCGCCACCGACAAGCGCGCGCTTTATGCGCCGGCGATGAATGTGCGCATGTGGCTGCATCCGGCGACGCAGCGAAACGTCGCGGCGCTGCATGCTGACGGTGCCTGGTTCGTCGGGCCGAATGCGGGCGAGATGGCCTGCGGCGAATATGGTCCCGGCCGCATGAGCGAGCCGTTGGAAATTGTCGCGGCGATTGAAGCGGCCTTGGCGCAGGAAACGCGCCTGCCTTTGCCCGAGGGCGTGACCCGGCGCGGCGCGGAAGGTCCGCTTGCGGGCCGCCATGTGATCGTCACGTCGGGCCCCACGCATGAGGCGATAGACCCCGTGCGCTATATCGCCAATCGCTCCTCCGGCAAGCAGGGCCACGCCATTGCCGGCGCGGCGGCAACCGCGGGCGCGCGCGTGACGCTTGTCTCCGGTCCGGTGCGTATCCCGGATCCACAGGGCTGCGAGACCATTCATGTCGAGAGCGCACGCGAAATGTTCGAGGCCGTGCGGAGGGCCCTGCCGGCGGATGTCTTCATCGGTGCGGCCGCGGTCGCGGACTGGCGCGTGGAGGCGGCGGCGCACAAGATCAAGAAAGAGCAGGGGGCGGCGGCGCCGGTTTTCACGCTCGTCGAAAACCCCGACATTCTCGCGAGCGTCGCGCGCGGGGAAAGCCGTCCGCGCCTCGTCGTGGGGTTTGCGGCCGAGACGCGCGACGTGATCGTCCATGCGCGCGACAAGCTTGCGCGAAAGGGCTGCGATCTCATCGTCGCCAATGACGTCGGCGAAGGGACGGGCACATTCGGCGGCGAGACCAATGAAGCGCATCTCGTGACGCGCGAGGGCGTCGAAAGCTGGCCGCGCATGGGCAAGGAGGCGGTGGCGGAACGTCTCGTCGCGCGCCTTGCCGACATTCTTTCGCAAAGCGAGGCGAAGTCATGAAAGTAACGATCCGTCGGCTCACCCATGGCGAAGGCCTGCCGACGCCCGCCTACGCCAGCGCCGGCGCCGCGGGGCTCGATCTCTACGCCGCGCTTCCGGCGGGGCAGAAGCTGGTGCTGGAGCCCGGCGCGCGCGATCTGATCCCGACCGGGATCTCCATCGCCCTGCCGCCGGCCCATGAGGCGCAATTGCGCCCGCGCTCCGGGCTTGCCGTCGAATTCGGCGTCACGGTGCTCAATTCGCCGGGCACGATCGACAGCGACTATCGCGGGGAGATCAAGGCTCTGCTGATCAATCACGGCGGTCAGCCATTCGAGATCACGCGCGGCATGCGCATCGCGCAGCTCGTCATCGCGCCCGTCTCGCATGCCACGCTCATCGAGACGACCGAGGAACTCGACGAGACGGCGCGCGGCGCCGGCGGCTTCGGCTCCACGGGATTCGGCGGAGCCGGCGAAGAATGAGGCTTCTGCCGCGTTCCGCGCGTTTCGCGCTGATGGCGGCGCTCGACGTCGCCCTGCACGCGCGCGGACGCCCGGTCCCGTCCAAAGAGCTTGCGGCGCGGCACGACCTGCCGCCGCGCCGGCTGGAGACGCTGCTGCAGGCGCTCGTTCGCGCCGGAATATTAAAGAGCGTGCGCGGCCCGGCCGGCGGTTATGAGCTGGCGCGCGAGCGGCGCCGACTTTGCGTCGGCGAAATCGTGCGCGTCGCCCTGCGCGCGGAGGAAGAGGATGAGAACCAGTCGCCGGCCCTGCTCGCCGCAGTGCTGGAGCCTGTGATCGCTCAGGCCGAGGAAAGCGCGCTGGCGCGACTCGACGAGATCACGCTCGAGGATTTGTACGCGCGCGCCATTGCGCAGGGGTTCGGCGAAAGGCGGGACGCGCGCGGCGATTTCGATATATGAAGCGCCCCGAAGCGCTCGTGAACAAGGAGGCCGGCGTGAGCTACGAGACAATAGAAACGGAGAGGCATGGACGCGTCGCCCTGGTGCGGCTCAACCGCCCGCAGGCGCTCAATGCGCTCAATGCGCAGCTCATCGCCGAGCTCGACGCCGCGCTGATGGCCTTCGACGCCGATGACGGAATTGGCTGCGTGGTGCTGACCGGCTCCGAGAAAGCCTTCGCCGCAGGCGCCGACATCAAGGAGATGAAGGACAAGTCCTTCGTCGACGCTTTCCTCGGCGACTTCCTCGGCCGCTGGGACGCCGTCGCGCGGGCCCGCAAGCCGATCATCGCCGCCGTCTCGGGATTTGCGCTGGGCGGCGGCTGCGAGCTGGCGATGATGTGCGACTTTATATTGGCGGCGGACACGGCGACCTTCGGCCAGCCGGAGATCAAGCTCGGGGTGATTCCCGGCGCCGGCGGCACCCAGCGCCTCACCCGGGCGATCGGCAAGGCCAAGGCGATGGACCTGGTGCTGACCGGCCGGATGATGGGCGCCGAGGAAGCGGAGCGGGCGGGGCTCGTCGCCCGAATCGTGCCGGCCGCCGACCTCGTCGCCGAGGCGCTGAAGGCGGGCGCGGCGATCGCCGGCATGCCCCTTCCGGCCGTGATTGCGGCCAAGGAAGCCGTGAATAAGGCCTTCGAGACGACGCTCGCGGAGGGCGTGAAATTCGAGCGCCGCCTGTTCTACGGGCTTTTCGCGACAGAAGATCAGAAGGAAGGCATGGCCGCCTTCGTGGAGAAGCGGAAGCCTTCGTTCAAGAACCGCTAGGGAACGCCATTGACGAGAGCCCCGACCCGCGCTTATAACCCGCCCGACGTGGCCGCGATTTCGCGGCCGCAACGGTTTTCGGCGCCCATCGGTCGCCCCCGCACCCTCGAGGATAGATAGAACATGGCCAATACCAGTTCGGCCAAAAAAGCCGTTCGCAAGATCGAGCGCCGCACGGCGGTCAACCGCGCCCGTCGCAGCCGCATGCGCACCTTCGTGCGCAAGGTGGAGGAGGCGCTCGCCGCCGGCGACGCGACGCTCGCCTCCGACGCTCTGCAGAACGCTGTGCCGGAAATGATGCGCGCCGCTCAAAAGGGCGTCATTCACAAGAACACGGCCTCGCGCAAAGTGTCGCGTCTGACGGCCCGGGTGAAGGCGCTGTCCGCAAAGGCATAGATCAGCGCCTGCATGAGTGGGTCATGATCTTGACGCTCGTGACGACGACAACTTCGTAATATTCAAAAGGCCCGGCTTCGCCGGGCCTTTTTGCATTCGCTGTTCACTCGATTTGAAGCGATGCACATCGATGACACAGCGATTAATTTTTTTTCGCGCAGAAATCGCGCGCACTCGAAAAGCCCCCGATTCAAGCTCTTGTAACCAAGCCGCCAGGACCGGTCCGCCTCG